>JAWOHY010000113.1:0-7888 GCA_046484945.1 Bacteroidales bacterium
CTGGCGGGGGGTGGCGGCCGCCAGTGCCGAGGCGATCAGGTGCGGCGTGTGGCTGACGGCGGCGACGGCGGCGTCGTGGGCGTCCGGGCTTTGAGCTTCATCATCATAATTATCCAGACTGAACCATTCCCAGCTGAGTTCCTGCTTCCCTCCGTTCCACATCACCATGCTTTCCGGCCTTCTGGCATATCCCAGCTCGTAATGTTTTTGCATTATTCCGGCAATTTCCGGCGAATATTCCCCTCCAAATTCACGGGCCGACCATTTCTCAATGAATTGGATAATATAAAGGTACTGGTGCTGTTCCCTGAAACCGAAGTGACAAACCGCCAGCGGAAACAGATGACCACCCTGGGCAAAAATGTGGAAGTGATCGCCATCGATGGTAAATTCGATGACTGCCAGGCGCTGGTGAAAGAGGCATTTGCCGATCCCGATCTTTTCCATTTGAACCTATCCTCTGCCAATTCCATCAATATCGGAAGACTGGTCCCGCAGATCGTTTATTATTTCTATGCGTTTTCACGGTTGAGAGCCGGACTGCCCGATGATGACGTGATCTTCTCCGTCCCTTCCGGTAACTTTGGCGATATGATGGGTGGAGTAATGGCAATGAAAATGGGGCTTCCTGTAAAGCGCTTCATCATCGCCGTCAATGAGAATGACGAATTTCCGCTCTATTTGAAAACCGGCGAATATCGAAAAGTGGAGCCTTCCCGGAATTGCATTTCCAGCGCCATGAATGTCGGCCATCCCAGCAATCTGGCTCGTTTGGTTTCGCTTTACGGAGGTGTGATGGATGAAAAGGGAAATATCAGCAGGCAGGCTGATCTTGAACTGATGCAGAAAGAGCTTTATTCCGTGAGCATTTCAGATGAAATGACCCGTCAGACCATAAAAGATACCTGGGAGAAGCATAAGGTGTTGCTGGAACCGCACGGAGCTGTTGGCTGGGCAGGACTGAACACGTTCCTGAGAGAGGAGGGGAGTCATTTTGATAAAGACCAGCTTTTTATTTCTCTTGAAACGGCCCACCCGGCGAAATTTCCGGAAGAGATACAGGCATTGCTGCATTTCGATCCGGAACTGCCGCCAAGCTTGCAGGGACTGGAAGAGAAGGAGGAAGCTTTTGGTCATATGAAGAATGATTATGCGGCGTTTAAGAGGCATTTGGCGGAGAGTTATGGACGGTAAGACTGCTTGTCCCGAGAGAAGCGAGGGATAGGACTGTAGGATAATTCAAAATTCAAAATTCAAAATTCAAAATTTCCGATAATATGAAATTTCTTTGCTCTGATCTGGAAGGTGTATTTATCCCTGAAGTCTGGATAAACGTGGCAGAAAAAACCGGCATTTCCGAACTGCGCCGCACAACACGCGACGAACCCGATTACGGCAAGCTGATGCGTTACCGGATGGGCATCCTGCGTAACAACAACCTGAAGTTGAAGGATATCCAGGATGTAATTGCAACCATCAGGCCGATGGAGGGAGCCCTCGAAATGCTGGCATGGATCAAACAACAGCTGCCCGTGGTGATCGTCTCTGACACTTTCACCCAGTTTGCCGATCCCCTGATCGCCCAGCTCCACCGGCCGACACTCTTCTGTAACGAACTCATTATCGACGATGAAGGATTCATTGCCGGGTTCAGACTGCGGCAGGAAGACCAGAAACGCAAAGTTGTGCAGGCGCTGCAAGGGTTGAAATACACGGTGATCGCCATGGGAGATTCTTATAACGATACCTCAATGCTGATACAGGCTGAGCACGGCATCCTGTTCCGCCCCCCTGACAATGTGATCCGCGATTTTCCAAAATTTCCGGTGGCGAAGAATTATCAGGAACTCAAAGAAATAATATCGAGTGTACTTTAAGCTATAGGGACTCCATCCCTGTCAGAAAACTAATCATTCAACCCATCATGGAAATCACTTTCAAAAACAAAATTGTCCTGGTTACCGGCTCTTCCAGGGGAATCGGTGCTGCAACAGCCCACATGTTCGCAGAAGCCGGCGCAACAGTTGTTATCCATTATGCCAACAATGATTACAAGGCCCGGAAAACCTTCGACGCCCTGCCCGGTACCTGTCACATGATGCTGAAAGCCGATCTTTCTGATCCGCTGCAGATTGAAAAGATGTTTGACAAGATCGTAAAGCAAAAGGGTCGGATCGATATACTTGTCAATAATGCCGGTATTTACGAAGAAACCAACTGGTACGACCTCGATTACGAGCAATGGAAAGAGCACTGGCATCGTACAATCGATATTAACCTGACCGGAATGGCCAATCTTTCATTCCTGGTGGCTAAGCAAATGATCGCGCAGGGAGGCGGGAAGATCATCAACGTGTCGTCACGGGGAGCATTCCGGGGAGAGCCTTACGCATTACCTTACGGCGCCGGCAAGGCAGCCATGAATTCATTCGGCCAGTCAATGGCCTGGGCATTGGCCGCTAAGAACGTGCAGGTCTATACCCTGGCACCGGGCTGGGTGGATACCGATATGACCCATGAAATCCTGGAAAGTGAACGAGGCGCGGCAGTCAAGGCCCAGAGCCCCATGAACCGCGTTGCAAACCCGGAAGAATTGGCTTATGCCATCACGCTGCTGGCATCAAAAGGTACGGAATATATGACAGGCTGTATCCTGGATATGAACGGGGCGAGCTATTTGAGGAGCTAGTAAAAAACAACCTCCACCCCCGGCATCATCTCCTGAAAAGCCTCCACTTTGTTTCTGGAAAGCCTCGTATTGTAACACGCCAGGTTTCTGAGCCGGGGAAGACCCAGCAATGGCTTTAAATTGTTCACATCTGTATTATAACACTCGAGCTTTCGCAATTGCAATAAATTTCCGATTGGTTTCAGTTTCTTAACCTGTGTGCCGGAGCAATTGAGATGCTCCAGGGAAACATTGAATTTAAGAGCATCTAACTTTTTAACAGGGGTATTGCTGATATCAAGTTGTTGTAAGTTTGGCAATTTGCTTAATGGAGACAAGTTGGATAAGGGATTACCGGATAGGTTCAGCTTCTTTAACCTGGTAAGACTGCCCAGAACCGTGATGTCACTGATCGTGCCATTGGAAGCGTCGAGTTCCTCCAGTCGTATCAGGATTTGCAGCGGGTCTAAGGTGCCAAGGTCTCTTTTTCCTGAAATGTCCAATGATTCCAGGTCGGCAACCGATTGTAGCTGCTCGCGCGACGGTTGTCCGTTTATGACAACATGTTCGCTGAAAGAACTTTTCCAGGCTGGTGTCAGACCAGCCCACCATTGCTTTATTTCCGGGGTCTGATAAATGACAAGGCAGCCGGGATGGGTATCGAGGAATCGCTGGATATCGGCTTTGCCAATCCTGGTACCGTCAGCATATATGAACCGTATAGCGCTTTTAGCCATTAACGGCTCCAGATCGCTTACCTGCGTGTTCTCTATTTTAAGTATTTGCAGGCTCTTTGCACCCTGCAGGCCGGTGAGTGAGCTAATGCCACTGGAAGTGAGATCCAATTCCCGCAAGTGAACCAGCATCTGCAGCGGAGTCAGGTCTGCTACCTGTGTTTCAGGAAATGAAAGTATTTTTAAATCAATGAGTTCTGACAGGGGACTTATATCATTTATTTGAGTGTTTCCTGCAAAAATCTCTGTTAAGTTTGTTAAGATTACCAGTGGACTAAGATCCTTAATGGCAGGATTGCCTGCCAGGTCAATCTGATGGATTAATGTGATCTTGTGAAGCTGCTCCCTGGTAGGGTTTGGGTCAAGCGCTACATACCCCCTGAATATATCACGCCATCCCTCATCCAGGCTCGCCCACCAGTCAGACAAACCCTGGCTTTCATAAATCACCAGCACATCAGGGTGTGCATTCATATATGCATTTGCATGGCTGCGCGTTACACCTGTCTGGTCACAATAGATCTTTTCCAGCAAAGGCAGGCTGCCCAGAGGCATGAGATCGTTGATACGGGATTGGTCGGCATAGATCAGTTGAAGGTTCTCCAGTTTTGACAGGGGCGTTACATCATCGATCCCGGTATTCCCGAAATTGATCCGCTTCAGGGGCAGTAAGTATTGCAGGGCTGAAAGCTCTGTAACATTTGTCCCGTAAAAACTGATGCTTTTCAGATGGACCAGGTCTGACAAGGGATTGAGGTCGCTGACGGGCGTATTGTCGAGCCTTACATCATGCAGGCTCCCTAATCCTTTCACAGGACTGAGGTCTGAAACAGGACTGCCGCTGAAATGAAGCATCTCCAGCGCTGAAAAATTACGGATGGGTTCCAGTGAATTGACCCATGTGCTGTCAAGGTAGAGTTCCCTGATCTGAGAATTGTACTGAATAGGGGACAGGTCGTCAATCAGGGTTCCTGATATGTTCAGCCGGAGCAGCCTTGTCAGGTTCCGGGCAGGGAAGAGATCGCTGACAGGTGTTTTTGCGATGTTCAGCGACTTCAGCTCACTCATCTGATCGGCAGGATAGAGATCAGTGATATCCCGGTTGCCGCTTACATCGAGGGATTCGGTTTGCACGATCTCCCGCAGGGCGCGAAGGGCATTGTTTTTCCCTACAGGGATGGTGTCATGCAATTTGCGCATTACCGTGTCCTTTTCAATGATCAGCAAACTGTCGGTGCCAATGTATATATATGTTTCAACATCAATCAATTCAGGCATCCAATGCACCATTAAAAATGTCGTGTCATTCAGGAAATCAATCTGGCTCAGCGGGATGGAGTCCCAGATAAAGTAATCATCTCCCAAAACAGCTTTCCAGGCCGCCGGCATATTGTTCCACCAGACCATCAGCTCTTCGGCTTCATTCAGACGAGTGGTGTAAATGCTGGCAATTTTTAAAACCTGCTCGTCATCGTCCAGGTTGATCTCTATATACCTTGTTATATTGTTACTGACGTTTTCGTTATCCACCGTTACTCCCTTCAGGTTCCGGTTGGCCGTTACCTTGAAAAACAGCATCCCGTCGGTATTTGTCAAGGTTTGGATATCCTGGATGGTAAAATCAAACTCAACCGTCCTGAAAAAGAAATCCACATCTTTCAGGTATGCCTGCACTTCCTTATAAGTGAGGATCTCCCGGTTTTCGTCCAGGTCGTCTTCAATCTGAACTTTCGGATGGAGAAAGGCCTTCCCGTAACTTTCGTTGATGATGACCTCTTTTTCCCTGGTGGTGGTTTCCGGATCACCCAGCGTATTCAGCGAAAATTCCAGGAAACCAACCAGTCGCTTGATCTGCTCCCGGTAATTCTCAATCTGTAATGTATCCTGCCCTGTTGCCGGATCATCCTGGGAAATGGAAACTACAGGCTTGAAAATAAAAAAGGCGATGACCAGTAAGATAAAATAATGATGGGTAAACCTATTCATGATAAATATATTTCATGAGGATGTCTTTTTCTTCAGGACTGATCTTCATCAGGTTAGAGATCAGCCACCCGGTATTGTAACCTTTCCGGTTGAATTCGCCAATCTCAAAATACCATCCGTCAATCTGGAAAAAATGGAATTTAACCCTGGAGACCGTTTTGAAAACGAGATTTCCCCGTTTGTACTCATAGATAAATAAGGTCAGATAATCAGGATGATATTTCCAGGCGACATAGTGTTCCAGGCTCTCTTTCTGTTCGAAAGCCCTCACCAGGTTCATGAAGTCGAGTTCATGGCTCATAGGGTGCAGGAACTTCTGTCCCGTGGTCCGCAGACTGTCCTGATCGGCAAAGACTTTTGCGAAAGGTTCAAAGAACACATTGGTGATCACCCATTTGGAGCCGATGGTATCTTTTTCAAGCTGCAGGAACAGTGTCAGGTATTTTTCAGCGCCCTGAAAACTGAATGTCGTTGTGACCTCGGCAAACCAGCTTCCGCCGTGAAATTCAAGATAGACCGGCAGCCTTGAATCTGTTATGTGCCCGATGAAGCTCTCTTTTAAGGCCGGTGTGATGAACGGATTTTCATTATTGAATAGATTCTCCAGGTAAGCTTTGCGCAATCCCGCATTACGAAACATCCTGTCCCCAGGGTAATAACGAACGCCTTTCGTGTCTTCTTCCCCGTTGAACCTCCTGAAGAACTGGTTCACCTGTTTGGTGGCGGCATACAGGTCGCTTTCGTCATCAATGAAATCTTCGACGATTTGCCCCTGTAAAGCCAGGACAAACAGGAGCGGGATAAAGGAAAGCAATATGTGTTTCATGCTGAATATCAGCGCTGTGTTTCGGCCACCCGGATATCACCCAGGAGGACATCCCAGAAATCGATCAGCCTGCCGCTGATCTGAGTCTGTTTCTTTTCAACGAAAACGGTGATATCTTTCTTGGTTGTGTCCTTGTAAACCATCCCATCGTCGGTGGTGCCCTCGAATCGCTGATATATCGTGATCACCCCGACATAACGACCGTCGGGTTGCAGCTCCAGGTCGCTGATATACTGGATATCGTACCATTTGATGTTGATTTTATCGTAGTTCAAGGCCATGAGCCGTTCCAGGTATTTCCGCACCGGGTAATACTTGATCTCCTCCCGGTAAAGCGATGAAACGCCCATCTGTGCATCTTCCACAAACAATTCCAGGGTTCGTTCAATCACGCGGTTGGCTTCTGAAAACGGCGTTTCCTTGCTGCCGATAATGCTGATGTATTTGCTCAGGTCCCTGACTTTCTCCAGGGCAAGGCTGTCGATGGCCGCTTTTCGCTGCTTGCTTAATATGTCCTGTGCGGAAAGGCTGTTGCTCAGCAAAAGTGTCAGGGCAAATATTAATAAGATCTTGATTTTCATAGGTTATTTCATTTTAATCAGTTCGAGTTCCTTAATTTTTCCGCTGTTGTCGTATACGATTTTCTCTACCTGATTGATGTTGTTTTTGGTATCTTTCAGGTAGTTCAGGTAGTTTTTGATGGTTGTGGGCCGGTCGTAATCGACGATCCCGGCTTCTTTGCTGATGATGATCAGCACGGGTGCATCGGGGCTGGAGAACAATTTCAAGGCATCCGCTATCAGCATGTTCGCCTGCGATACACTGGAAGCCGAAGAAATCGATGCAAAATAATCGCCAAGGCTCATGGTTGTTGCGTCCTTTTTGAGCGCAGCCTCCTCTTTTTGCCTGGCATCCATGGCGGCCTTGTTCCATTCGGCCCGTTCGCGCGCCAGTTTTTCCTCCGCCTGCCTGAGCAGTTCATCTACCTCAGTGTCGTTCAGTTCCATGTCTTTAATGGACCGGACAGCCGCCTCTTTTTCATCGAGCGACATGGCTGTGTTGTCGTTTAAAATATCCAGCAGCGTGGTTTTAGCCGTGTTGACCCGTGCTGCATACTCGGCCGCTTCTTTCTCCCTGGCCAGCTTCTTCTTGCTCTTGCACGAACTCATGCCTCCTGCCAGCGAAACGGCCATGAGCAGGATGACTGATCTGAAAATGAATCTCTTCCACATAAGATAAGTGTTAAGGTTTGACGGACTTGCAATTAAACGGACAAATTTACGGAAAATTATTGCAATGGCGAAAATCTCCGGAAGAGAAGCTGAAGATTGGGTGATTGGACGATTGGTCGATTGGGTGATTGGGTGATTTTGATTTGGGATTTGGGATTTTTGAAAGAATTGCAGGCCGAAATGTCATGGCCCGAAGGGCTTTATGACAGTAGCCTGCCAATTCATTGGCAGGGTAAAAGGCGGCGTGTGCAATACAGAGCCCTGAAGGGGCGAAAGAAATCAGGCGATATCCCGAACAGGCGATCAGGCGATATTCGATTTGATCTGGGAAAGTAAATGTGATATCGTCCGATCGGCTGATCGGGATTTCGGCTGATGAAAAAGGCCCCGCCCCTCGTGAAACGCTGTCAACCGCGACAATACACCGTAGGTGTTAAACTAT
>JAWOHY010000120.1:0-8466 GCA_046484945.1 Bacteroidales bacterium
ATCCCGTAGGGATGACAGCCCGGTAGAAAAAAGAAAAATCCATTGAATCCCGTAGGGATGACAGCCCGGTAGAAAAAAGAAAAATCCATTGAATCCCGTAGGGATGACAGCCCGGTAGAAAAAAAGGAAAAATCCATTAAATCCCATAGGGATGACAGAAAGGTAGGTAGATGAAACGACCAAAACCAAGCAAAACCGAAATATTCCTCAATTACAAGTTATGGCTGGCCTCCGTGACAGGGGAAGGTATTATTGAGGAAGACCGTTATAAGCTGCTGCAGTTGATCTATGAAAAAGGTTCCCTGAAAGCGGCGGCGGATGCATTGAAAATCAGTTACCGCAAGGCCTGGGGAGATGTGAAAAAAGCGGAAGAGTTGCTGGGCTATGCACTGATCATCCGGCAGCGGGGAGGTAAGTCCGGCGGGCAGTCCCATCTGACAGAAAAGGCCAAAAAGCTGCTGGAAGCTTATGAAATGCTGCATACAAAGATGGATGATGCGGTGGAGAAGGCGTATGAGGAGTTTAAGAGGAGGAAATGATGTTGTATGTTGTAAGTTGTAATTTTTATGTGCTAAGGATTTAATATATTGTATGTTGTATGTTGTATTTTATATGTACTAAGGATCTGGGGTTGAAATTTATGTGGGTTTGCCGGAGAATTATTTTTTATCCCGTTCTGTTTCTGTTGCTCGCTATTTCATGTAACCGGACTGGAGTGAAAGAGGGAGAGGGTAAGCAGGAAATCAGCGGAGATGTCATCATCTTTCATGCCGGCAGTCTTTCGGTTCCGTTCCGGTTGATTGCCAACGAGTTTGAAAAGGAATACCCGGGGACCAGGGTATTGCTGGAATCTGCCGGGAGCGTGGCTTCCGCCCGCAAGATCACCGACCTGAAAAAGCCCTGCGACATCATGGCTTCAGCCGATTACAGGATCATCGAGGAGTTATTGATCCCTGATCATACCGCGTGGCATATCCCTTTTGCCTCCAATGAGATGGTGATCGCTTTCACTGAAAAATCCTCAGGCAGTAGTGTCATCAATGATCAGAACTGGCCCGGCGTGATTGCCGGGCAGGATATTCGCTTTGGCCGTTCCGATCCCGATTCCGACCCTTGCGGTTACCGTACCCTGATGACATTCCAGCTGGCGGAGGAATATTACAGCCTGCCGGGACTGACCCAGCAACTCATGGGCAAAGACCGGAAATATATCCGGCCCAAGGAGGTAGATTTGCTGGCGCTGCTGGAAATCAGGGAAATAGATTTCATTTTTATTTATAAATCGGTGGCCATCCAGCACGGCCTGACATTCATCGAATTACCCGGTGAGATCAATCTCAGGGATCCCGAACTGGACGCCCATTATCGCCAGGCTGTCGTTTCCATTATCGGAAGTAAGCCCGGTACAACGATTGATATCCACGGAGAAGCCATGATCTATAGTGTCACCATGCTGGATAAAGCGCCCAACCCCGAGGCGGCCAGTGCGTTCCTGGCCTTGCTGCTGGATAACCAGGCTGGATTAAAGATCATGTCATCCTCCGGACAAAAACCTGTTGTTCCCGCTCCCAACCGTTTCTACGATCAGATACCATCTGCATTTAAAAAATTTGCGAATCCAATGGATAATAACTCAATAACACCTGATGAAAATGAAAATAAGTTGCAAAATTCACCCGATGATTATCATGATGTTTTTAACCATAACGGCGAATGCGCAGGAAATGACGAATGATTTTTACGATGATGCTGAAACTTACGCGCTGGCCGGGAAAACGGTCATCGAAATCGCCGGAGAGACATCTAATCGTGGGATGATCGACATCACTGCCCTGCCATTGCGGTCACTCATTATCAAGGAAGCGCTGCCGGACAACGGTTCCAACCGGTTTATCGGCGCCTACCGATATGACGGCTATTCTTTGTATGATATTTTGAATGGCTTTATCCTGGATAAAAAGAACGAAGAGGAGTTCCCTCCGATCATCGATATGTTCGTGACCGTCGAAAACGAAGCCGGCGAATCGGTGGTGCTTAGCTGGGGTGAGCTCTATTACCCGGTCCACCGCCATGAGATCATCATCGCCACCCGGGTCGCCCGCATTGTCCCATCCAAGTCCAAAGACCTCTGGCCATTGCCACAGGAGGTGAAACTGGTTGTCGGTCATGACCTGCTGACCGAGAGAAACATCTCAAACCCGGTTAAGATAACAATACATTCATCCGACAGGTCCTTCAAGGTCAACCGTGACCTGAGCCCTCTTTATTCGCCAATGATAACAATCTATAATAACAATGAAAGGGCGGGTGAGATCGTCCGGACAGATGAAAACATGCATGCACTGACGTATGAAACCATCTTCTACGGCCGGGGCAGGGGAATCCACAGTACAACCCCGTTCAATGGCATACTGCTGAAAGAATTACTGGGGCATCATTTCAGTGTCACTCCTGCATTACTGCGACAGGGTTACTTCATCATTGCCTCGGTCGACGGATACCGGTGTGTGTTTACCTTTAGCGAGATCTTCAACCGGAATGACCAGTCGGAGGTGCTACTTGTCGAAAACCGTGAAAATGAGGAGTGGGGCGCCTTCCGACTCTTTCCTGCGGCCGATTTCTTTTCCGACCGTTCAGTTAAAGCGGTTTCGGAGATATGGCTGATAAAATGAAGGGCAGGACTTATCTTCTCAATTCAAACTTCTCCCCCAGGTAGAGTTTCCGCACCTGCTCATCCTGGGCGAGTTCTTCCGACGTTCCTGATTTCAGCACGCGCCCTTCAAAAAGGAGATAGGAACGATCGGTGATGGAGAGGGTTTCGTGGACGTTGTGATCGGTGATCAGCACGCCTATGTTTTTATCTTTCAGACGGGAGACAATATTCTGAATATCTTCGACAGCAATGGGGTCCACTCCGGCAAAAGGTTCATCGAGAAGAATAAAATTCGGATTGACGGCCAGGGAGCGGGCAATTTCAGTCCGGCGCCGTTCACCGCCTGAAAGCTGGATACCCAGGCTTTTTCGCACATGCATCAGGCCAAATTCATCCAGGAGCGACTCGAGCTTTTCCTTTTGCTCAGCCTTGCTTATTCCTGTAAACTCAAGCACCGCACGCAGGTTGTCCTCCACACTGAGTTTTCTGAAAACCGAAGCCTCCTGGGCAAGGTAGCCGATACCGCGCTGTGCCCGCTTATACATCGGCTCTTCCGTGATCTCTTCATCATCCAGAAAAACTTTTCCGGAAAATGGCTTGATCAACCCGACAATAATATAGAAAGAAGTGGTTTTACCAGCACCGTTAGGCCCAAGAAGACCAACAATCTCACCCTGCCTTACCTCAACAGAAACCTTATCGACAACTGTTCGCTGCCGGTACTTCTTAACGATCTTTTCGGTTCTCAGTATCATGTTGTGCAAACTTAGTGAATATTCCAACATGTTATTAACTACAAAAGAGTGGGCTTAATGGTGATGACCCTGATTTGGCCTCGATTCAAGTTTTTCTTTCATGCCGATTTTCTTTTTTATTTCACCACATTTAAGCATGGCATCTCCAAAGTATGGATTCTTGATTTCTTCAAATTCGCTCAGCCAATATGCCCCTTTGTCTTTTATTGCCATTGGACAGTAAACTACAAAAACAGTTTCAAATTTCAACCTGAATAAATCCGCAGTTTCAATTAGCTGATTACTAAGTGACGAAAAAACCTCTCTCTGATTTCCTATGTCATTTGCCTTTACAAATAATTCAATTTGCTTTTTTAACACCCGATAATGTTGCATCCAGATATCATGTGCCTCTTCATCCAAAAGATTCATTTCAATTTTGTTTAAAGCGGTTTCAAGTTTTTCAGCATTTGACTGGGAAAGCTGAAAATCGCTCTGTACCAGACTGTTTTTTAGATCAAAGTATTGGTTCACAAAATCGGTTAACAGGTCAGAAAACCTGTCAGGCACTGCAATGGTATTATCTGATACCCTGTTCATCATACTATAATTGCCGCTCAACTGTGCTGCTGCATCTATGGAAAATACGCCGTTTGTAACAATCTCTTCACCTTCGTTTAATCCACTTTCCACAATATAGTATTCGCCCAAATAAGCACCAAGCGTAATCTCTCTCATTTCAAAAGCTGGAAACTCCGCATCAGGAACTCTCACGTAAACAACAGAACGCTTACCTGTCCATAAGACAGAGGTTTTGGGTATTACCAATGTTTTTTCTTTGACTGACAAACTTGCCTTGATTTTGGCTCTCACAAACATTTCCGGCTTGAGCATTTGCTGTGGGTTATTTATTTCAGCCCTTACCGCTGCAGTTCTGGTTTGCTGATTGATTAAAGGGTCAATAAATGAGATGGAAGATATAAAATCTTTACCCGGAACAGACGCAACGGTAAAACTAATTTTCTGACCAATTCTCATAAACGATAAATCACTTTCGTAAGCATCCAGCAAAATCCATACATTACCCAGGTCGGCAATCTCAAACAACACTGTGCCTTTGTTTACATAATCGCCCTTTGCTATTTCTCTTCTGATTACAATGCCCGTTTGGTCAGAATACACATCTAATTCCGTCAAGACAACTCCACTATTCTCAGTTTCAGTGATTTGGCTTTCTGTTATTTTCCACAACCGCAATTTTTCCCTGGCAGCATTATAAAGAACCGGATTGATGTCTTTGTACTTTGCTGCTTCCATCAATTCCTTCTGGGCTGTTACCAATTCAGGTGAATAAATGGATGCTAATTTTTGTCCTTTGTTTACGGTTTGACCTGTGAAATCAATAAACAATTTTTCAATCCTGCCCGAATAGTTTGCAGTTATTACGGCCAATCTTTGTTCGTTTATCGCAACTTTCCCTGTAAGGTAAATTTCGTGTTCGGGAGAAACTGTTTTTATCAATTGGGTTTGCACGTTTGCCAGGGCTATTGCTTCGGGCGACATGGCATGCACAAATGGACTGCTTTCACCTTTATCAGATTTTTGAGCTATCGGAATTAAATCCATTCCGCAAATAGGGCATTTGCCCGGTTCGTTCTGCCGGATTTGCGGATGCATTGAACAGGTGTAGGTAGTTTCTTCCCCCTGTTCGTGAGAATATTCGGGTTTGGAAGTGGTGCCAGGTTTGAAAATCAGCCATCCTAAAAACAAACCAACAATCAGCACCAGGCTGAGTTGGAGAATTCTATTGTTCAATACTTTTTTCATTTTAATTCCAATTTTGCAATTTAACGCCCCATCAACCGCTGCATCATCGATACAGCAATATTGCCATCAATAAGGGCATCTAAATATTTAAAGCGGTAATCCAATAACTGTTGTTGTATTCTCAACACTTCATCAAAATCACTGCCCTCGGTTGTATATTGCACGATAAGGATATTCAAGGCCTGATTTGCCAGGGCTGTCTGGTTTTGGTACAAAATCAACCTGCGTTCGGCATCTTTAAAATCCTTCAGGGCATCTTCAAAATTAACCATCAACAGGTTGCCTTCATCCTGCTTTTGCTCATTGACCGACTGTCGAATAAATTCCGATTCCCGGACGGATGCCGAGTATTTTTTTCGCCATAGCGGAATGGATACAGTGACCATGGGCATCAGCATGTTTTGACCGTTCATCATACTTTCACTATTTGCCCTTGACTTGAAAATGTTGTATTGCAAGCCTATTCCAACCACTGGCAAGCCCATTTTCCGGTTCATTTTCCCCTGTGCAACAAATGCAGCTTCTTCCTGCTCCAACATTTTCAGCATCGGGTTATTGTTTTTAATACTGTCGGGTATTTCATTTAGCGAAAGCGGCATTGACGCAGCAATAATGGTATCCGACAATATTACAGGCTGATTCTTGTCTCGGTTGAGCAATTGATTAAACCGGGCTAAAAGCGGGATTTTGCTATCTTCCAATATCGCCAAATTGTTTTGCAGTTCATTGATTTCCATTTGCACGCGCAAAACATCTACCATACTTCCACTACCGCCCATATTTTCCGTTGCATTCATTTGGGGCATATTTCCAGAACTGCCTGGATTTTCACTACTTTGCCCACCGCTTTTGAACCGTGTAATGGCAATTTGTTCCATTGTTTTCAGCAGTTCAATGTTTTCTCTGGTAATGGCAGTTTCTTTTTCCAATAACTGCAAGGCATACCAATTAGCCCGCACTTCATAAAACAGCATTGATTTGGCTTCATTAAAATCCTCGAATCTTGCCTTTGCCTTAAAGGTCATTTCATCTTTAGCTGCTCCCAGTGTTCCAAACCAGGGAAACATTTGCATCAATGAAATATTCCCAATTTGATCGCCCATATAACGCTCCATTGGCATTACAAAAAAGCTGAATGAAAGCTGCGGATCGAGGAGTGAACCGACTTGAGGCACCCGTTCCAATGTCGCCTGATACTGAAAGTATTTGGATTTCAAATTGGGATTGTTTTCTGCTGCAATCGCCAGATAATCGTCCAAAGTTTGACTTTTTACATAACCTGTAACCAGTAATAGTGCGAATATGTATATTAACCGCGATTTCATTTTGATGTTCTTCTGATTAAATATTCTTCCCTTGCTGAATACAGAACCGGAACCACAAACAAGGTAATCAAAGCAACCGTCATACCTCCAAAAGCAGGTATCGCCATCGGTATCATAATATCTGCTCCACGTCCGGAGGAAGTTAGAATGGGCAACAAAGCCAATAATGTAGTGGCTGTGGTCATTAAACAAGGTCTTACCCTTTTCATTCCTGCTTCCAATACGGCTTTCCTTACTTCAACAATGTTTTCAGGCTTATATTTTTTGAAACTTTGCATCAGATAAGTAGAGATAACAACACCATCATCCGTTGCAATTCCGAATAAGGCAATGAAGCCCACCCATACTGCCACACTCAGGTTGTAGGTTTTCATTTGAAACAGATCCCGCATATTCGTGCCGAAAAGCGAAAAATCCATAAACCAACTTTCGCCATATAACCCAAGCATCAAAAACCCTCCTGCAAAAGCCAATGCAATAGCTGAAAATATCATCAGCGTTGTAGTGGTGGAACGGAATTGGAAATAAAGAATTAAGAATATGACAATCAGCACCAAAGGTACTACAATGGCCAGTCTTTTTTCGGCTCTGACTTGATTCTCATAACTTCCCGAGAACTGAAAACTAACCCCCGGAGGCACTTTCAATTCTCCCGATGCAATTTTTTCTTTCAGGAAATTGTCGGCATCTTCCACCACGGTAACCTCCGAAAACTCATCTTTTTTGTCTAAGAGGACATAACCCACCAAAAAGGTATTTTCGCCCCGTATCATTCCTGGACCTGAACGGTATTCTATTTCTGCAAGTTCGCCCAATGGTATTTGTTGTCCAGTGGGAGTAGGTATTAAGATACCTTTCATCACATCGGGATTGTCTCGCCATTCCCTTGCGTATCTTGCCCGTATGTTATACCGTTCTCTTCCTTCAACGGTTGTCGTTAAAGGCATTCCACCCAACGCTACTTCCAGATGTCTTTGAGAAGCTGCTGCTCGCGTCGCTGTTCCGCCAGCCGCATCTCCTCAATCTGCTTAAATTCGGTCACGTCCTGGATAACGGCCGCGAACCCCACCTCTTGAATCGGCGAAATGCTGGCGTAGAGCGTCTTGCCATTTTCCAAAAGAACCTCTTCTGGGGCGGCGCGGTTGGCGGCATTGGCAAAAATCGGGATCAGCACACGCAGTTCAGGGATGTCGCGGATGGAACGGTTGGCGATGGCAAAGGCATCCACGCCAAACAAATCTTCCGCCGCTTTGTTGATGCGCGAAATATGCCACGCCTCATCGGTGGTGATGATGGCGTCGGTAGATTGGGTGAGGATAGCCCCCAATTTGCGCCGCTCTTCGCTGATCTCCGTGAAATAGTTGGCATTCTCCAACGCCGAAGCGACCGACGTGCCAATCGTCTCCAGCAGCGACAAGTGCTGCTTGTTAAAATAGCCCACCAGAGGATGGTTCAGGATCATCACCCCAACCACCCGTTTCGGACTGACCAGAGGCACGCCAATAGCCGAGCCTTGTTCGGACGGATCATCGGGCAGGTTGATCCAGCGGTCGTCATTTTGGATGTTTTCGATGATGTCGCCGCGCTTGTGCCGGATCAGCCAGCCGCCCAGTCCACGCTCCATCACCTCCCGCGTCACCCGGTCGCTGATCTCAACGGTCGAACCGGCGCGGACGAGGAACTTGTGGTCCACCTCTCCTGCTTCATTTAAGAGCATGATGTTGCCCTTGTTCGCGCCTACTGCCTTCTGGGTTTTATCAATGATGGTGGCCATGAGAATGTCCGGGTCTAGTTCGGCGCTGATGGCCTGGCTGATGTCGTAGAGCAGTTGCAGCCGGTTGCGCTCTTCTTCTAGCCCGACTCTGGCCCGTTTGAGGCGGGTGAGGGTGCGGACGCGCACCAACAACTCTTCCCGGTTGTGGGGGCG
>JAWOHY010000145.1:0-7406 GCA_046484945.1 Bacteroidales bacterium
CTGATCCTTCAGGATATTCATAAGATCCGCAAAATGTTTCTCCAGTCATTTCATGGTCGCAACCGCAAATTTCAACCAACAATTCAGGCGTTGCTTCTTGCCATCCGGTACTGGTTCCAGGGTACTTTTTGGGATTTCCTGTTCTTACCCATTGCCCCCTGAAACGATATTCACCTACTACATCAGGTTCAAAAGTAAAAGTCACTTTCCCCCCAGATGGTTCAGATAAAAATGTGGTTACGTTATACCAAGTAGGATCACCTTCATCATCAAAACTGACATAAATACTACCTTCCGGTCCCCAAACATGCATTTGGAAATTACTATGATCATGACCCTGGGTATTGTCAAAAGTTACAATAACTTCTTCACCAAAACATAAAGGATTTTCTGAATATGTGAAATAATCACCAGCTGATACATCCTTCACCACCATCGTCCCCTGTTCCTTCACAGGCTGCACATTCTCCTTCTGGCAGGAGTGGAATATTGCGCCGGCGATAAGGATCGTTGCGGCGGCCATTAAAATTTTCATTTTTTCCATGATCTTTAATTTAAGGTTAAACTTTGAGTTTGGATTTATTTTCGGTGTAAGCTGGATTATGGTTACCCGTATTTTGGCTAATTGAATGCAAATATAAGGGTTTATATCGTGAAATCAAGTAATTACAAAAAAAATCAACTTAACCCTTAAACCTTAAACCTAAAACCTAATACCTATAAGCCATCGCATTAATATTCATTCCTGCTCCCACCGAGGCAAACATGATCAGGTCGCCCGGGCTGAGGCAGTGGCCTTTCTCCTCTCCCTCACCCTTACGCACCTGATCATACAGCGTCGGGATGGTAGCTACGGAGCTGTTCCCCAGCTTATGGATACTCATCGGTGTAATGCCTTCGGGCACTTCACGAACCTTATAGAGCCGGTAAAAACGCTTGATGATCTCATTATCCATTTTCTCATTGGCCTGATGAATGAATATCTTCTTCAGATCATGAACATCCGCCCCTATTTTGTCGAGTGCAGCTTTCATGGCATGGGGAACATGGGTCAGGGCAAATTCATATATTTTCCGGCCGAGCATTTTGATGTACCTGATCTTTGGGTCCGCAGCTTCAATATAGCCTTGTCCCATGTAGAGGTAATATGCCTCACTTTTAGCATATGTTGCCGATATGGAAGATAATATACCGTTCTTATGCATGCCATTTGTCAGCTGCAGGACACAAGCCCCGGCGCCATCGGCATAGATCATTGAATCGCGGTCGTGCATGTCAACCACCCTGGATAAGGTTTCTGTACCGACCACCAGGCAATTTTTAGCCTGGCCGGCCCGAATATAAGCCTCTGCCTGGATCAGCCCCTGCAACCAGCCGGGGCAACCAAACAACAGATCGTACGCAACACAAAACGGGTTTTCTATCCCAAGCTTTTGTTTGATGCGGGATGCCAGGCTGGGCACCGTGTCGGTCTGAATGGTATGCTTCCTCACATCGCCGAAATCATGCGCTACAATGATCTGGTCAATCTCCTCCGGGCTGATGGCAGCATCTTCGATTGCCCGTCTGGCTGCAACGGCCCCGATATCGGAAGCAACCAGGTTGTCGGTAACATAGCGGCGTTCAATGATGCCGGTGATAGCCTGGAATTTCTCGGAGATCTCCGCATGGCTATTTTCAAACGCCGTCCCGTCGGTATCGTAAAATACCGTTCCGGCAAAATCATCGTTGGTGACAACCCCGGTGGGGATATAGCTGCCGGTGCCGGTGATGACTACGTTGTTATGTTTCTCTGAATCCATAGGTATTTTTTAGTAGTCCGACGACTGAAGCCGTCGGTTATATTGTTTCATTGATAACTATTTCCAATCTCTTTAAAAATTCTTTCAACTTCCTCAAAAGTGATCGCCTCCATCAGTGCGATTCGAAATGGCCTGAAGTTCGGATAACCCTTGAAATAATCGGCATAATGCTTTCTCATTTCGAGGACTGCGACCCGTTCGCCTTTCCATTCCATTGATTTTTGCAAATGTAAGACACAAATCTTCATCCTTTCAAATATATCTGGTGGATCCGGTTTTTCGCCGGTAACCAGGAAATGCTTAATATCCCTGAAAATCCAGGGATTTCCATAGCTGCCACGGGCGATCATCAGTCCGTCTACATCATAATTTTCTCTGAAAAATTTTGCCGCTTCGGGGGTAAAAACATCACCATTGCCGATAACAGGTATGCGCATGCGGGGATTTTTCTTTACTTCACCGAGCAATGTCCAGTCGGCCGGTTCGCTGCTGCGTGTCACGCGTGTCCGGGCATGGATCGTAATAGCTTGTATGCCAACATCCTGCAGCTTCTCAGCGATTTCAACAATTTCTTTCCGGTGATGATCATACCCCAGGCGTGTCTTCACGGTAACAGGGGTTTTAATCGATTTGACCACCGCTTCGGTCATCCTCACCATTTTGGGAATATCATTCAGAATACCTGAACCCGCCCCTTTGCTGGCCACTTTCTTCACCGGACAGCCATAATTGATATCAATGATGTCGGGTCGGGCCGTTTCGGCAAATTGCGCTGCTTTGACCATTGAGTCAATATCATGACCATAGATCTGTATCCCAATCGGGCGCTCGAATTCAGAAAAATGGAGTTTCTTCACGCTTTTGGCCGCTTCCCGGATCAGCCCTTCCGAAGATATAAATTCGGTGTACATGATATCAGCGCCGAATATCTTGCATACATGCCGGAATGGTGGATCGCTAACATCCTCCATGGGTGCAAGTAAAACAGGAAAATGCGGAATCTCGATATGACCTATTTTAAACAACTTTCCGGGAATTTATCAATTGCAAAATTACTATTTTTGAAGCCTCCAATCACAGATTATGTTTCGAGAGCCCCCGTTCCGGCATTTTTCACCTTTTCTGAAGATCCTGTCACTGATCATGATCATGATCATTACATTTTTTCTTGTATTGGGGATCGGAATAGTAATATCCTTGCCATTTTTCGGCACAAGTCTGCTGGAAAGCGTGGCAACCCAGAATGATTTTACAAATCCGCAAACCATCCTGGCCCTGAAATATTTCCAGATCGTGAACCAGATCGGGGTATTTATTGCACCTGCCATATTATTTGTTGTCCTTACCGATGATGATTTTAAAGGGTACCTGAAATTCAGGGGCAGCATCAAAAGTTTCAGCATCGTTTTCGGGACCATTCTTCTGATCGTATCACTGCCTTTTATCAGCTGGGTGGTAGAGGTGAACAACGCCATCCATCTGCCGGAATCACTGGCCGGTCTGGAAACCTGGATGCGTAATGCCGAGGATAATGCACACCAGCTTACGGATGCATTTTTATCCACTGCGAGCTGGAGCGGCTTCCTGGTAAACCTGATGATGATCGCAGTGCTGGCAGCGATTGGAGAGGAACTGATCTTCCGGGGCATCCTGGTTCGTCTTTTCAGGGAATGGACCCACAACATTCATCTGGCCGTCATCATTCCCGCTTTGATCTTCAGCGCGTTGCACCTGCAGTTTTACGGTTTTTTCGGACGTTTTATACTGGGGGTTCTTCTGGGATATCTCTTCGTATGGTCAGGATCGCTTTGGGTACCTATTTTTGTGCATTTCCTGAACAATGCCATGGCGGTGACCATCTCGTTCCTGGATCAGAAAGGCTGGGTCGACACCGACCTGGAGACTTTCGGTTCTTCACAAAATACATCAGTTATCATTGCCAGCTTCATCCTGATGTTGTTCCTGATGGGAATAATCTATCTGCATGAGAAGGGATATTTCAGAAAGAGGGCCCGCGATACTGCCGGGCAGGCGTGATCCGGGTTGTGCTCCAACGGGTAAACCCGTTGGTTTGATGATGGTTTAGTTTTGTTTGACAGCGCCTTTGCGACTGGAATAGTTGATCTTGAAAGCGCCGGCTTTCCTCAATTCCTGTTTGATATCGGTAATCACGCCCATCCTTGTCATCTGGTCGGCTTTAATAGAGGTGGTCATAAATTTCCGGTCAACCTCATCGCGGGCTTCCCTTTCACGGGCAATGAATTCCTGGATATCAGCAATGGTAGCAAACTGGTCATTCAACTGGATGCGTGATTCTGTTCCGTAAAGGTAACTTCTAACCGGTTCACCAACATAGATAAAACTGACCAGTGATTTCCGCTCCAGTTTCTGAATTTCCGTGGCTTCCGGCAGTTTGATCTTGACCAGCATGGTTGTCTCCCGCATCACGGTGGTCACCATGAAGAAGAACAATAACATGAAGATGATATCGGGCAGTGAGGCGGTGTTGATCCGCTGTGGACCCTGCGCTTTTTTCTTTCTGAAACGTGCCATAATATTACCTCCTTTTTATTTACCGCCGATATCTTCCGGTTCGGCTTCCGAGATAGCTATGGGAACAGCGCTTTGAATGGCTTTTCGCTGATCATCCGTTAAATTGTCGAACCGGGTGCCGAATTTATCAACACTCAGTTCATCTCTGAGTTCCCGGAATGCAGCCGTCAGTTCATTCTGAACCCGTATATACATGTCGTAAGAGGTTCCCCGGTCATTTTTCAAAGAAAC
The DNA here is from genome assembly GCA_046484945.1 of Bacteroidales bacterium. Taxonomy (GTDB): domain Bacteria; phylum Bacteroidota; class Bacteroidia; order Bacteroidales; family JAGOPY01; genus JAGOPY01. The sequence continues at coordinate 4,587 of JAWOHY010000145.1, forward strand.
GACCCCTCTGGAAATCCAGACTTCACCGAGCAAATCTATCGTCTCCAGTCTTTTTTCAGGCAGATTGAGATCATTGGCAGGGTTTAACATGAAATATTTGGTTTCATCCTTCAGTGTACTCAGGCTACCCTCTTTTCCCTCTACCAGCAGCATGTCAGCGCTATTCACCAATACTTTGAAGACATTTCTTTCTTTAATATCAATATCTGTATCATCTTCGACAGGTGGTGGCAGGCTCCGGGAAATACCGGTGTCTACATCCATGGTGGTGGTTACCAGGAAGAAGATCAGTAAGAGGAAGGCGATGTCGGCCATGGAACCGGCATTGACCTCCTGTAATTGTCGTAGTTTCCTCATAGCCAAGGTTATTTAAAAATACTTGATACTGTCGCATAGACGATCGACAGCAGCGCCACTATACCGAGAAGGTAAGTGATGATCAAGCCGGCTCCCACAATACGGGAGGTTGTTTCGGTGATTTTCAGTTTGACGAGCTGCGTCGTCGTATATTCATTTCCTGATATCACAAATGCCAATACGGCAACTACCGCAACCAGTCCCAGGGTTATCAAAAACTTGATGGCTTTTTTTGGATTACTCAGTATATTCAGCAAAGCCGCCAGTACTGTGGCCACGACAATAACAATGATCAGGGCATAACCCCAAAATAGAACCAGGTTTGTATAACCTGCCGTATTGGTATAAAACAGCAGTCCGAATACCGCCGATAAAGCCAGCAGTATAATCAGGACCCACTGTATGATTTTCGCAATTTTATCACTCATGGCAGGTGTTTTTTATTTTTTATATTTCGCAAGAATATCAATAAAGGAGATTGAGCTATCTTCCATATTATTGACCAGGCTGTCGATTTTTGAGACGAGGTAATTATAGAAGATTTGCAGGATAATGGCCACGATCAGACCGAAGACGGTGGTCAGAAGGGCGACCTTGATACCGCCGGCCACGATGGACGGGCTGATATCGCCGGCCGCTTCGATATTATCAAAAGCCATGATCATCCCGATAACCGTACCCATAAACCCGAGCATGGGGGCGATGGCAATGAATAGCGATATCCAGGAGAGGCCGCTTTCGAGCCGGCCCATCAGTACGCTGCCATACGAAATGATCGATTTTTCAACGATCTCCAATCCTTCATTATACCGGTGAAGTCCCTGGTAGAAAATACTGGCAACAGGGCCGCGTGTATTTTTACAAACCTCCTTCGCCGCATCAATCCCGCTGGATTCCATGGCCGACTCAATCTTATTGAGCAGTTTCTGGGTGTTTGTAGTAGCCAGGTTCAGGTAGATGATCCTTTCAATGGCAATGGCCAGGCCAAAGATCAGCGCCAGCAGAACAATGCCCATGAAACCGGCACCTCCCTGGATGAAGTAATCTTTGATCACGTTGTGAAAACCTTGCGGTGCTGCGTCATCCGCCACCAGGGTAGCAGCAGGTTGTGCTGTTTCTTCAGCTGCCTCTTCAGTTGTTACCTCGGTGGTTTGCTCCGTTGCTTCCACTATTTCCTCTTCCTGGGCATATAAAGCGGTAAAAAACCCAAAGTTCAGCAGGGAAGCCAGTGTCAAAAATGCGATGAATCGTTTCATAATTTAACAAAATTGATTATTAACTTAAATTTGGTTTTCAATTATTTTAAAAACGCGGAGAGAAAGGGATTCGAACCCTTGAACCACTTTTGGCGGTTACACGCTTTCCAGGCGTGCGCCTTAGACCACTCGGCCATCTCTCCCTGTTTGAAAGAGGTTCACTCTCCAAAATCGTGCGCTAAAGTAATAAAAAAACTTAATAAAAACTTTTGAGCCCAAAATTTATACAAAATCTAATCTACGTTCTTCATTCATTTTCAAGGGTTTCAATCTATCCCGGCCGAATTGACCGTCATCTCGCCCCTCAAAGGAAGCTGCAGCAACTTTTCAATATTCCATTTGCTTAGCCCGGAACCCAATAAATACATCAGCTTGGTTACCGCCGATTCGGTAGTGATATCATAACCGCTTCGCACGCCGATCTTCCCCAACTCGGCACTGGTCTGGTACTTTCCGATTTCAACCGAACCGGCGTGGCACTGCGTCACGTTCAATATAATGACCCCGGCGGAAACAGCTTCTTTCAGCAAATCCAGGAACCAGGTTTCAGTCATGGCATTGCCCGATCCGTATGTTTCCATGACCACAGCCTTCAACCCGGGAACAGTAAGCTGTGCCTGTACCGAATCGCGTGAGACTCCGGGGAAAAGTTTTAAAATGCCGATATTGTTATCCAGGGTTGTGTGGACCTTCAATGCCTTGAAATTAGGCTTCAGTATATAATTGTCATTGAACCTGATATGGACGCCCGCTTCGGCCAGGGGCGGATAATTTCCGGAGCGGAATGCCTCGAAATGCTCCGCATTATATTTAAAGGTGCGATTGCCCCGCAGAAGCTGGTTTTCAAAATAAATGGCCACTTCCGGAACAATGGGGGTGTCATCTTTCCGGGCCGCCGCGATCTCGTTGGACGTGATGAGGTTCTCCCGGCCATCGCTGCGCACCATGCCCAGCGGCAACTGCGACCCGGTGAGGATCACCTGGAGAAATTCTCCGACCTCGCCGACCTGCCGAAAGCCTCCAGCCTGTGCGGGGCCTGCAACGAGGTCTGCCCAGTCGACATCCCCAGAATCTGTCCAGTTGAGCTTCCGGCAAGGGATAAGTTCCCTCCTGCTCAATAGGGTTTTGTGTGGCAAGTACAAAATAAGGCAAACTCAATTTATAATGATTACCTGCTACGGTCACTGCCCTCTCCTGCATAGCCTCA
>JAWOHY010000160.1:0-14601 GCA_046484945.1 Bacteroidales bacterium
GCCGGAAAGAAGCTTGCAAATATCGCCCCTGAAACCCCATCTGCCACAGTCAGGACACTGGGTTACAACACCAGCGCCGACCCGGCAGCAAAACCTGCCCCGTATAATCCGGTTGCCGATGACTTCGTCCTGCATTATGACGGCGACAACTACTCGGCCATCGGCTGGAGTGTTGCACCCATCAGCCCCACAGTTGCAGCCATGTTCCCGACGAACCTGACCCTGCCGCACGCCGGTATGATGCTCACTTCCGTTGATATTTACCTGAATGATCCGGGCACAGACTTTGTTTTGAAAATCTGGGATATGGGCAACACCTTTGAACCCGGTACATTGCTGGTCAATCAGCCCTTCGCAGGCCAGATGCTGAGCTGGAATACAATCACCCTGGCCGATCCGGTTTACATTACCGGGGCAGATATCTGGGTAGGTTACCAGTTTACCCAGCCCGGCCCCGATACATTTATTCCCGGTTGCGATGCAGGACCGGCTAACCCCAACGGCGACTTCCTGTCGACCGGCGTGGGCTGGACGCACCTGTCCAACAACCCTGCCCTGAATTACAACTGGAATATCCGTGCCAACCTGACTGGTACACCCATGCAGCAATGGCTCTCAGCATCACCGACCAGCGGAACCATCGCCTCAGGGGCTTCCGAAATCGTGACCGTGACATGCGATGCGACCGGACTGGATGAAGGTACCTATGATGGAATGCTCCGGATCATCAGCAATGACCCCGAAACCCCGCAACTCGACGTTCCGGTGACATTCACCGTCAGTGAAGGCGGTGGCACGATGGTCTCCGTTATTCTCGATTTTGAGGATATCGATGACTGGTCACTGACGTTTGGTGACTGGACTGCCATTGATTATGACGGCGGACAGACCTATGGCTTTGAAAATACTTCATTCCCGGGTAATTATGACCCGATGGCTTTCATTTGTTTCAATCCGGCCACTACTACGCCACCTATGACAGATGATCCGGAAATTCAGCCCTATGGCGGAGAAAAATTCGGCGCCTGCATGGCATCCGTGCCACCTCCGACCAATGATGACTGGCTCATTTCACCCCAGACTACACTGGGCGATAATTCTGCCTTCAATTTTTACGTGAAATCATATACTTCGCAATATGGGTTCGAGAAATATAATGTTCTGATCTCCACTACCGATATGAACCAGGGCAGCTTTACTTCCCTGTCAGGCCCCACACCGCTGGAAGCGCCTACTACATGGACCTTTGAGAGCTATGACATCTCTGATTATGATGGTGAAACCGTTTATCTCGCCATCCAGTGTGTTTCGGAAGATGCCTTTGTCTTCATGGTGGATGATATCTCCATCGACTTTATGGTCAGCGTTCCTGAAAATCCCGAAGCGGTAGATTTCACCATCTATCCCAACCCGGTAAGGGACCAGCTGAATATCCTGTCAGCAAAGGAAATGACCCAGGTCGATATTCTAAACCAGCTTGGCCAGAAGGTATACAGCCAGGTGGTCAAGAATAATGTCTTCAACATGAATACAACCGGTTACAGCGCTGGTGTTTACTACATCAGGGTTACCACTGCCGACGGCGTGGCAACGAAAAAAGTCATGATCCGGTAATTGCAACCCGTAATTGGATCGGCGCTCCACAACTTGTGAGATGCGCTCCAACGACTAAAGCCGTTGGTTCCCAGTAAAGTGAGAACCGGCGGCTTTAGTCGTCGGAGTGATAGGTTCTTATTTACTCTTTTTCTTGCGCCCTGCCTTGCTGAGCGCCTGGTCGATGATCCACTCCAGCTGGCCGTTCACGCTGCGAAATTCATCCGACGCCCATTTCTCCAGGGATTTATAGGTTTCTTCATTCAAACGCAATACAAATGTCTTTTTTTCAGGCATAATAAACTGTTCTGTTTGAATTATTGATGCAGGGTCCCGGCATTGATCACCGGTGAAGCATCTTTATCAGAACAAAGGACGACCATCAGGTTGCTGACCATAGCGGCCTTCTTCTCTTCATCCAGATCGATGATACCCTTCTTCGAAAGCTGTTCCAGCGCCATCTCTACCATGCTCACCGCCCCTTCCACGATCTTGATCCTGGCGGCGACAATGGCCGTTGCCTGCTGGCGGCGCAGCATCGCACCGGCAATTTCCGAGGCATACGCCAGGTAACTGATCCTGGATTCGATCACATGAATGCCGGCGATCTGCAAACGTTCCCGTAACTCATCCTCCAGCACATGGTTTACCTCTTCACCCCCCGAACGCAAGGAGATCTCGGCCTCCTCATCATCGAAATTATCATAGGAATAATGGCCGGCCAGCTTCCGGATCGCAGCCTCACTCTGAATATCCACAAAATGAGAATAATCATCGACCTCAAAAGCCGCCTTGAAGGTATCCTCCACTTTCCAGACCAGGACTATGCCGATCATAATGGGGTTTCCAACCTTATCATTCACCTTGATCGGTTCGCTGTCGAGGTTCCTGGCCCGTAAAGAAATCTTTTTCTTGACAAAAAAAGGATTGGCCCAGAAAAAACCATTCTGCTTGATGGTGCCCCGGTAATCGCCGAAAAGGATCAAAACCATCGATTCGTTGGGGTTGACAACCATGAAACCTGGCATAATCAAAACTGGAATGACCAGGAAGGCAAATATCCATGGTGCACTCAACAGGAAAGGCAACCATATGATCAATCCTAAAAAGATAATCAGAATGGCTAAAAACAGGTAGCCGTTTTTTGGAGAAAAGACTTTTTCTTTGTTCATTTTGATGTGATTTTAAATTGTTATTGGTTTTGAATCCGATCATTCATGATGAGAAATTTTTTCCTTTCTATGCATTATGATATACACAATGGGCAATATTCCCAGCGTATTGAAAATGGCAATGCAGATAAACCATGCCATATGGGAGTTTCTGGCTGATTTCCATAAGGCAACCAGTTTCCAGACCCCGTCCCATACTGCCAGGATGATGATTACGGCGAAGAGCCAGGGCATTGTTTCGTGCAGATTTTGAAGCTTTTCCATCGTTTTTTGTTTTTTTTGATTAATAATTCATTTTGATATCATTTTGATATTGCAATAATACAACATTTTTTTATACAAAGTCAAGTTTTTTTTGATTTTTTTTGCGAATTTGTATTAATAGTCTTTATAAGAGGATGTATCATAAGTTGTTTTACCACAGAGATCACAGAGGAGACACAGAGGACGCAGAGTGTTTAGTGATTGATATACAATCCTCTGTGTTCTCTGTGTATACTCTGTGATCTCTGTGGTTAACATAAAATTTGACTTCTGATACAACCTCTTTATTGTCTGGGATTGGATCGTGCTCCAATAAAGCTAATTTTGCACCCATGATCGCCTACCGATACAAACACATTTTCATAGACCTGGACAAGACGATCTGGGATTTTGACCGCAATGCCCGGGCGACTTTCGAGGAAATATTCGATAAATATGATTTAAAATCGAGAGGGATAAAAAACACAGAGGAATTCATCACCGTTTACACCCGGATCAATGACATGCTCTGGGGCCTTTACCGGGAGAACAAGATCAAGAAGGAGGTGCTGAGCATCCGGCGTTTTGAGATGACATTGAACGGGTTCGGGATCGATGACCTGATCCTTGCGACGCATATCGCAGAAGATTACGTAACGCAAAGCCCGTTGAAGACCATCCTGCTGCCGCATGCCCGGGAGGCGCTTGAATATCTGAAGCATAAGTACGGTCTGCACCTGATCACCAACGGGTTCGAGGAGGTGCAGCGCACTAAATTGAATGCCAGTGATCTCAGGAAATATTTTAAGACAATTACCACCTCCGAGGAGGCAGGGGTAAAAAAGCCTGAAGTCCCGATCTTTCAGCTGGCCCTAAAGAAAGCCGGTGCAAAAGCCGGCGAAAGCCTGATGATCGGGGATGACCTGGCGGTTGACATGGCCGGGGCCAGGGAAACAGGGATGGATACATTATTCTTCAATCCCGAAAAGTTACTCCACCAGGATGAAGTGGACCATGAGATCCATTCCTGGGCAGAGATCATGAAAACACTTTAGCTGGAAGCTGCCTGCTAATCCTTTGTCACCAGCGTACCAATCTTTTCACCTTCGAGGAGCTTGTGCAGGTTGCCGGGCTGGTTCATATCAAAGACAATGACCGGGATATTATTTTCCTCGCAAAAAGTGAAAGCGGTCAGGTCCATGATTTTCAGCTCCCGGTCGTAGGCTTCCCGGAAGGTAAGCCGGTCGTATTTCACGGCGCCCGGGTTCTTCTCGGGATCATCCGAATAGACCCCATCGACCCGGGTTCCTTTCAGCAGGGCGTCGGCATGGATTTCAACAGCCCTTAATGCAGCAGCGGTGTCTGTCGTAAAATAAGGATTGCCTGTGCCGCCGGCAAAGATGACGACATGGCCGGTTTTGAGATAGCCCATCGCCTTTATCCCGTTGGCTTTTTCCGTGAGTTTGGCAATGCCGATCCCCGACATGAGCCTGACCGGGATAGCAAGGCTTTCGAGGGATGACTGCAGCGCCAGGCTGTTGATCACGGTGGCCAGCATGCCCATGTAGTCGCCGGTTTGCCGGTCGAATCCCTTATGGCTTCCTTTTAATCCCCTGAAAATATTTCCGCCACCGATCACGATGGCTACCTGAATGCCTTTGTCTGTTGCCTGTTTTATCTGGTTTGCGTAATATTCCAGGCGCGCCGGGTCAATGGGGCCTTCGGCGGTGCCTGAAAGCGACTCGCCGCTGAGTTTCAGCAGGATTCTGTTATACATCATACGGATTGTTTGGCGTAAAATTAATCATTATCGTTCATAACGCCACCGTTTATGATATCGATTTTGCTGCCGGGTCCGGCAAATGTTGTTCCTGAAACGTTGCAGGTACCGCCATCGACCACCAGCCTGCCGCTGCTCCCCTGCCCCACTGTCAGATCGCCCAGGATATTCATTACAGCCCCTGCCTCAACGGTAACCGTGGCGCCATCCTTTATTTCCATATCAAGGCAACTAAAGGGGCCTGAAACAGACGGATAATGGGTTGCTTCTTCCGGAATGAGAACATTTGTGGAAGCCGTAGGCACGATGCCGTCATCCCAGTTATTGGCCGTATTCCAGTCATTTTCCGAGCCGGGCGTTCCCCCTTCCCACAAACCATGTGTGCCAACATAGATGGTGTAATCTTCTACCTCACCATATGTTGCTGTGCCACAAGGACTCAATGTACCCGTCCACATGATCCGGACCCTCATCCGGGTCGGTCCTTTCACTGCATCTCCCGGGGGTATGATGTTCGCTGTGTATGGCCCGACCCCGGGTGTGCCGCTCACTGTTATCGTCTCTCCCGGGTCATCGAAATCATAGTCCTGGTTCCAGTCGATCCAGATACCGCACTGGTCATCTGAGTATACAGGATTTCCATTGGTAATGTTGACAGGATAGGAAAATCCGGGTGAAACCTTTGTGGAAAATGCAGTGTAATCGTGATAACCTCCTGAAGTGCATGAAGTTGAATTATCAATTATCCCCATTACCACCCGGCTGATATATTCGTCACAAGTAGTCGCTCCCGCTGAACAATAAGAAGGTGGGGGCGGCGTTTCGCACGAAAGGGTTGCTACCCATCCCTGCCGGGTAACACTTCCGTCAGAATGGAACCGGAAGGTCAAAGCGCCGGAACTGTTGGTGGCAATGACGGTTCCGGGTGAATTGGTTCCGCAATAGGTACCGATCAGCGGGGCCGAAGTATTCTCCCCATCAAAAATCCTCAGGTAATCGAAACTGCATGACGAATGGAATTCCAGGTCAAACAAGGTAAACACGACCTGGATTAACTTATTTGATTGACCAGGAAAAAAGGTCAGGGTATAATCTTCATTGTTCAGGTAGTTATTGATTCCCTGGCTATCGTAAAATGTTCCTGAACAGGTTGTTATGGTGCCGTTGGTCATATTAATGGTTTCCGGAATGACCTCGATAAAATCGGTTTTTGTTGTGGTCGTGGTCCCGTTGACAGTCAGGGATATCGTTTTGAAGCCCGCGGAACTGTATGTAACAACGTGCGGCCCCGCTGTATTTGCTGTGGCAGGTGTGGCATCCACCCCAAAATCCCAGATGTAACTCAGGACATTACAGGACGACTGGTCGGTAAAAGTGACATTATTGTTCACCACCACCTGGGTGACATCGGCTGCAAAATCAGCATTCACGTCACTGACACTGATGTAATTACTTCTCACCAGGGTATCGGCCCCGAAGCTGTTGGTTGCAATCAGTTGAATGGTATAGTCGCCAAAAGCGGTGAATTTCAGCTCCGGGTTCTGGGATGAGGAATTGGTACCATTCATGAATGTGAAGCTGCCCGGGGTGATACTCCAGTCCCAGGAAGCAGGATCCCTGGATGTCAGGTCTGTCAGGGTTATGGTTTCATCCAGGCAGGGTGTCGTATTACTGGCCTGGAAATTAGCATATGGCAATGGAGAATGCTCAAAGGGCGAAACATAGGACATGACGGTTCCCGTACGGTTATCCGACCATACCGGGTAGACCCATCCACCCCTGGCTGCGATACCGAGGTAATCGCCCATATAGCCCCCGGCAAGCCCCGGGATCGGCGCCGGTGTAAAGGCCACGTCGCTCACTTTGAAATCTTCCCATGTGATACCGGCATCAAAGGAGCTGGCAACAAACACCTCACATTCGGTTGAAGAAACATTCCTGTCGTCATAAAAGATGACGGAGAGGTCACCTGTCACAGGATCGCAGGTGATCCAGGGAAAATAATGCTCTTTACCCAATCCGCCGGGATCCTGGTTCACCCTGACAGGGGTTGACCAGGTCGCTCCTTCATCTTCGGAACGGATCATATATACGTCGATATCGGAACCAGTATTGATGCCGGGCACGCCGATGTTGGACCAAACGATATAGATATTTCCACTATATGGCCCGTCACTGATGTCGACGGCCATGGAAGGGAACGAATTGACGCGTTGGTTCTTTGAGGTTTCCGTGGTCCTGATCCCCCTGATATTGGAGATGATGCGGGTTGCCGGATCGTATGACACACCGCCGTTGGTTGATCTGGCAAAACCCATGGCCGTTTCATCGGTCGGCCAGCTGTCGTATATGGCCCAAACGACGTACACCTCCCCGTCCGGCCCGGTCTGAATATTGACCCCCTGGTTATGACTGCCGGCATTGACGGCTGAGCTGATATTGAGAGCGGAGCTCCAGGACAGGCCCTGGTCGGTTGATCGCACGATTTCAATCTGATAAACATTGGATCCGCTGAATGGGGTCCAGGCATTGTACAAATTCCCGGCATGTGGACTGGTGGGCGAATTATCGATCCACATATGGTTCTTATCCAGGATAGAAGATGGGGGTGTAGGTCCAGCCACGACGGGCGTCCAGGTGTTACCACCGTCAGCGGAATAAGAGACAGACTGTCCCCCGCTGTTATTGATATACCCGATATACTGCCGGCCGGTAAGGCTTATGGCCGTAGCCGGATCGCCGGAATTGCTTCCGCCTGCGCCGTTGACCGACCCATCCCAGGTTTGGCCTGCATCATCGGAAAGCAGGTAATTGGCGCCATAGAGTGAACCAACCGGATTCTCTGTAGAATTGTTCGAATTCAGCAACAACTGGTCATTTGTCGGATCGACAAATACTGAGTTCTCACTTTGGGTTGAATTTTCTATGGTTGTCGGCACATCCGGCGAGTTGGTGGTCATCACCATTGGATGTTCGATGCGGCTGCCGGTGAAAAAGGCAGCCGGAATACTCTCCATGGGAGCCAGGAACACAAAGCCCGAATCGGCCATTCTTCGCCAATATCCCATATTATCAATGCGGGTATCTATCTTCTCTTCACCTTTGGCTGTAGGTTTTGGCAAATGGCCGCCGGGTTCGCGAAATACCTGTCCGGTCATCGGGTTCAAGACAGCGATGACAAAAAATAAAATAAGAAAATGATGTTTCATTTGAAAGAATTAAGGCTTTGATTAATTCCTGCGGAAGGGTTAAGGTAATACACCTTAGTTTAAGATCTGGCAGTTTCCCCGGTTGAGGTCGTGTTCGATCATCTTGTATTTGGCCACGAGGATCCGTCCGTCGGTATATTGCACTTTCACCTTATCATTGCGGCCGATCTTCGGCACCTCCCGCCGCAGGGGTTCTTTAGGCCGCTGGGTTTGCGTATCGCTGTGAGCCTGTGCCAGCAAGTCTTTACGTTCTTCGCGAAGCCGCGTCCGGTCGATCCCTCTTGGGGCGCGGGCTTCTTTTACCGAGGCGGCATCCTGCAGCGGCAGTTTCCCCCTGATCAGGAACGAGATCACCTCTTCGTTGATCTTCTGGATCATCTTTTTGAACAACTCGAATGCCTCGAACTTATAGATCAGCAACGGATCCTTCTGCTCATAGGCGGCGTTTTGCACCGATTGCTTCAAGTCATCCATCTCCCTGAGGTGGTCTTTCCAGGCATCATCGATCATCGCCAGGGTAATCCCTTTTTCAATGGTCAGAATGACCTCCTTGCCACCGTTCTCATATGCTCTCTTTAAATTGGCAATAACGTTCATGGTCTTCTGGCCATCTGAAATGGGGATGGCAATATTTTCAAATTGCGGCTGGTTCTCAAAAACGTCACGAATGACCGGGTAAGCCAGGTCGGCAATGCGTTTGGATTTCTCGCGGTAGTAGTTATAAGCGGTATCATACAGCTTATCGGTCAGATTCTCAACCCTTGATTCAAGGAACTCATCTTCATCGAATGGGGGTTCGATCATCAGGTTCTTGAGCACAGCCAGCCTGAAACCTTCAAAATCTTTAAACTCCCGGTAAGTGGTGATCAGGTTTTCCCCCACGTCGAACATCATATTGGAAAGGTCCACCGCGAGCCTGTCGCCGAAGAGGGCATTTTTTCGCCGTTTATAAATGACCTCCCGCTGGGAGTTCATCACATCGTCGTATTGCAGCAGCCTTTTTCTGATCCCGAAGTTGTTTTCCTCGACTTTCTTCTGGGCGCGTTCGATCGATTTGGTGATCATGGAATGCTGGATGACTTCACCCTCTTTTATCCCCATTCGGTCCATGATCTTGGCGATACGGTCGGAGCCGAACATGCGCATCAGGTCGTCTTCCAGTGATACGAAGAACTGCGACGATCCGGGGTCTCCCTGTCGTCCGGCCCGGCCGCGCAACTGGCGGTCGACGCGGCGGGATTCGTGCCTTTCCGTTCCGATGATGGCCAGACCGCCCGCTTCTTTCACGCCAGGTCCCAGCTTGATGTCGGTACCACGGCCAGCCATGTTGGTGGCTATGGTCACCGTCCCGGGCTTGCCGGCCTCAGCCACGATGTCTGCTTCCTTCTGGTGTAATTTGGCATTCAGCACGTTATGCCTGATCTTCACACGGGTGAGCATCCGGCTCAATAACTCGGAAGTTTCGACAGAGGTTGTCCCCACCAGCACAGGCCTGCCATTTTTCACCAGGTCTTCGATCTCACTGATGACCGCGTTGAATTTCTCCCGTTTGGTTTTATACACCAGGTCCTCTCGGTCATCGCGGATAACCGGGCGATTGGTCGGGATCACCACCACGTCGAGCTTGTAAATATCCCAGAGTTCTCCCGCTTCCGTTTCAGCCGTGCCGGTCATCCCCGACAATTTATTGTACATGCGGAAGTAATTCTGCAGGGTGATGGTGGCATAGGTCTGCGTGGCCGCCTCCACTTTAACATTCTCCTTTGCTTCCAGGGCCTGGTGCAGACCGTCGGAATAGCGCCTTCCCTCCATGATGCGCCCCGTCTGCTCATCCACGATCTTGATCTTGTTGTCCATGATGACGTATTCGACATCCTTCTCAAACAAAGAATAAGCCTTCAGAAGCTGGTTGACGGTATGCACCCTTTCCGATTTGATGGAAAATTCCTGCAGCAGCTCGTCCTTTTTCTCCCGCCTTTTATCTTCCGGTAGGCTCGCCTTTTCAATTTCAGCCAGTTCAGAACCGATATCCGGCAGTATGTAGAATTTAGGATCGCCCGTGAATTCGGTCATCAGGTCGATGCCCTTCTCGGTAATGTCGATGGAATTGTGCTTTTCGTCGATCACAAAAAAGAGTTCGTCATCGATGACATGCATATGTTTTGCCTGCTCCTGGAGATAAAAATTTTCGGTTTTCAGCATCAGCGCTTTCATCCCGGGTTCACTCAGGAATTTGATCAGCGCATTGTTTTTCGGCAAGCCCCGATAGGCCCGGAAAAGCTGTTCGCCGCCTTTTTTCTCATCTGCGGCAGAGGGATTTCCGGAGAGTAACCTTTTGGCTTCAGCAAGGATTTTTGTAACAAATGCGCGTTGGTTGGAGTAAAGCTTTTCCACCTGGGGTTTGTAATTCTCAAATTCCTGTTTGTCACCCTGTGGTGTAGGTCCGGAAATGATCAACGGAGTCCGGGCATCGTCGATAAGTACCGAGTCGACCTCGTCCACGATGGTAAAATTATGCCCGCGCTGGACCAGTTCGTCGGGATTACCGGTCATATTATCCCGGAGGTAATCAAACCCGAACTCATTATTGGTGCCGAAGGTGATATCAGCCAGGTAGGCATTCCGGCGGGCGGTGGAATTGGGCTGGTGCTTGTCGATACAATCGACCTTCAAGCCGTGAAATTCATACAGCATGCCCATCCATTCCGAGTCACGCTTGGCCAGGTAATCATTTACCGTAACGATATGCACTCCTTTGCCGGGCAGTGCGTTCAGGTATACCGGCAATGTAGCCACCAGCGTTTTGCCTTCGCCGGTTCCCATCTCGGAAATTTTTCCCTGATGCAGCACAATTCCGCCGATCAACTGGACATCATAGTGGATCATATCCCAGGTGATCATATTCCCGCCGGCGCTCCATTGATTTTTGTACAGGGCCTTATCTCCCTTAATAGAGATGTTATCCCTTCTGGAGGCCAGCTCCCGGTCAAAATCGGTGGCCGTGACCTCTACCACTTCATTTTCGGTAAAACGCCGGGCGGTATCTTTCATTACGGCAAAAGCTTCCGGTAAAATTTCCGCAAGGGCTTCCTGGCTTTTGTTATAGGCTTCCTTTTCTAACCGGTCAACCTCTTCCCACAATTTCTCCCGTTCGATGATATCTTCTTCCCCTTCAATTTTTAACTTTAAATCTTCAATCTGCTTATTCTCAACAGCTATGGCTTCAGCAATCCGAGCTTTGAATTCCAGAGTTTTCCCCCTGAGCTGGTCGTTGCTCAAAGGCATGATCTTTTCGTAAGCCTCTTTGATCTGCTCCAGCAAAGGATGGATATTTTTGATGTCGCGGGTGGATTTATCTCCAAATAATTTTTGTAAAAAACTCATGATCTTTTCATTTATCTCCGGAAATGCAATAATTGTTCCTGTAATTTACCCGGCAAAATAATGACACAATGGCAGGTAAACCGCCTTTTCCGTCTGCAAATTTACTTGAAATTCACCGATCCGGAAAGGATTGTTTATAATGATTCGAATAAGCCGCGGATATTTTCACTGGGACTGGGGGCCGGACTGCGTAAAATCATGCCCTGATCATCAATCAGAATAAAATAAGGAAAGGTGGAAGCGTCATAATCCTCGAGCATTTGGAGATCACCGCCATAATGCAATATCAGCCAGGGTAATTTCATGTTCTCTGAAAAGTTCCGGAGGTTTTGCCAATCTGCATCGACAGCTACCGCAACAAATTTCACCTTATTCCCGAATTGCTCAGATATTTCATCGATCCGATCCAGTTCAGCCTGGCTGGCGAGGTTTCCCGATTCAAAAAATGCCAGGTAGAGATAATGACCCTTGAAATCATCAAGCGTGTACAATTCATCATCCAGGACACCCCTGACGCTGAAATTGGGTGCCGGGCTTCCGGGCTGCAACCGGTTCAAACGCTTCATTAAATTGGTTGCAATCGTCTTGTTTTCAATTGAAACCGCATATGCTGCCAGCTCCTGGATGAGGGATTTGATATTTGGTTTGCTAAAACCCGATGTGAAATAAAGCTCCTTCAGTCCGATCAGCAGAAGGAGTTCCCTGGTTTCCCGGTCCTCAAGCACCGGGTCAGCCTTCAGGGTATCCAGCATTTTTTCGAGGGGGGTATTTCCATTGATCAGATCAAACGTTTTGTTGTAATGAAAGTATTTTCCCCTGGCCAGAAAATATTTTTCAAAAAACAGATGAAAAAACTCCATGTATTCAATATTCTCATACAATACCGGTTTCCCTGAAATATATTCCAGCCCGATATTGTTCCTGCTTTTCAGGCGGAGGAACAACTGCATTCCCGCCATTTTGTATTGAATATAGTTGATCAGATAAGGGTTGGTTGCATTCTGAAAACGCAGTTTAACGGCTGTATTGAATGTTTCAAATACAGCAGAAGCGCTTCTGAGCCCGGTGTTATCGGTAAAATTCAACAAAAAATCATTATATAACTGATTGAAATCCTGAATATACAGATTCAATTTGTCGGGGTCGTCGCTGATTATTTTCATGGGCAGCCCAAAACGGTCGTAATAGGAAGCTGCGATATCATCATTGAAAATTGTCAATTCAACCTCGTAATTCCCTGAAGGCTGAACAAACATCTCTGCCTGCCGGAAGGCAATATCCAGCCAGATATAGCGGGTATCAGCCATTTCAAACGACAGGTAAAAATGCCCTTCCGGTCCGATGGTTGCATTAGCCAGGGTTTCTCTCAGCTTAGTCACATGATCGGCATAAGTCATTGCCCTGATTGTCAAACCATTGCCATTTATCACTTTTCCTGAAATTTCCACCTGCCGGGGCATCGTCTCCCCGGCCATGAGCAGGATTATCCAAACCAGGCACAGCAGTTTCTTCATAACATCAAAACTTCACGACATCCGGAACGAACTGGGAGGGATCTCCGCCATTTCTGAGGATATCCCTGACAATGGATGAGTTAAGGGCTGTAAACTCGGGAGTTGTAAGCAAAAAAACCGTTTCAATTCCCGGGTATAGTTTCTTGTTGATCTGTCCGATACTTCTTTCAAACTCAAAATCGGCCGAAGTTCTCAAGCCTCTGAGAATATAAACGGCATTTTTTTTCCGGCAGAAATCAACTGTCAGGCCCTGGTAAGACTCCACAGTCACCTGCGGCAAAGCCTGAAAAACATCCTGAACCCATTTCACTCTTTTTTCGAGCGGGAAAAAACTCTTTTTTTCCGCATTTTCGCCGATAGCAACGACAATTTCATCAAATAAAGGGATGGCACGCCGTATGATTGATTCGTGGCCTTTGGTGATGGGGTCAAATGATCCAGGAAATACAGCAATTCGTTTCATCCGGGCAGTTTTTTACAAAGATAATTCAAATACCATACATTCCGGATTGATCAATTTATGAACAGGGGGAATACGCATCATGAATCTTATTATTTTTGTCCTATGATATACAATGAAGAAATTGCCAGGACGACGGCCAGATCGCTGCTTCAGGTCAAGGCCGTCAAATTAAGTCCCCACGATCCGTTCACATGGACATCCGGGATAAAATCCCCGATATACTGCGATAACCGGGTGACTTTATCATTCCACGCCATACGGACCTATATCCGGCAGCAGTTTGTACAGATCATCCACGAGGAATTTGGCTTAGTGGAATACATTGCCGGGGTAGCCACGGGGGCCATTGCCCAGGGAGCGCTGGTAGCACAGGAATTCGGCATACCCTTCATTTATGTCAGGTCCGATAAGAAGAAGCATGGCATGGAAAATAAGATCGAAGGCCGGATTGAACCGGGCAAGTCGGTGGTGGTGATCGAAGACCTGATATCCACCGGGGGAAGCAGCCTGGCCGCGGTGGAAGCCTTAACCGGGGCCGGGTTTATCGTGAAGGGGATGCTGGCCATTTTTACATACAATCTCGAGAAAGCCAAAAAGAGCTTTTCCGCGGCCAAATGCAGGCTGATCACCCTGTCGGATTACGAATCCCTGATCCATGAAGCGCTGGAAAGCAACTACATTTCCGACGAAGACCTGCAATCGCTGCTGAAATGGCGTGAAAATCCGGAGAAGTGGGCGTAGAATGAGGGGGGAAATTAGTTATTGGGTATTAGGTGTTGGGTATTAGTTATTGGGTATTAGGTGTTGGGATTAGATTATGAAGCGGATCTCTTTGAGGTCGCATTCGATGATCATTTCGCCGGGGATCTCCAGTTGGAGTTGTCCATAGCGGTTTAACCCAATGATCCTTGCCTGAATCAGTTTGTCTTTATAGAGGTAGGAAGCCATCTGGTTAAACCTGTACAACACATCCAGGTAGTCCCGGTCAATTTCCGTCTTTTTTCCTTCACGGAGCTGGAGCAGGCGGTTTTCTAACTTCAGGATCGTCAGGTCCAGCATTTCTTCCAGGGAAAAATCCCTTCCCGTAATCATTTTCAATGAGACAGGATTTGCCGAATCGCCGTGAAACTTTTCCTGGTTGACGTTCAAACCGATCCCGATCACCGAATATTCAAATTGTGAACCCTTCACTCCGTTCTGGATTAATATTCCGGCAATTTTGCGATCGCCGGCGTAGATGTCG
>JAWOHY010000167.1:0-9582 GCA_046484945.1 Bacteroidales bacterium
GAGATAATCGCCCGCAAGGCCACCGAACGGCAACTCCAGCAAGCGCGTGCCGATCTGGAAAAACAGGTCGCAGCTAGGACGGCAGAGTTAACCGATACCGTGATGGAGCTGCAAAACGTCTTAGAAACATTGCTCATGCGAGAAAAGGAATTACAGGAAACAAACCGGGAACTCCGTGACACCAACACCACCTTGAATATCATGCTGAAGAGAAGAGACCTGGAGCATGACCATATCAGAAGAGAAATTGCCGAAAAAACAGTAGAGATGGTCCTCCCTCTTCTGAAAAAAGCACAAAACAAAGTGTCCGGTCCGGCAAAAGATTATCTGCAGACCGCGCAGGCAAATTTGCTCGATGTTTTCTCAACGCACCCGCATGATACCGTGCTGGCGAATGCCAGACTGGCCCCACGGGAAATGCAGGTTGTCCACTATATCCGCCAGGGTAAAACATCAAAGGGTGCTGACTTATCTGCTTCCAGCTATTGTTTTGTTTTTTATTGCCAGAATGGTTGTTTTGGCTTATTTGCGTAATGAAATCCTAAAGCGAGAAGCTGAGTTAAAAATAGGTAACAGGGAGGTTATACTGCCATTGCGTTTACAGGCCTACGAACGATTGATCCTTTTGCTCGAAAGAATGTCGCCGCAGCAATCTGTTTCCAGGAATCTGCAGCAGGGTATGAGCGCTTTGCAATTTCAAATCATCCTTACACAAAGTATTCGGGAGGAATATGAACACAATGCAGCACAACAGGTTTACATTTCATCGCAAGGGTGGGCTTTCATAAAATCGGCAAAGGAAGAGGTCATCCGCCTCATCAATACTGCATCAGCCGAAACAGATTCAAATGGGAGCGCTAATGAGCTCGCGCAACTGATCATTTCGAAATCATCCGAGTGGGATAAAAATCCTATCCAATCCGCCATCGAACAGCTCAAAGCCGAAGTCATTGAATTGTACTGAAGACTGGTTCGTGTTTCGTGTCTACTGACTACTGTCTTCTAACTTCTATCTTCTATCTTCTATCTTCTAACTTCTATCTTCTATCTTCTATCTTCTAACTTCTATCTTCTATCTTATCAAAAAAAAAGCAGGAACCTTTCGGCCCCTGCTGGAAATATATAATGTAAGTATGAGAAAATTTACTGTCAGTTTGAGTAACCTTCCAACCTGTCCATCAACTTCTTACGGCTGAAAAATATCCTGCTTTTAACCGTGCCTATCGAAATATCAAGTTCATCGGCAATTTCCTTATATTTGAAACCCTGCGTATGCATTTCGAATGGAACCCGGTGTTCATCCTCCAGGTTATCGACCACTTTCCTGATCTCCTTTTCACGTAGCTCAGAATCGGGCAGAACCGGAAAAGAATCCTTGCGGCTATTCATATGATACAAATTGTCAGTCGTATCGATAAAAGTCTGTGCTTTTTTATTCCGCCTGTAATTATTGATGAAAATGTTCTTCATAATGGTGAACAACCAGGCCTTGAAATTGGTGTGATGAACATATTTTTCGCGGAATAACAATGCCTTGTAGTTGGTTTCCTGCACCAGGTCATTGGCGTCTTCTTCATTTGAAGTCAATTTCTTGGCAAAGTATTCCAGGTATGTCTGCATACCGATGAGCTTATAGTTGAATTCTAATGCTGTCATGATCGTAAGGTTTTTTGTTTAATTTTCATGCAGCAAAGTTAAACATAATTATCGCCCCTTGTCAAGTTTTTTAACAATTTTTTTAGAATTATTCTAAATAAAATTAATAATTATACTGATTATCTGCTTTTTATGATTAATAAAATATTCAGATATATTCCTGTAAATGTTAAAGACTGTTAAAACATTCAACAAAATTTGTTTAACAGGCAGCAGGAATCAGTTAATTTCAGGAAGGATCTCAGAAGTAAAGTGATGGGCAGATCTGACCGGCACGACATTGGGTGCAAGTTCACAGGTGATGCCAGATGTCTGCAGCCCTGTAATAAATATCTTATTGGAAGGGTACCTTTCCGACAGGCGTCCGATATAGGCTTCCAGTTTTTCTTTCTGCACCGAGTTGGAGAAACCTATGAGAAAATAATCGGGTTGTAAAAAATCTGAAACAGCGTAAATATCTTCTTCAGGGACATTCTGTCCGAGAAATATGACCTTATGCCCGTTGCTTTTGATCAGGTAGTCGTAAACCAGGAGACCCAGGTCATGCAGATCCCATTCCGGAAGAAAGAGAAGGAATGTTTTTGCGGAAGGACCGGGGGTGACAGATAAACTGTCGATGGCAACGTAAATCTTTTGCTTGACCAGGTTGGTGATAAAATGTTCATGGGCAGGGTTGATGCTGCCTGTCTGCCATAAAACGCCGATACGCTCAAAGAAAGGATAGAGTATCTTGAAAACGGCATTTTCAAAACCTTCCTTAATGATGGCCTGGTTCAGTATCTTTTCAAACCTGCTTTCATCCATTTCAATCATAGAAATCACCATGTTCTCGATCAGACTGTCATGCCCGTTAGATACTATCGACACCTCCATGACCTTTTTTGACAATTCATGCTGGTCAAAGCCCGCCAGGCGGGATATTTTATAACCATGGCGAAGCAAAATGGAGATATTCATCAGCTTCTTGACATCATGGTCGCAATAAAAACGGATATTGGATTCGGTACGCCGCGGCTCAACAATGTTATAGCGCTTTTCCCATATCCTGATGGTATGGGCTTTTACACCAGTCAGTCGCTCGAGATCTTTAATGGAATAAAGTGCCATGGAATGCCTTGAAATTTATCATCTAACAAAACACTATAACATTTGTTCAATATATTGGCCTGCAATTTAGTCAGATTTTCAAACAGGACAGCTTCGCTTCGGATAATTGGTATAAATTTGCAATGTGGGCGTAGGGCGTAGGGCGTAGAGCGTAGGGCATAGGGCGTAGGGCGTAGGGCGTAGGGCGTAGGGCATAGGGCGTAGGGCATAGGGCATAGGGCATAGAACAAGAAACAAGAAACAAAAAACAGGAAACAGGAAACATTGGATACTATCCGCAATATAGTGCTTATCGGCTCAGGGAATGTTGCCTGGCATTTCACACGTGTTTTCAGTGAGAAAGGGATTCAGGTGCTGCAGGTTCTCGCCCGCAATAAAAATTCAGCCATGACATTATCGAAGGATTTTAACGTGCCCTGGATTTCCGATCCGGCGCAGGTTAATCTTTCAGCGGATCTGTATATAATAGCGGTAAGGGATGATGAGATTGAATCCCTTGCCCGGCAAATCAGGCTAACGGACCAGTTACTGGTGCACACTTCCGGATTTACCGTCATGGATATCCTGGCCCCTGCTTCAAAAAATATTGGTGTAATCTGGCCCCTTCAAACGCTCACGGCTGGAAAGGAGGTTGCACTTAATAAGGTGCCCTTTTTTATTGAAGCCAACTCCCCTGCTGTCCTGGAAAGGCTTAAGGCCTTCGCGGGTCTTGTCAGCGATAAGATTGTGGTCACCGATTCTCTCGTTCGCCGAAAGATCCATCTTGCCGCAGTTATTGCCTCCAACCTGACCAACCACCTTTATACCCTGGCTGCCTCGGTACTGGAAAAAGAAAACATACCGTTTGATGTCCTGGCCCCGCTGATCGCTGAAACGGCGGCCAAGGCCGCAGCGCAGCACCCTGCGGAATGCCAGACAGGGCCTGCCGCCAGAAATGACCTCAGGGTGATAAAGGAACATCTTACTCTTTTAAAAGAAGATCCGTCTTATTATGATATCTATCAACTCATCTCAGAAAACATAATCCATCATCAAACAAAACAGAAATGAATAACTACAAAGAACTGCTTCATCATATCAAAGCCTTTGTTTTCGACTATGACGGCACCCTGACTGACGGCAAGGTCATCCTTCTGGATGAAGGGGAACCTTTGCGCACGGCGAATGTCCGCGACGGTTATGCCATCCAGCTTGCCATAAAAAAAGGATACCACGTCGCCATTATCTCCGGTGGACGCTCCCGTTCCATGATAAACCGTTTCAGGATGCTCAATGTCAGGCATGTCTTTCTCGGGGTAGAAGATAAGCTGGACACCCTGAAAACCTTTTTAAAAACCAACGACCTAAAACCCGAGAATGCCTTGTTCCTCGGGGATGACATTCCCGATTACCACGCAATGAAATACTGCGGCCTGGCCGCCTGCCCCGCCGACGCAGCAGAAGAGATCAAATCGATTTCACACTACATCTCCCATTACAAAGGAGGAGAGGGCTGCGCCAGGGATGTGATCGAACAGGTGATGAAGGTCCAGGGAATGTGGATGGATGGAGATGCTTTTTCGTGGTAAAAGAGAAAAGTGAGAAGTCAGTAGACAGTAGTCAGAAGACAGGAACCAAGAACCAAGAACCAAGAACCAAGAACCAAGAACCAAATAACTTGAAACCTTATCTCTTAATAATCCGTCCGGTGAACCTGCTGATCATGGCAGGGATGTTATTCCTTGTGCGGTATGCCATCTTTCAGCCGGTTTTCAGCCAGAACAACCTGGCAGGGCTTATGCCATGGTGGCAGTTCATGATGCTGGTGTTAGCCACATTGTTAATCGGTGCGGGCGGGTATGTGATCAATGATGTTCTCGATGCGGAACTGGATGCGGTCAATAAACCCGGGAAACGGATCATCCATCGTTACATCAGTGCCGAAAAGGGGAAAAACCTTCACATGAGGCTGACGGTGGCGGGGGTTGTCACAGGCATTGTGTTCAGCTACCTGTCAGGAAATATAATGCTGGGCATATTGTTTGTTATTATCCCGACGGCGCTGTTTTATTACAGCTACAAATACAAATACCTGCCCCTGGCAGGAAACCTTGTGGTTGCCGCCATTTCAGCGATAGTTGTCGTGATTTACTGGATCTTTGAATTTTATCACCTGAAAAGCCAGCCCCTGCATTTCATTGATGCCAGCCACTATTTTGTCATACTGAACCGGTTCGTATTAGCTTTCGCCGCATTTGCCTTCATGGTTTCATTGATGCGTGAAATAGTCAAAGATGCCCAGGACATGGACGGCGATGCCCGGTTTGGCTGCAAAACCCTGCCGATCATAAAGGGAATCCCTTTCACCCGGATATTGGTCATGATGTTGGAGCTGGGCACTATGGCCGGTCTGGGTTGGTTCCAGTTCATGCTTTACCGGTCCGGTTTTACCGCCATGGCATATATACTGTTCTTAACGCAGCTTTTTCTAATCGTTGCATTGATCAAAACCTGCAGGGCATCGGAAAAAGTACACTTTGCCCGCATAAGCCTGCTTTTTAAAATCATTATGATCACCGGGATGTTATCGCTGACAGCCACCTGGTTCAGGAATATCTGAGGAAATGCTGAAAAATTTAAAGGATCGAAATATTATCCTGGGGTCCCGATCGCCCCGGCGCCGGTATTTACTGGAGCAACTTGGTCTGAGTTTTACGGTAATGAGCGCCGAGATGGAGGAAAACATCCCCGAAGGCCTTGACCCGGAGAAAGCAGCCATCTTAATTGCGGAAATGAAATCCGCTCATTTCCGCGAATTACTGGATAATCCCGAAAACATTGTTATCACAGCCGACACGCTGGTGGTGATCGACGGGCAAATCCTGGGAAAACCAAAAGATCCTGACGAAGGCAGGCAGATGTTGCGAGCCCTTTCGGGCCGGGTGCACGAAGTCATGACCGGTGTTTGCATCCGTGACAGTCAGAAAAGCCGCTCATTTACCGCCTCAACCCATGTATGGTTCAAATCATTATCCGATGCGGAAATCGTGTATTACCTGGAAAATTACAAGCCTTATGATAAAGCAGGGGCATACGGCATCCAGGAGTGGATCGGATATATCGGTATCACGCGGATCGAAGGTTCCTACTTTAATGTAATGGGGCTGCCTGTGCAAAGGCTTTACGAAGAGCTATTAAAGTTTTAACCGCCATCTCTGCAAAAAATCAATAATTTTGAACTCAAAACTCAAAACTCAAAACTCTGAACTCATCTCCAGTCATACTCATCACCAACGATGACGGCATATTTGCCCCGGGGATCCGGGCGCTCATCGATATCATGCGCGGATTGGGCGAAGTGGTGGTAGTTGCCCCTGACCAGCCCATGTCGGGCACCGGCCACGCCATCACCGTAAGGCACCCATTGCGGGTCCAAAAGATTAGAGAGGAAAAAGGTTACCTGGAATACAGCTGCAACGGCACCCCGGTCGATTGTGTCAAGCTGGGGGAGCAGGTAGTGCTGAAAAAAAAACCCGATCTGCTGGTTTCCGGCATCAATCACGGATCGAATGCCTCCATAAATATCATTTATTCAGGGACCATGGCAGCGGTGCTGGAAAGCGCCATAGGGGGCGTCCCTTCGATCGGATTTTCATTGCTTGATTACAGTCATCATGCCGACTTCACCCATTGCGCTCCTTATGTCAGGAAGATCACTGAAAAAGTGCTGACCCACGGTTTACCCGACAGCGTATGTCTCAATGTAAATATACCTGCCGTCAATGGTGACAATATCAAGGGGATCAAAATATGCCGGCAGGGACGATCCCGCTGGGTAGAGAAATTCGACAGCCGTATCGATCCCCACAAACAGGATTATTACTGGCTGACAGGGCACTTCGAAAAACTGGAGGATAATGAAGATACAGACCAATGGGCACTGGAAAACAATTACGTATCTGTTGTGCCGGTGCATTTCGATCTGACGGCGCACTATGCCCTGGCCACCTTGCAAAACTGGAAGCTGGATGCTGAAAAAGGATAATATCGCTTTTGGCATACTGATCGGTATCGCATTACCAGCCATGCTATTCGGGCTACTGATGTTGATCACGTTTATTGCCGGAAGCAACACCACGTGGTCCCGTCACATGGAATCATCACGGATGATGATTTTGTCGGTATTTATCAACCTGGTTCCTATCCGTATCTATTTTGTGAACTGGAAACTCGACAAAACCGGGAGAGGGGTCTTGTTGGTTACGTTCATTCTGATGGTAATTTATTTTGCATCTATCCGTTACATCTGACATGAGGTACTATCTCATAGCCGGCGAAGCTTCGGGCGATCTGCACGCTTCCAACCTGATGAAGGCGCTGAAGAATAACGATCCGCAGGCTGTTTTCCGCTGCTGGGGAGGCGATTTAATGCAAGCCGCCGGCGGAGCGCTCGTCATGCATTACCGCGACCTGGCCTACATGGGATTTCTGGAAGTATTGCTTCACATTCGCACCATCCTGAAAAACCTTTCATTCTGCAAAAAAGATATCGTGCAGTATAAACCGGATGCCCTGATCCTGGTCGATTACCCGGGGTTTAACCTCAGGATGGCGAAATTCGCGCATCAGCAGGGCATACGGGTGATCTATTACATTTCCCCGCAGGTTTGGGCCTGGAAAAAATCAAGGGTATACCAGATCAGGGAAACCGTTGACAAAATGCTGGTCGTTTTACCGTTTGAAAGAGATTTTTACCTGAAATACAACTATGAGGTTGACTTCGTGGGGCATCCGCTGCTGGATACCGTAGCGCAACCTTCCGTCTATAAGGACAGAAACGCATTCATTACCGGTAATCAGCTGACAGGCAAACCAATAATCGCCGTGCTTCCCGGGTCCAGGAAGCAGGAAATCAGGAAGATGTTGCCTGTGATGGTCTCTTTGGCGGATACATTCACCGATTACGAATTTGTGGTCGCCGGGGCGCCATCCATTGAACCGGACTATTACCGGAAATTTGCCGGCATGAACAAGCTGGCGATCATGGCCAACCAGACCCATGAATTGCTGAGATATGCCCATGCTGCGCTTGTCACATCAGGCACGGCCACCCTTGAAACGGCGTTGTTCGGAGTTCCACAGGTAGTCTGTTACAAAGGCGGGTGCATCTCCTATCTCATAGCCCGTCAACTGGTTGATGTGAAATTCATCTCCCTGGTTAACCTGATCATGGATAAACCGGTTGTCAAAGAATTGATTCAGAAGGATTTCAATAGATCCAACCTGAAAACAGAACTGCAGCTTATCCTGGAAGAGGAACAGCGGCAGCAGATGATGGCGGATTACAATGACCTGCGGCAAAAACTGGGAGGCCCCGGGGCTTCCAACCGGGCAGCTGAACATATCTGTAAATTTCTACAGGCTATTCCTTCACAAACTCATAGGTCGTAAATTCCAGGAAATCAGCTACACTGAGGGTAAATGATTTCACCTGCCCATTTTCAATGATAAAAGGAAACATCTTTATTCCCCAGAGGGGATGACTGTACGTCGCCAGGAACCGGTCGCCGCCGATGTGTTCCAGCTTTGCGGTCAGATTGGAATGGTGTTCCAGCGAAAGTACAAGGTGATTGCCTGCACGGTTCAGGAAAGCCTTACCGTAAACCTCGTGCCTGTAAGTTCCTTCGAATTTGTTCAGATCAACAGATGGAGGTATTTTGAGTTCCGTTGAATCCCGCCAGGCATTCACCATCTTTTGTTCCCGTTCCCACATCCTTTTGTACCGGTGCAGGTAGGCCTGGCTGTAATTCCGGTAAGGCAGGCCCAGGTATGCATCGAAAACCTCCCACTTGAGGGCCTGGTAAAGGCCGTTCATATCGGTATTTGTCAAAACAACCACTCCCAGTTTTTCGGATGGTATCAGGGCGACCGATGTTACAAAGCCATCCACCCCACCGGTGTGGGAAATAATTTCTTTTCCTTCGTAATCCTGCAGGTCCCATCCCAAACCGTAGAGCGAGTAATTCGATTCATTGAACGGATGCCTGGCACGGCGTATGATCGACTGAGGGTATTGGGCTTTGACAATGGCTTGATAAGGGATCACCTGCCTTCCCTGGTAACGCCCGCTGTCGAGCAGGGCGATCAGCCAGTGGCTCAGATCATGGACCGAGGAGCTGATGCTGGCGGCGGGAGCAATATTATCGATCTGGCAATGAGCGACTTTTTGCAGCTTTCCGTCGACCAGGGTATGTGCCACCGCAATATTTTCAGCATCGGCAGTCTCGCGGGTCATGACCAGGGTCCGGTTCATGTTCAAGGGCACGATAAAGCGCTCCCTGATAAATTGCTCCCATGACATTCCGCTGATTTGTTCCAGGCAAGCACCGGCCACCACATAACCGGCATTGCAATAGCCCCATTTTGCACGGAAATCATACATTGGCGTCAGCATGCCAAACTTTTCGATCACCTCATCCCGGGTCAGGTCCGATTCCCAATACATAAAATCGCCCTGGAAGGTTTCCATACCCAGGCGATGGGTCAGCATATCTGTAATTGTTACTGTTTCCGTAACCCACGGATCTTTCATGCGAAATTCGGGCAGGTATTCAACCACACGATCTTCCATCGAACACTTCCCTTCAATGTCCAGGATGGCCAGGGCCGTCCCGGTAAACGCCTTGGTGTTGGAGGCAATCATGAACAAGGTATGCTCATCCACTTTTTCGGGTTTACCATCTTCAAGATAACCATAACCCCTTTGTAAAACCACCTGGCCGTCTTTGACAACCAGAACGGCCAGCCCGGGGACCTGCCAGTCGGCCAGCGCTTTTTCAA
>JAWOHY010000189.1:0-2959 GCA_046484945.1 Bacteroidales bacterium
GCACTCAAGAAAGAATACCTGAAGGGCATGGCGCCCCATCCTATCGTATTTGCCATGGCCAATCCTGTGCCGGAGATATTGTACGACGAAGCGGTCGAGACCCGCAGCGATATCATTATGGCTACCGGCCGGTCTGATTTCCCGAACCAGGTCAACAATGTACTGGGTTTTCCGTTCATTTTCAGGGGGGCTATGGATGTCAGGGCCACCACTATCAATGAAGAGATGAAGCTTGCTGCTGCCCGGGCGCTGGCTGAGCTGACCAAAGAACCGGTACCGGAAGAGGTCAATATTGCTTACAAAGGTAAAAACCTCCGGTTCGGCAGGGAATACATCATTCCCAAACCGCTGGATCACCGGTTGATCCTATGGGTAGCGCCAGCTGTCGCCAAAGCGGCCATGGAATCAGGAGTAGCGCGCAAACCGATCACCGACTGGGAGGCTTACCAGGAGGAACTAAGCAAAAGACTTGGTTTGAGCAATCCGCTGACACGACTCATCAGGACCCGCGCATCATCCGACGTCCAGAAGATTGTTTTTGCCCAGGCTGAAAATTACAACATGTGCAAAGCAGCCGAAATCGTTAAAAACGAAGGCCTGGCTGAACCCATCCTGCTGGGCAGCGTGGACAAGATCCATAAAATCATTGAAGAGAATCAACTCGAGTTGCATGGTGTTGAAATTTTAGATCCCCGCTCCGACGAGCAAGCCAAAAGAAGACATGAGTTTGCAACGATCCTTTACGAAAAAAGGCATCGTCATGGCGTTACAGTGGGCACCGCCGAAGAACTACTGATCCACCGGAATTATTTCGCACCGATGATGATCGAAACAGGTTATGCCAATGCTATGATCAGCGGGCTGGTCCGGAACTATCCCGACACCTTGAACCCTGCCATCGAAGTGGTAGGAAAGAAACCCGGGGCAAATATCGTATCGGGGATGTACATTATCAATTCCAAGAAAGGTTCATTATTCTTTGCCGACTGCTCGGTAAACAAAAACCCGACAATGGAAGAACTGGTGGAGATCACCCTGCAAACCACTTATGCCGTGGAGCAATTCAACATCAAACCCAGGGTGGCTTTCGTCTCATATTCCAACTTCGGTTCCAACCCCGGCCGCGTGCCCAACATGCAGCACGATGCAGTTAAATACCTGCATAAAAATTATCCGGAACTGATCGTCGATGGAGAGATGCAGGTGAATGTAGCCCTGAATCCTGAGATCCAGAAAGAAAATTTCCCATTCTCCAAGCTGGTCGACGGGCCGGCCAATGTTTTCATCTTCCCATATCTCACCGCCGGAAATATTGCATATAAACTTTTACAGGTCATTGCCGATGCCGAAGTGATCGGCCCGGTGATCAACGGCATGAACAAATCGGTGCATGTCCTGCAAATCGGCAGTACCGTCTCCGAGATCGTAAATATGGTTTGCGTGGCGGCCATCGATGCCATTTGTGTGAAAAACCGTAAGTCGGGCAATGGTAAGTGCATTTGAAACCCTGATGACCTTTTGAAAGTAAAACATAGCTATATTTGCATATCCTGAAATCTCTTTCAATTGGTCAGTAAAAGGAAAAAAAATAAACAGCAAACCATCATGAACAAGATTACCGTTGTGGGTGCCGGCAATGTCGGTGCCACCTGTGCCAATGTAATTGCACATAAAGACTTAGCCCGGGAGGTCGTTTTACTGGATATCAAAGAAGGCGTGGCCGAAGGCAAAGCGCTCGATATCTGGCAGACCTCTTCCATCAACAACTTTAACACCCGTGTCAGAGGGTACACGAACGACTACCTCAAAACCAAAGGTTCCGGGGTGATTGTCATCACTTCGGGACTACCCCGCAAACCGGGTATGTCGCGCGATGACCTGATCCGTACCAATGCAGCCATTGTAAAAGATGTCGTGGAAAGATCGGTCAAGTATTCTCCCGATGCCATCATCATAGTGGTTTCCAACCCGCTTGATGTGATGACCTACGTTGCCTATAAGGCCGCCAACAAAGATTCGAAAAAGGTCTTCGGCATGGCGGGCATTCTCGATACCGGCCGGTACAAGGCATTCATCGCCGAGGCGCTGGATATCTCACCAAAGGATGTCCATGCCATGCTGATGGGCAGCCACGGTGATTCCATGGTTCCGCTGCGCCGTTACACCTCCGTTGCCGGCATCCCTGTCACTGAACTGCTGAACAAGGAAGAACTTGACAAGATCATCGAGCGGACCCGCAAAGGCGGCGGCGAACTGGTAAACCTGATGGGCACATCAGCCTGGTACGCCCCGGGCGCTGCCGTGGCCCAAATGGTCGAAGCCATCGTAGACGACGAAAAACGGATCTTCCCGGTATGCTGTTACCTGAACGGAGAATACGGCCAGAAAAACATCTACCTGGGCGTCCCTGTCAAATTGGGCAAAAATGGCATCGAAGAGATCGTCAAGCTGCAACTGAACCAGCGGGAGATGAAACTTGTGGAAGAATCTGCCAATTCGGTGAAAGAAGTAATCCAGGTGCTGGATGGAATGAATTTGTTTGAATGATCAAAAAGATCGTTGTTTTGACCGGCGCCGGCGTCAGTGCTGAAAGCGGCCTGAAAACTTTCCGTGACGCAGATGGACTCTGTCA
The DNA here is from genome assembly GCA_046484945.1 of Bacteroidales bacterium. Classification (GTDB taxonomy): domain Bacteria; phylum Bacteroidota; class Bacteroidia; order Bacteroidales; family JAGOPY01; genus JAGOPY01. The sequence goes on from JAWOHY010000189.1 coordinate 2,633, forward strand.
TGACCACCGTGTGGAAGAAGTGGCAACTCCCGGGGCCTGGCTGCAAAATATGGATCTGGTCCTGGCGTTTTACAACGAGCGAAGGAAAAACCTCCTGGAAACAAAGCCCAACGCTGCGCACATGGCCCTGGCCCGCCTCGAAGAGAAATATGATGTGCAGATCATCACACAAAATGTGGACGACCTGCACGAACGGGGCGGCTCGACCAAAGTGCTCCATCTTCATGGCGAGCTGAGAAAAGCCCGAAGCACGGCCGATCCGTCGCTGGTATACGAATTGGAAGGCTGGGAGCTGAAACGCGGCGACTTGTGTGAAAAAGGTTACCA
>JAWOHY010000156.1:0-13484 GCA_046484945.1 Bacteroidales bacterium
CCATCAACGACATTTTCATTGCCACCGTTAATGCTGCAGAAAAATGAGGAAAATCTGGCTGATCATACAGAGAGAATACCTTACCAGGGTCAAGAAGAAATCATTCGTGATCATGACCTTCCTGGGCCCGATCCTGATGGCCTCCGTATGGATCGTCCCATTGCTCCTTGCTACGCGCTCAGATGGAATCAAAACGATCGAGGTGCTGGATGAAACAGGACTGTTCTTCGAGCAATTCCAGGAAACAGCGGATGTGAAATTCGTATATATACTCGATGACCTTCAGACGGCCAAAGAAAGCCTGGCCGATAGCGAGCATTTCGGCATTCTTTATATACCGAAGCCCTCTTATTCAACCCCCAATGCATTCTATTTATACACCTATAAAAAGCCCGGGCTTAGTTTAAAAATGCATTTGCAGGAATCGGCCAACAAAATTCTGGAAAACAAGAAGCTGGAGGATGTATATGGGATCGATGCACAGACCCTCGCCGCGGTAAAATCGAATGTCGGACTGATCGTGGAGGATATCCGGACCAGCAAAAAATCCTATACGGAGATCAGCTGGGCGCTTGGTTTTATCGGTGGGATGCTGATCTATTTCTTCATTTTTATGTACGGCGCCCAGGTCATGCGGGGAGTGATCGAAGAAAAGACCAGCCGTATTATAGAAGTAATCGTGTCTTCAGTCAGGCCGGTGCAGCTGATGCTGGGAAAGATCGTCGGGATCGCCATGGTAGGACTGACACAGTTCTTGCTATGGATACTGCTTACACTGGGTATTGTTACCGCTTTCACAGCCATCTACTCCGACCAGATCACCGATTACAAGATGGGCGAGCAACCCATTACCAGCAGCGGGCAAATCTTTTCAACTGACCAAATGGGGATGCCCGATACAAAAGAGGGGCTTAGTGCAATGAGTTCCGAGGAAAATATCGGCCAGATCCTTGATGTATTTTTCTCCATAAATTATGGTATCATTATTTTCACCTTCATTTTCTTTTTCGTGGGAGGTTACCTGCTATACGCCGCGCTTTTTGCCGCTATCGGCTCAGCGGTCGATAACGAGGCCGACACCCAGCAGTTCATGCTGCCGGTCACCATCCCGCTGATTTTTTCCATTATCATCGGGCTCTCTTTTGTGCTGAACAATCCGGACGGTAACGTAGCCTACTGGCTTTCGATCATACCGCTCACCTCTCCGATCATCATGATGATCCGGATCCCATTCGGGGTAAATATCTACACCGAATTAATACCGAGTATGATCCTTCTGGTCCTGGGATTCCTGGCCACTACCTGGATAGCGGCAAAAATCTACCGCACCGGAATCCTGATGTACGGCAAGAAGGTAAGCTACAGAGAATTATGGAAATGGGTAACCTATAAGGTGTAATCCCTGGTTACCCTATTTTTGATAGATTTTACTCCAGCGGAATTTCTGCCTCTTCTTCCAGTCTCCCCGGTGGTATGCATAACTGACGATCAGAGGCACAACGGAGGTAGCCTCAGCATAGACCATCTGTTCGTATACCGTGTCCACCTTTCCCCACGAGGAGGCCTCTTTCAGCGTTGAGCTGGAACAAGCCCCGTCGCGCGCATCGGCCACGGTGATCTGCACGGCGTACTGGTGCATGGGCACATCTTCACCGAGGATCTCGGCGCAAATGACGGTATCCTGCACGAAATTCTTGGGTACGCCGCCACCGATCATGAACAATCCTGTAGCCTTGGCTGCCATCTTGATCTGTGTCAGTTCCAGGAAATCCTTCACCGAATCGATGCTCAGGTGCTTGCCGGGATTGTCCCACTGGTGCTTGACCAGTCCAAAACCGGCGCTGCTGTCGGAAAAAGCCGGGCAAAAGATGGGTACGTCATGTTCATAGCATACCTGAACCAATGAGTCCTTTTTCACGGAATGTTCCACCAGGTATTTTCCCATTTCATAGATGAATTCACGCGAAGAGTAAGGCCTTGGTTCCAGTGAATCGGCAATTTTCCCGATGGTCATGTCGCAATGCTGCAACTCCTCCTCGTCAATATAAGTATCATAGATCCTGTCGATGTAATGGCTTCGCAACAAGGTATCGTCAATGAATGGGGTCCCTTTGTAGTGCTTAAAACCGAGGGCTTCAAAAAAGTCCATATCGACGATGGAAGCGCCGGTTGCCACGATGGCGTCGACCATGTTATGCTTTACCATATCGACGTAAACCTGCATGCAGCCGCCGGCGCTGGTGCTTCCGGCCAGGGTGAGGATCACGGAGCAATTCCGGTCGTTGATCATCCGCTGCAAAATATCAGCCGCAGAAGCGGTATCGCGCGAAGTAAACGACATTTTCCGCATCGCATCAATGATCGGTGTTGAATCAAATGATTTGATATCGATGTGTTCAACGACCTCTTTCAACAGATCTTTTTTTTCCATAGGAGGGGTGTACTTAAAATTTACTTAACTTAAACAGGGATAAATGTTTTAATCCGGCTTATTTAGATTGATATTATACATAACATTCAACTATTACTTTTTTATCATAAACTGGTAGCTCAAAATCTGGTAGATTAGTTTAGATGCCAGGAAATCAGACGCTTTATTATCCTCCATAGGGCACAATTCGACTACATCGAAACCAACCAGGTTTTTCTTAACGATCAGCTTCCGAAGCAGGTGAATGACATCATAGTAGAGCAGCCCGCCCGGTTCAGGCGTACCTGTAGCCGGAAGAATGGAAGGGTCAAAACCGTCGAGGTCGATGGTCACGTATACATCGTAGTTCAGCTTTTCGATCACCTCATCGATCCATCCGGGGGCTGCACCCACGATGTCCCGGGCGAAAAATACACGATCTTTTTCCAGGAATGGTTTTTCCACCACATCCATGCTCCGGATGCCCACCTGTACAAAGGGGCACCATTCCCTGACGCGCGCCATGACGCAGGCGTGGTTATAGCGGGAGCCTTCATATTCGGGCCGGAGGTCGGTATGGGCATCGATCTGCAGGACGCTCAGACCGGGGTAATGCGCAGCATACGCATCAACTGCCCCAATGGTCACGGAATGCTCACCGCCCAATGTCACAACAAACTTATCATCTTTCAGATAAGCTTTCACCTTCTGCCTGACCGCTGCCACCATGGCATCGGGCGAAGATTTTTCGGTGACGGGCGCCGCCGTGTGAATGCCTTCCAGGTAAACCTCGGAATCGGTATCGATATCATACAGTTCCATATTGGCCGAGGCGTGCAGGATCGCATCGGGCCCCTTATCGGCGCCCTTCACCCAGGTGCTGGTTTCATCATAGGGCACCGGCAGGATAACGATCGGCGCCTTTTGATAATCAGCAAGTTCATCAGATATTCCACCAAAATTCAAAGCCATTGCAACAGGTTTTATCAATTACAGGACTAAAATAAGCGAATTTCCTGAAAGAATCAATATCCAAGAACTTTCATCATCGATTTATAGCTTTGTTCTTTGGCAAACAGTTTGGTATAGTACTCCCCGTCCTCATCCCGGTCGATAATAATGTGCTTGGGCGCCGGGATCAGGCAATGCTGGATGCCGCCGTAACCGCCGATCGATTCCTGGTATGCCCCGGTATGAAAAAGCCCGATGTATTGCGGAACACCGGGTTTTAATTTGGGTAGGAAAATGGCATTGGCATGGGCCTCGGAGTTGTAATAATCCATACTGTCGCAGGTCAGTCCGCCCAGGAAAACGCGCTCATATTCAAAATCCCAGTTATTCACCGCCAGCAGGATAAAGCGCTGGTTCAAAGCCCAGGTATCGGGCAGGGTGGTCATAAAGGAGCTGTCGATCATGTTCCAGCTTTCCCGGTCGTTCTGGCGCTTTTGGTCGATGATGGAATACAGCACCGCACCACTCTCTCCCACCGTAAATGATCCAAACTCGGTAAAAATATCAGGTTCAGGCACATTGTTCTGGTTACAGATATTCTTGATCTGGGCAATGATCTCCTCGGCCATGTATTCATAATCAAAATCAAAGGATAGAGAGTTTTTCACCGGGAAACCGCCGCCGATATTCAAAGTATCAAGCTCAGGGCATATCTTCTTCAATTCACAGTAAACATTAACGCATTTGCTGAGTTCATTCCAATAGTAGGCTGTATCGCGAATGCCGGTATTGATAAAAAAATGGAGCATCTTCAGCTCAAACCGGCTGTTGTTTTTGATCTTCTGCTGATAATAAGGAACGATATCATTGTACCGGATCCCGAGCCTGGAAGTATAAAATTCGAATTTCGGCTCCTCTTCTGAGGCAATACGGATGCCAAGCTTCATTTTCTTCCGGATCCCCTTGGAAAATTTGTCGAGCTCAAAAATATTGTCGAGTACCGGTATGGTATTGGAAAATCCCCTGTTAACAAGGCTGATGATATTGGCGATGTATTGCGGCCTTTTGAATCCGTTACATATAACATATGTTTCCTTGTTAATAAGACCATCATCGATCAGCCGGTCGACCAAATGAATATCGAAAGCGGATGAAGTTTCAATATGGATATCATTCTTCATGGCTTCTTCCAGTACAAATGAGAAATGAGAACTCTTGGTACAGTAGCAATAGGTATAAGTCCCGTCGTAATCTGCCTTTGCCATGGCCACATTGAACCATCTCTTCGCCTTTTGAATCTGTTCGCTTATCCTGGGCAGATAACTGATCCGCAAGGGTGTTCCGTATTGCTTGATGATATCCATCAGCGGGATGTCATGAAAATGAAGTTCATTATCAATGACGTTAAATTCACTGGTAGGAAAATCAAAAGTCTGCTCAATAAGATCTAAATATTTGACTTTCATGATAAATAAAAATTAGGTAAAAGAGACTTGCAAAAATAAGATAATTGGTATAACAGTCAGACTATTTCTTAATTTATGTTAGTTAAAAATACATATTTTTCACAATCTAACTCACATGGATTTATAATAATTTGTTTATCAATTTTTTACGGACAAATTTATTTTATAAATCAGCGGATCCTACCGGGTGTCGGAGCCATCCGGGCAGGAGTGTGAAACAAGGTGGAATAATTTTTAGCCGCTAATTGGTAAATACCAAATAATATTCTAATTTTGCACCCTCCAAAAAACAGAGTATACAATTATAAAATTCTGAAAACATGCAAAGTAAGGGAGCTATCAAGGTATTTGCGATTGCATTTGCATTGGTTTGTCTTTTCCAGTTATCATTTACTTTTTTCAGTACGAATGTAGAGCGGAATGCCCGTAAGTACGCCAGGAGTGAAGAAGCTGTCAGGCAGGCTGAAAAACTGGCACAGGGCGATGCGGTTCTGAAAACATTTTACCTGGATTCACTAAGCAAGGCCAGGGAATCATACTATCTTGATTCAATGGCCAATGTCGTTGTTTATAATATTCTCGTCCGACAATACACATTCAAGGATGTAAAAGAAAGAGAGCTTAACCTGGGTTTGGATCTCAGGGGAGGGATGAACGTTGTGCTGGAGATATCCGTTGGGGATATGATCAAAGCGCTGGCGGGGCCAAACAGTGTCAATCCCATTTTCCAGCAGGCCCTGCAACGGGCTTATGAAAAGCAACGGACAACCGACCGCGATTTTGTGACCCTTTTCGGGGAATCTTTTGAAGAAATCGATCCAAATGCCCGGCTGGCATCCATTTTCAGCACGGTTGAACTGAAAGACCAGATCAGCTATAATTCGACCAATGATGAGGTGTTATCCGTCATCCGGAACGAAACGGAAGGGGCATTTGAACGCACATTCAGTATCCTGAGGACCCGTATCGACCGGTTTGGGGTAACCCAGCCCAATATACAGAAGCTGGCTGCCAGTAACCGGATCCTTGTGGAACTTCCGGGTATCAAAGACCCGGCGCGTGTCAGGAAACTCCTTCAGGGAACTGCCAAACTCGAGTTCTGGGAAACATATAACTATTCTGAAATATATAGTTTTTTTGACGAAGCCAACAAAAAATTGGTTACCCTCAGGGGGATCGACAGGATTGAAACTGCGGAAGATACCGGAGAAATCGCAGAAATAGCTGAAACGGCAGAAATAGCTGAAGAACTGCTTCCGGAAGAAACACCAGACACATCCACCCTGTCGTTGCTCGATCAGCTAAAAGCCGACACGCTGGATCCGATGGCCGAGGACCGCTCCTTCGAAGAATTTGCCAGGGAAAACCCATTGAATGCATTGCTCATGCCGGCTTACTTCCAGGGTGAAGACGGCAACTACTATCCCGGCCAGACGGCTGTTGTTGGCTTTGCAGCCATCAAGGATACGGCAGCCATCAACGCCATGCTGCGTCAGGTAAACAGTGTTTTTCCACGGAACCTGAGACTGGCGTGGACTGTCAAGCCGAGGGATGTAAAATCTGATATCCTGGAGCTCATTGCCCTCAAAGTCACCTCACGCGATGAAACAGCTGCCCTTGGCGGAGACGTCGTGGTGGATGCCCGCCAGGATTATGACCAGTTCGGAAACGTGGAGGTCAGTCTCTCGATGAATACCGAAGGGGCCAGGGTGTGGAAAAGACTGACCGGGGAAAATATCGGCAAGCAAATTGCTATCGTGCTCGACAACCATGTATATTCATTCCCTGTCGTCCGCAGTGAAATCGCCGGCGGCCGTTCATCTATCAGTGGCGGGAACATGACGCTCGAGGAGGCACAGGACCTTGCCAACATCCTGAAAGCGGGTAAAATGCCCGCTCCGGCCCGTATCGTCGAAGAAGCGGTGGTAGGCCCTTCACTTGGTAAGGAAGCCATCAATGCCGGGATGTGGTCGTTCGTGCTGGCATTCGCACTGGTCCTCATTTATATGGGATTCTTCTATGCCCGCGCCGGTTGGGTGGCTGACCTGGCCCTCGTGATCAACATATTCTTCATCTTCGGTGTGCTGGCATCTTTGGGGGCTGTACTGACACTTCCGGGAATCGCCGGCATCGTCCTTACCCTGGGTATGGCCGTGGATGCCAACGTGATCATCTATGAACGTATCAAGGAGGAACTCAGGGCCGGCAAGGGCGTCAGGCTGGCCATCACCGATGGTTACAAAGCAGCCTATTCAGCCATCATCGACGGAAATATAACCACACTGCTGGTCGCTATTGTACTGTATACTTTCGGATCAGGGCCGGTACAGGGCTTCGCCACAACCCTCATCATCGGTATCCTCAGCTCTTTGTTCACCGCCATCTTCATTTCCAGGATGATCTTTACCTGGATGCTCGACAAGAACCACCCGCTGAGCTTCGATTACCCGGTGAACAGGCATTTCCTCCAGGACCCGAATATCAACTGGCTGGGCCTGCGCAAATACGCCTATATCATCTCCGTATCACTGGCATTAATCGGTATCGTATCGCTGGCTATCCGGGGGCTCGACCAGGGGATTGATTTCACTGGCGGCCGTACCTATGTCGTACGCTTTGATCAGAATATCATTACCACCGATATACGTGCCGCTTTAACCGAGGAATTTGAAGGCATGGCCCCCGAAGTCAAAACTTTCGGCCCCTCAACGCAGGTTAAGATCGCCACAAAATACCTCATTGATGATTCCAGCCCGGAAGTCGATTCAATCATACAAACCAGGCTTTACCAGGGACTGAAACCATTCTTTAATAAACAGGACCTGACCTACAGGGACTTTTCCACCGATGTGGCCCAGGAAGGCAAACTTCTGGGTATTTTGAGCTCACAAACAGTCGGCCCGACCATTGCCGTCGACATCCGCAACAGAGCTATCATGGCGGTATCATTCGCCCTGATCATTATCTTTGCTTATATCGCCCTCCGCTTTAAAAAACCGCAATATGGACTGGGAGGCCTGATTGCAGTATTCCACGATGCCCTTATCACGATCGGATTCTTCTCATTGCTTTACAGCATCATGCCGTTCAGTATGGAGCTCGACCAGGCATTTATCGCCGCCATCCTGACCATTATCGGTTACTCCATCAACGATACCGTGGTTATCTTCGACAGGATCAGGGAATATGTGACCTTGTTCCCGAAAAGGACATACGCCGCCAATGTAAATGCCGCACTCGACAGTACCCTTTCAAGGACAGTCAATACGGCAGGCTCTACCCTGGTAGTATTGCTGGCCATGTTTATCTTCGGAGGGGAGGTCATCAGGGGCTTTACCTTTGCCCTTATGCTCGGAATCTTTATCGGAACCTATTCATCGGTATTCGTGGCCACTCCCATCGCCTACGACCTGCTGACAAGAAAAGGCCGTAAAACAGGTCCACAGAAAGATTCAAAATAGCCAGATACCGGCAGCTGAAAGACTGGTTTGATCCTGACGATTTTAAGAGGGCAAACCAGTCTTTTTTTTATTAATTTTGCTGGTCAACTAACAACCAGACAGTATGCCCGCAATTCTCCTGTTTTTCGATATCAGCGGCGGCGAGCTGATCTTCATCCTGCTGGTGGCTTTTATCATATTTGGCCCCAGTAAAATACCCGAAATTGCCAGGAAAATCGGAAGGGGAATGAATGAAATCCGGCGTGCTTCCGACGAAATCAAAAGAGAAATCAACAAGGAGACCCGAAAAGTGGAGAAAGAACTGGACATTGAAAATTCGGTTCTGAAAGATATCAAAAAAACTTCATCGGACATAGAGAATGAAATGAACCGGATGAAGGAACCATAAAAATATTATTGCATTTTCATCGTTTGATAATAAACAAAATACGGCAGCGGCTTAGCATGAAAATAATTCTAACTTTCATAATCAGTACCGTTATCTTACTGGCATTCACCACGCAGGTGGCGGGACAGAAAAAATCATATATCAAAACTGCCGATGAGGCATTTGAAGATGAGCGATATACCATTGCCATCGAAAGATATCAGAAAGCCTATACCAAGGTAAAGAAGAACCCGGTGGAAAGGGACCGTATTTCCTTTCAACTGGCGGAGAGTTACCGGATGACCGGTGATATGCGGCGAGCCAATCTGCAATACAGAAGGCTCATCCGGAACGGTTATGACAGCAAGGAACCCATCATCCTGTTGCATTATGCCAACGCACTGAGGGCTGAAGAAAATCTGGAGGAGGCCCGGACCTATTACGAGCTATATGAAAAAAAAGTCCCCGATGACCCTCGCGGGGCTTATGGCATACAGGCCTGCGACATGATCCCGCAGTGGATAGAATTTGAATCGAAGTATGACGTCATAGAAGAAAAGGGGTTGAATTCCAGGGATGCTGATTTTGCCCCGGCTTTTGCCAATGAAAATTACAATGCCCTGATATTCACCTCCACCCGGGATGGCAGCAAGGGCAAGAAGATCGATGAATGGACCAACCAGAGTTTCAGCAGCCTTTTCATTTCACGGCTGGACCGGAAAGACGAATGGAGCACCCCAACCTTACTGGATGACCAGGAAGAAGGGATCAATACTGAAGCCAATGAGGGGACGGCTGCCATGACCAGCGATTTCGGGACGCTATATTTCACCCGTTGCCCCAACGCGGAAAGCATGAAAAACGGCTGTCAGATATACACCTCCCGCCGGACGGGGCGCTTATGGAGCACACCCACCCTGGTACCGCTGGGCCTCGACTCCTCTGAAGCGGTAGGGCATCCGACCCTCAGCCAGGATGAGATGACCATTTATTTTTCTTCTGACAGGCCCGGCGGGTTTGGCGGAAAAGATATCTGGGTGGCCTTCAGGGAGAGTACCGGCAAGCCTTTCGGCAGGCCTTACAACCTGGGACCTGTGATCAATACCCCGGGCGATGAGATGTTCCCCTACCTGCGCGCTGACACAATCCTCTATTTCGCCTCCGATGGTCATCCCGGACTGGGCGGACTGGACATTTTCTTCACTGTGCCGGATACATCCAATAACTGGTCGGCACCGGTCAACATGGGTGTTCCGATCAATTCACCGGCCGATGATTTCGCCATCATCTTTTATCCCGAAGGTGAAAAAGGCTTCTTTTCCTCCAATCGCAACGCCCGGCGCTCGAAAGAGGATATCTTCTCTTTCATCATACCACCTGTTGAATTTACCCTCGCAGGCATCATCCGTGACGATCGCACCCTGCAGCCTGTCGCCGCGGCCAGGGTCGATATTGTCGGGTCGGATGGCATATCGATGACAGCCCGCACTGCTGACAACGGCATGTACATGTTCGGTAAAAGCCAGATCATGCCGCAAACCACTTATGAGATCACTGTTTCAAAAGATAATTACTTCAATGCCAACGGCAGGGTCACCACGGTGGGACTGGAGAAAAGCCGAGACCTGACCCGCGACTTTATCCTGGAGCCCATCCCCGAAGAGCCCATCATGCTTCCCGAAATCCTTTACGAACTGGCCAAATGGGACCTTCTGCCGCAATACCAGGACTCGCTGCAGGAGCTGATCACCACCCTGGATGAAAACCCGACGCTGGTCATCGAGCTGGCTTCGCACACTGACAACCGCGATACATACGAACGCAACGACATCCTTTCCCAGCGACGTGCGCAATCTGTCGTCGACTACCTGATCGAACGCGGCATCGATGCCGACCGGCTGGTCGCAAAAGGCTATGGCGAAAGGGTCCCCAGGAAGCTGGAAAAAGATATGGTAAGAGACGGTTACCTGTTTACCGCCGGCACAGTGCTTACCGAAGAATACATCGATGCCCTCCCGACCACAGAACACAGGGAAGCGGCACACTGGCTCAACCGGCGGACAGAGTTCAGGGTACTCAGCAAGGATTTTATCCCCAAGCCTAAAAATGTCGACATCACCCGGACCGTCCAGATCCGATTGAATCCCGACGACAATGTGCTGAATTACACCCTGGCGCCGAAAACGGGTTTGATCACCGCCCCGTGTATCATCAACGGATACACCGTTCAGTTCACCCTTGACCCGAAGCTCAGGGCGCAGATATCGGTGGATGAGGCCATGAAGCTGCTCACCAGTGGCGCTATCGGAAAAGAAGATTTCGTGGGCAATCCGGAAGAGATCCTGGCCGATGGCACCATCGCCAACAGGGCGGTGGTGATCATCAAAGACCTCACCATCGCCAACAAGACAGTGAACAATATTGAATTGATGGTCAACACCAACCTGGGCTATCCGCTGATCATCGGGGATGCGGTACTTTCAGCTTTCGGAAATTACAGCATCGATACCCAGCAGAAGCGGATCATCTTCCGGAACAAACAGTGATAAGCATGCCCGATGATCTGAAATACTCCCGCCGCGGCGTATCCGCTTCCAAGGAGGATGTGCATGCCGCCATCCACGGCATTGACAAAGGCATATTCCCCAAAGCTTTCTGCAAGATCATCCCCGATTTACTGGGCAACGATCCCGAATGGTGCAACATCATGCATGCCGACGGGGCGGGGACCAAATCCTCACTGGCATACCTTTACTGGAAAGAAACGGGGGACCTGTCGGTCTGGAAAGGCATTGCACAGGACGCCATCGTGATGAACACCGACGACCTGCTGTGTGCCGGTGCTGCCGGTCGCATCCTGCTCTCATCCGCTATCGGCCGGAACAAGAACCTCATTCCCGGGGAGGTTGTCAAAGCCATCATTGAGGGAACGGAAGAGTTCCTGGCGAAGATGCGCAGCCTGGGGGTTGAAATCTATTCCACGGGCGGTGAAACGGCCGATGTCGGCGACCTGGTGCGGACGGTGATTGTCGACTCCACCGTAACCACCCGGATGAAACGATCGGAGGTGATCACCAATGAAAAGATCGCACCCGACGATGCGATCGTCGGACTGGCATCGTTCGGACAGGCGACGTATGAAGATGCATACAATTCCGGCATGGGCAGCAACGGCCTGACCTCAGCCCGGCACGACCTGCTGCATAAGATCTACCGGGAGAAATACCCCGAAAGCCTTGACCCCGGGATGCCGGAAGAACTGGCCTACACCGGGCCGTACAGGCTGACCGACCCCTCAGGCGTGGCAGGCACCGACATCGGCAAACTCATCCTCTCCCCCACCCGCACCTATGCACCGGTCATCATTTCTATTCTGAAAGAATTCCGGCAGCAGATCCACGGCATGGTCCACTGTACCGGCGGCGGACAAACCAAAGCGCTGCATTTCGTGGAAAACCTCACCATCATCAAAGACAACCTCTTCGATCCCCCTCCCCTGTTCAGGCTTATCAAAGACCATTCACAAACAACATGGCAAGAAATGTTCAAAGTCTTCAACATGGGCCACCGCATGGAACTATATGTCCCGGAATCAATTGCAAATGAGATCATTGAGATTGCAGCGCAGTTCAAGGTCGAGGCCAGGGTTATCGGAAAATGCAAGACTTCGCCGGGGAAGGCGCTGGTGATTAATCATGAGGGAGAGGAACTCCGGTACAGTTAACGCACAGGGACTCCATCCCTCTCTTTTTCTTCTTACCTTTGCCGCCTGAAAAGATAACACCATGCTCAAAAAACTGCAGGACATTTATAAGAAATTCCTCGATCTGGAGAAGCAGATCAGCGACCCGGATGTAATGGGCGATATGAAGCGGTATATCCAGTTAAGCAAGGAGCTGAAGGAACTGCAGCCGGTCGTTGCCGCTTTCAAAAACTACCGCAACATCCTGTCATCCATCGATGCGGCGAAGGAAATCCTTGAAAACGAGAAAGATGAAGAAATGCGTACCTATGCCAAGGAAGAGATGGTAACGCTGACGGAGCGACGCGACCAGATGGAGAAAGATATCCGTTTGATGATTATCCCGGCCGACCCACAGGACCGCAAGAACGCGGTGGTGGAGATCCGTGCCGGCACAGGCGGTGATGAAGCCAGTATATTCGCAGGCGACCTGTACCGGATGTATTTGAAATTTTTCGAAATAAAGGGGTGGAAAGTGGAACCCGTCAGCGCGACCGAAGGCACCGCTGGAGGCTATAAAGAAGTGATCTTCAATGTTATCGGTGATGGCGTTTACGGCCAGATGAAATATGAGTCGGGGGTGCACCGGGTACAGCGGGTGCCAAAAACGGAAACACAGGGAAGGGTGCATACTTCGGCTGCCTCGGTGGTGATCCTGCCCGAAGCGGATGAGTTTGACGTAGAGGTCAAACCGGAGGATATCCGGAAAGACACCTTCTGCTCCTCCGGCCCCGGTGGTCAGTCGGTGAACACCACCTATTCGGCGGTGCGGCTGACACATATCCCGAGCGAGGCCTGCCGGTTTGGGGCTCGCCGCAACTCGTAGCCCATCGCCAGCATCACTTGCTTGCCCCATCGTTTCACTGGCACGCTCACCCCCCTCCGCAGTGGATGACCAAGCTAGCAAGCTGAGGGCTGCACGGAGGTGTGTCGGTGAACGCGAAGCGCCCAAGGCCGACCCACTGTTGTGCAACGGACCTGAAACGAACGGCCGGACCTCGCATCATCTTTCTCTCCCGGAAACTCGGTACGTGAAAAAACCATAGAGTACCTTCCCTCTCGCGGACAATCTCTCGCCGAAGGTCTC
>JAWOHY010000054.1:0-26813 GCA_046484945.1 Bacteroidales bacterium
CTCCTCTCCAAAGAAGAAAAACTCTCCGTCATCGGCCTCGGCTACGTCGGCCTCCCCATCGCCCTGGCCTTTGCCAGGAAAATAAGCGTCATCGGCTTCGATATCCATGCCGGCCGCGTGGAAATGATGAAAAAAGGCATGGATCCGAGCGAGGAGCTCCCCCCCGAAGAGTTTGAAAACTGCGATATCATCTACACCGCCAATCCCGAAGACCTGCGCCAGGCAAAGTTCCATATCGTGGCCGTCCCAACGCCCATCGACAAACACAACCTACCGGACATGACCCCGCTGCTGAAAGCGTCGCATACCGTGGGAAAAGTCCTGAAAAAGGGCGATTATGTCGTTTATGAATCCACGGTTTACCCGGGCGCCACGGAAGAAGACTGCATCCCCATCCTCGAGAAGGAATCAGGATTGAGCTACCCGGCCGATTTCAAGGTGGGCTACTCCCCTGAGCGGATCAATCCCGGCGACCGGGAACACACCCTTCAGACGATCGTCAAGGTGGTTTCGGGTTGCGATGAAGAATCGCTGGATGTCATCGCGAAGACCTATGAACTGGTCGTAACGGCCGGCGTGCACCGCGCCTCCTCCATCAAGGTGGCCGAGGCGGCCAAGATCATCGAGAACACCCAGCGGGATGTGAACATCGCCCTGATGAACGAGCTATCCATCATCTTCAACAGGCTGGGGATCAACACGTACGAAGTCCTTGAAGCCGCCGGCACCAAATGGAATTTCCTGAACTTCTACCCGGGGCTTGTCGGGGGCCATTGCATCGGCGTGGATCCTTATTACCTTACCTTCAAGGCGAAAGAGCTCAAGTACCATCCCCAGGTGATCGACAGCGGCCGGTTCGTGAACGATTCCATGGGCCCATACGTTGCCAAGCAACTGGTGAAGAAGCTCATCGGCGCCGGCAAGAACGTGATGCACAGCCGGGTACTGATCATGGGGACGACCTTCAAGGAAAATGTCAGCGATATCCGCAACAGCAAAGTGGCCGACGTTTACAATGAACTGAAAACCTACGGTGTTCATATTGATGTAGTTGATCCGCATGCCAATTCAGATGAGGTGAAACATGAATACGGATATTCACTGGCAGAAGCTCCCAGCGGGAAATATGACGCGGTGATCGTGGCCGTGGCGCACAGGGATTACGCTGATTTGCATGAAAGAGACTTTCAGGCTTTGCTGAATGAAAGGGGAATTTTGTTCGATTTGAGAGGGTTGTACCGGAAACGGATTACCGGTATTTCTTACTGGAGCTTATAATTATTAAAATATGAAAATCCTCGTTACAGGCGGCACAGGCTTTATCGGATCCCATACGGTGGTTGAGATGCAGCAGCAGGGGTTTGAGGTCATCATTGTGGACGACCTGTCGAATTCAACCGCTGAGGTAGCCGGCCGGATCGGCAGGATCACCGGGATTGCACCGGCGCTGCATATCTTCGACCTCTGCGATGCGGACAAAACCGAAGCGCTGTTTAACACGGAAAAGGAGATCGCAGCAGTGATCCACTTCGCCGCCCATAAGTCGGTGGGCGAATCGGTGCAAAAACCGCTGAAGTATTACCGGAACAACCTGCTTTCTACGGCTAACCTGCTCGACAGCATGACCCGGCATGGGGTGAAACATCTCATTTTTTCCTCATCCTGCACGGTTTACGGCCAGCCGGATGAACTGCCCGTGACGGAGCATACGCCCCTGAAAAGAGCTGAATCACCTTACGGGAATACCAAGAAGATCATGGAGGACATCATTTCTGATACGGTGAAGACTGCTGATGTGGCTGCCATCTCGCTCCGTTACTTCAATCCCATCGGCGCCCATGAATCGGCCCTGATCGGCGAGGCCCCTTCCGGCATCCCGGACAACCTGGTGCCATACATCACCCAGACAGCCATCGGCGCACGGTCTTTCCTGCGGGTTTTCGGCGACGACTACGATACCCCCGACGGTACGCCCATCCGCGATTACATCCACGTGGTGGACCTGGCCAAAGCCCACGTGGTTGCCCTGAAAAGGATGCTGGACGTGAAATGCAAAGACCGCTATGAAGTATTCAACCTGGGAACCGGCAGGGGGTACAGCGTGATGGAGGTCATCCAGTCCTTTGAGCGTGTTTCGGGAATGAATCTCAATTACCAGGTCGTCGCCCGCCGGCCCGGCGATATCGTGAAGATCTGGGCCGACCCGTCGTACGCCAACCAGGAACTCGGCTGGAAGGCTGAAAAAGGACTCGACGACATGATGCGATCCGCCTGGGCCTGGGAGCAGGCAGGTTTACACTCATCCCAAGCAGTGTAGATGTTTAAATCCATGAAACATGTCACAGTTCATTGGCTGCCAGGGGCTTTCTTTCTTCTTTTCCTTGCACTGGGCCTGACCATTACAGGCGATTATGGCATCCACTGGGACGATCATGCCCAGTACCGCCACGGACTCGTGACCGCAGACTTTACCAGGGAGTATTTTCAACTGGCTCCTGAATATCCATCACTTTCTGGCATCAGGCTGGAAGAATACAAGGACAGGACGCATGGCGTGGTGTTCCAGATGCTTGCCCTGGGTGTTCAAAACCTTCTCCGGCTGGACGATACGCGGGATATTTTTTTGTTGCGGCACTATCTGACCTTTATCGTATTTTTTACCGGGCTCATCTTTTTTTACCGGCTGCTGAAACTGCGTTTCGAAAACCCTGCCCTGGCGCTTCTGGGAGTGGTGATGATGATCCTCAGCCCGAGGATCTTCGCCGATTCATTCTACAATTCGAAGGATATCGTTTTTTTGTCGCTGACCATCATCAATACCTGGACACTCGTTCAGTTTCTGCAAAGGCCAACCGTTCCCGCGGCGATGTATCATGCCCTGGCCGGCGCCCTCCTGATCGCAACCCGCATCACCGGCGTCTTTGTGCCGGCCATCACCCTTTTATTTGTACTTTTAATTTCTGTTAAAAAGAACCTGTTCCTTACAAACCACGAAATAAGTCAAACTTCATTTGGGACCCATCTCCGTTCCCGGATGATAACAGCCGGTATTTACCTGGTCATGACGCTTCTGCTGACGATCGTTTTCTGGCCTTACCTCTGGCGCGATCCTTTCAGCCGCTTACCGGAGATATTTACCGCGATGAGCCATTTCAAATGGGATGACCCGGTGTTGTTCCGCGGAGATTTTATCTCGCCCACCGCCTTGCCGTTTTACTATGTCCCTTACTGGATAGCCATTACAACCCCCATTCTTTACTCCCTGTTGTTCCTCGCCGGAATCGGTTTTACGGTTTTCCGGCGGCGGACAGGCTTTCCCGGTATGATCGACCTGGTAAACCTGGCCCTGTTTTTCTTCCCTTTATTGGCCATTATTCTCCTGGGATCAGTTATCTACGATGGCTGGCGGCAGATGTTCTTCCTCTATGTGCCCATGATGCTGCTGGCCATGACCGGTTTCAGCGAAATTCTGGAATATATCAAAAGAAAAGCCCGGCAGCGGTTCAAAACCGGTTTCAGGCTGATGCTGTTTGGAATAGTTGCCATATCATGGGCCGGCTCGCTATTTTTCATGGTCCGTTATCATCCGAATCAGAATGTATATTTCAACTGCCTGGCCGGGAAGGAAACGACCCGGAATTTTGAAGCCGATTACTGGGGTTTGTCATACCGGCAGGTCCTGGAATATCTTCTGGAACATGATCCTTCCGACACGATCCTGGTCTTTTCGGTCAACTGGCCGGGAGAGGCCAATGCCGATATTCTCCCCGCTGCTCAGCGAAAACGCCTGCAGTATGTCTCCCCCGAAAAGGCTGTTTACTACCTTTCCAACTACCGTTTCCCTCCTGAGCATCATCAATTCTTCAGCCGCGAATATCCTTATGACCAGCCCGTTATCGAGATATCTGTAAAAAAGAACCAGATCTCAGGGGCATACCGGTTAACAAAGGGGTGGGAATAATCGGCCCCGGCATTGTCGCATGCAGGGGGAATAATGTTATTTTTGTTTTTTTAGAAATGATTTTGCCATGACTTTCAGATCCACTATTCTCATTACGGGCGGCGCGGGTTTTATCGGTTCGCATGTTGTCAGGTTTTTTGTTGAAAAATATCCCGTATACCGAATCATTAATCTCGATGCCCTCACTTATGCAGGCAACCTGGAAAACCTGCGGGATGTCGAAAAAAAACCGAATTACCTATTTGTCAAGGCCGATATTTCCGTTGAGAAAGAGGTCTTCGACGTATTTGACCGGTATAAACCCGATGGCGTTATCCACCTGGCAGCCGAATCGCATGTCGACCGCTCGATATCCAATCCGACGGAGTTCATTTACACCAACATCATCGGAACGGTGAACCTGCTGAACGCCGCCCGGATGCTGTGGAAAGACCATCCGGAAGGGAAGCGGTTCTATCATATTTCGACCGATGAGGTTTACGGCTCACTGGGCGATACGGGTATATTCACCGAAACTACCCCCTATGACCCGAAGAGTCCTTATTCGGCCTCCAAGGCCAGCAGCGACCACCTGGTTAGGGCGTACAACCATACCTTTGGCCTGCCCGTGGTGATTTCAAATTGCTCGAACAATTACGGTCCCAACCAGTTTCCGGAGAAGCTCCTGCCGTTGTTCATCCACAACATCCGGCAAAACAAGCCGCTGCCGGTTTACGGCAAAGGGGAGAATGTGCGCGACTGGCTTTACGTCGTCGACCACGCCCGGGCGATCGACCTGATCTACCATAAGGGGAGGGATGGGGAGACATATAACATCGGCGGGAACAACGAATGGAAGAACATCGACCTGATCAGGCTGCTGTGCAAACTGATGGATGAAAAACTGGGACGCCATCCCGGCACCTCCGAAAAGCTGATCACCTATGTGAAGGACCGCGCCGGCCATGATCTCCGGTACGCCATCGATTCTTCCAAACTGCAAAATGAACTGGGATGGAGTCCCTCGGTGACATTCGAGGAAGGGCTCTCCCTGACGATCGACTGGTACCTGGAAAACCAGGAATGGCTGGATAACGTGACTTCCGGGGATTATCAGAAATATTATGAGAACCAATACCAAAAGAGATAATTTTGAATTTTAAATTTTGAATTTTGAATTATTTCTATGTGCCCTATTGTGCCTAATGTGTTTAAAAAAACCTTAACTCTTGCTAAAAAATCTCTTTTCCATAACTGCCCCGAAGAAAAAAACAACGGATTTCTCGGCTGTTAAAACCGATATGCATTCCCATCTCATTCCTGGCATTGACGACGGCGCCCGGACTATGGAGGATTCCCTCGACCTGGTCAGGAAAATGCATGCGCTCGGCTTCACCAAACTCATCACCACCCCGCATATCCAGTCCGAATTCTATAAAAATACCCCTGAGAACATCCTTTCAGGCCTGGAAAAACTTCGGGAAGCCCTTGCCGCCGAAAACTTGCCTGTTCAAATAGAAGCGGCCGCCGAATATCTGCTTGACGATGGCTTCGAAGAAAAAATGAAGAACGGCAACCTGCTAAGCTTTGCCGATAAATTTATCCTTGTTGAAATCTCTTACTATTCCCCACCCCCCAACCTTAAATCTTCAATCTTCAACCTTCAATGCGACGGCTACAAGGTCATTCTTGCCCATCCGGAGCGTTATTCTTATTGGTTCAAAGACTTCGCCAAATATGAAGACCTGAAGGAGCGCGGCGTTTTCTTCCAGTTAAACACCGTTTCCCTGGCCGGTTTTTATCCCGACCCGGTAAAGAAATTCGCCGAAAAGCTCATTGAAAAGGGCATGATCGATTTTATTGGTTCCGACATGCATAATATGAATTACATGAATGCACTGGAACGCAGTTTGAAAGAGAAAGCGCTCGGCCGGTTGATTGCTTCCGGGAAGCTGAGGAACGGGGAGCTGTGACGGTTCGCAGTTCGCAGTTCGCAGTTCCCGATCAGCAACCAAACAACCAAGAACCAAGAACCAAGAACCAAGAACCAAGAACCAATACCCTCAACCCTTCCTGGTAAACTCCGCGCTGCTTGTCACCACATCCCGCTTTACCTTCTTGATCAAACCTTGCAGTACGCTGCCGGGTCCGACTTCGATGAACTGGGTCACGCCGCTGGCGATCATATTTTTAACGGTTTGCGTCCAGCGGACGGGGGAGGTGAGCTGGGCGATGAGGTTTTTTTTGATGATCTCGGGATCGGTCACTCCCTGTCCGGTAACATTCTGGTAAACAGGGCAGATCCCTTTGTTGAATTTCGTAGCTTTTATAGCATTAGACAGCTCTTCGGCGGCGGGTTGCATAAAGGGGGAATGAAAAGCCCCGCTGACATTCAGGATGACCGTTTTTTTGGCGCCGCCTTCCGTCAGCTTCTCACAGGCCATTTCAATGCCTCTGACCGAGCCGGAGATGACCAGCTGGCCCGGACTGTTATAATTGGCCGGCACTACGATTTCATCCTTGATCAGACCCAGTACTTTTTCCACGTCTGTATCTTCCATTCCCAGGACGGCGGCCATGGTGGAAGGAGCCAGTTCGCAGGCTATTTGCATAGCGGATGCCCGCTTGGCCACCAGCTTCAGCCCGTCTTCAAAAGTCAGTACCTTATTGGCGACAAGAGCCGAGAATTCCCCCAGGGAGTGGCCTGCTACCAGGTCCGGCTTGAATTCATCGCCTAAAACCCTGGAAAGAATGACAGAATGGAGGAAAATGGCCGGCTGTGTGACCCGCGTCTGGCGCAGTTCTTCATCCGTCCCCTCAAACATTACCTCGGTGATATTGAAACCCAGGATATTATTTGCCTTGTTGAAAAGCTCTTTCGCAAGAGAAGATCCTTCAAAAAGATCTTTCCCCATACCGACAAACTGGGCCCCCTGGCCTGGAAAAACGTATGCTTTCATTGTTTCTGATGATGGATTAAAATGAACCGGCCAGCAAAAATAGCAATAATTCTGTTGCGCGACTAAAAGGTTTATCGTAAATCGGAACCGATCAGGTGTATGAACTCCCCCCGGGTCGGTTCTTTTAAAAATGCCCCGGTGAAATCGGAGGTGGTGGTCACACTGTTTTGCTTCTGGATCCCCCGCATGGCCATGCACATGTGCAGGGCTTCGATCACCACCCCAACGCCCAGTGGTTGCAGTGTATCCTGAATGCAATCTTTGATCTGGGATGTCAGCCGCTCCTGCACCTGCAGCCGGCGGGCGAAGGCATCCACCACCCGCGGGATCTTGCTTAAACCTACGATGTAGCCATTGGGAATATATGCCACATGTGCTTTACCGAAGAAAGGTATCATGTGATGCTCGCACATGCTGTATATTTCGATATTTTTTACGATGACCATTTCCTTGTAATCTTCCCTGAACATGGCAGAACGCAGGATCTCCTCCGGGTTCAGTATATATCCATGGGTAAGGAACTGCATCGACTTGGCCACCCTGACCGGTGTGTCTTTCAGCCCTTCCCGCTCCGGGTCTTCACCGATATATTTCAGGATCTCATAGTAATGGCGCGCCATTTTATTAACATTGGCAATATTATAATTGTCGATCTTTTCATAGCCATCCATCATGTTGACTTCGGCCATCTCTTTCAGCGTATTCTTTTTCATATCTGTTAATATTAATTCTTCACCTTCTGATCCTTTATTTGTGACAGGATGGTGGTAACCTCAAAAATGGTGTATATGATATATAAAGTAAAAAACGAAATGACAAAGGGTAACATACCCGCCCGGTGGATCAATATGTAAGCCAGTACGGCTGTAAAATAGATAACCAGCTTGATCAGGGTTGCCATCATGAAATAGGATACGAATTTTCTCATATCCACCCGGGTGATACGGAGCAGGATCAGGTGAACCGCTGCTGTTACGACAAAAAACAAGACGAACATATAAGGCAGCAATGGGGGGAGGGCGTTTTCAGGCAGCACTCCATAGAGTATGACAGCAATGATGGCCAGGACCAACGTCAGAAGCACCAGGCGAATAAAATAATGTTTCAATTTCTTTTTCATTATGTGCCGGTATCTTGATTATCGGGTGGTTTGCCGGTTCGGATAAGATCTTTCGTCACGGAATAGATGGCCAGGATTACCGCCAGTAAAGAAAGGAGAACGGTGAATACCGGGATTGACATATTGAGCCATTGGTCGAGTTTAAACCCTCCGAATACACCGATCAATATGATGATCATCATCTGAAAGGCGATTCCGGTATATTGGGCATAATTAACCAGTGATTTTTTCTTTTTCTTTGACGATGGTTCCATGATGCCTGGTTTCTTCCTGAACTTTGGCCAGAATCTCGTCTTCCATTTTACAGGTTCCGGAGAATTTCGCGCCTGGTTCGATAGCCAGTTTATTGGTATTAATTTCCCCGGCAACCCTGGAAGTCGACTTCAGGGAAAGCAATTCCTGCACCCGGATAACCGCTTTAACCGTACCCGAAATATCGGCGTTCTGGCAGGAAATATCACCTTCAATACTACCCGAAATGCCCACGACAATTTTACCGTTCGACTGGATGGAGCCATTCAGGATGCCATCTACCCGGAAATCCCCGTCAGATCGTATATCACCTTTGATCTTGGTGCCTTTTCCGATCATGTTTACGGCAGGTGTTTCAGTGCTGTCATTTTTTCCCATTGGAATAAAAGGTTTGTTAATAATTATCTTTATTTGTAATGCTTGCCATAGAATTTTCTATATTCTTCCAGGTCTTTTTCTTTGAAAAAGATCGGATAATTTTCTGTTGAAATGACAAAGGTATGATAAGTTCCACTCCTGATGTCAGCATATACATAATCGCTGATGATTATACCATCGAGATAGTCCAGTGCTTTTGATGCATTATTGAAGTTTCCCACCGTTACGATATAATTTTGTTTATCGAGCACCAGGCTGTTGACGGTAAGGTTTTCCAGACGGTGAAATTTCTGGTTATGGTCAGAGACTTTGACCTTGAACGGGTTCAGGCGTATTTCCCGGGAATCGACCACCATCATGAACATATGCTGACCGCTTCCGTTGTAGCTGTAAGGCGAGGGTTTTTCAATCTCTGCGGGTTCCTGGCCTGGCAGGATAAAATTATCATCGGCCAGTTCGGGATGGTCCTGGACTATATGCGCGAGCAACCCCTGCGATAAAGTCTTTATTTCACTGTTGGGATACTTCAGGATAATTCTTTGAAGGCTTGCTACCAGGGAGTCGATAATGTCTACCCGTCCGATCGAAACAGCCCGGAGGTATTCAAATCTTGGCGCCAGGTCGATTGTATCGCCATAAGTGGCCAAAGCCAGGTCACTTTTGGCAATGACCTGAAAATACTGCCCCGCTTTGTAAGACAGATAAGTGTCTTCATACAGGACAGCTGCCTGGTTCTTCCCGGCAGCCAGTTTGCTGAAATACTCCGGATCGATCAAAAGTTTAGCGTAGTCACTTTCGGGAAAGTTGTTAATGATCAGGCTTTTATAATGCTCTGCTTGTAAAGGCTGGCCTTCTTCGGAAAATATTTTATACAGATAATAATAAGCTTGCAGCATATGATCATTGTCCGGGTAACGGGTGTTCATTGTCCGGAAAGTCTCCTCTGCTTTGGGGTTATCCATTAAACCATCTTTATAGATCCGTCCTGCCTGAAAATATGCATCCAGTATTCTTTTGTTTGCTGCCATCTGTGCTTCCTCTGAGAAAGGCAGATCTTTCATATAATATTCCCGGTTTGTCGGATCGTTCGCCCCCGGGACCAGCGTATCGGCTGCCATGGCGTCGCCGTTATCCATTCCGCTGCGGTCATCCATGAAGGCAATAACCTGCTTGTCGGAAATGCGCCAGAGATCATCCAGGTTGCGCTGTCCCCATTTTTTAATGAATTCGGACAAGCCGTATTCCCTGGTCTGGACATTGTAAAAATACCACTTTCCTCCGATGGGGACTCCCGGACTTCCGGTTCCGGTGGCCGAACTGGCCTGTCGCTGCTGGGCAAGAATTATATCCAGTTGTTGTTGTTCTGCCAGTCGTTTTTGTTCCTCCCTGTAATCGGCAATGAGCTTGTCAATGACTAAGTTACGCTCATGGTCGCTCATGTTGGCCAGGCGGAGGAGGCTATCCTCATGATGGATGACAATCAGGTTCTGCACCAGTTCGTTCAACATGCGGGTCTTTCTTTCTATCTGGTTGTAATCCGGATAGTCCTTGGGAATGAACATCATGGCGGTATCATAGTAGGCCTGTGCATTTTCGTAGGAGGGTATATTGAAGTAGAGATCGGCGAGGGTTAATGATGATGTTGCCTTCTGGTAATTGTTATTTACCGAGGTAGCGACGGATAATCTCAGGTAATCCATACCGGCAGCAGTGTCCTGATCCCTGAGCGCTACTTCCGACAGGGCATAGTAGATCTGATCCTTGTAGTCCTTATTTTTATCGTCCTTCAGCATCTTGGTGAGCAGCTTGGTTACCAGTTTCCGGTCGCCCGATTGGGCGTCGTATGATCTGGCCAGGTTGATTTTCGACTGGAAGGCCATGTCATAAACAGGATTACGCTTGATCACTTTCGTGTACCATTCGGACGCACGGTAAAGATCTCCGTTCTGTTGATAGATCTGCGCAAGAATGAACATCATGCGCGTTTTGAGATCACGTTTGGGATTGTATGCAATGGCTTCAAAAAGATATTCGACGGCCTGGTCATATCTTTCCTGCCGTATATATAGATCAGCATATACCTGTGGCAGGATGATGACAACCTTCTGCGGCACAAGATTCTTGGATACATCGCTGCTAATCAGGTTAAGCAAAGGTTCTGATTTTTCGAATTCCTGGGTTTGGTTGTAAGTAAGGGCCAGCCAGATCATGGCATCATACTTGATATCATTATAGCCATATTCCTGTATGATGAAGTTGAATGTTCGCCGGGCGCTGAAATATTCCTGCTTGTAAAAATAAGCCTTGCCGATGAGCAGATAAGCGTCGTCGATCCACCTGACCCGTTCCATCCCGCCAAAGGGCATGGAGTGCTTCTGGATCGTCATGGAAGCCTTCTGAATGGCCCTGTCCATCTGGGGATTGCGTTGCTGAGCCTCCTGTTTGGTGCCGAAATTGAATACCGGTAGTATGAGCTGGTAATTATCTTTCACCCCTTTGATCAGTTCAACCCTTCCTTCATTCAGGCTCTCCCTTCCGTTGAAATAGACATTGTACCGGGAGGTGATATTGTGGTAAATCCGGCGGGTTAATGTATTCTTCTTGGTCGAACAGGAATAGGCAGTGAAAAGAATCATCAACAGCCCGGTGGCGTATATGAAATTCCGGTATGAAATGCGCAACTGCACGGGAACCCTCGTAATTGTAGTCTGTAAAGATTAAATAAAAACCATGGACTGTGTTTCTATGCGTCCGGTTTTAATAACTATAAATTTCTGAAAATATTATATTCCATGCCTGAACTTAATCAGCCATTCCATTACGCAAAGGTAAAAAATATTCCCGTTCCCCGAAAAATTCCGATATTTGCAGCCCCTAATCCGGTGAAATGGCTGAAGATAATCATTTGAAAAAGAAGTGGTACCGCAAACTCAGGAACAAGTATAAACTGGTTATCCTGAATGACGAAACCTATGAGGAGAAGCTATCCTTTAAGCTGAGCCGGCTCAATGTGTTTATAGCGACCGGTACCCTGGCCATTCTGCTGGTTTTCATCACCACGATCATCATTGCCTTTACATCGCTACGGGAATATATTCCTGGCTATACTGATGTTACGCTGTATGAGAAGGTATACAGGCTGAGTGAACTGACCGATTCCCTGGAGACGGTCGTGCGTCAGAAATCTCTTTACCTTGAGAACCTGAGGATCGTTTTATCTGGAAAGGATACAACGATCGTAACACCGCTGAAAAAGGATACCAACAACCACTATCAGAATATTTACCGTCATCCGTCAAGGGAAGATTCATTGTTTCGTGCAGAATTTGAAGAACAGCTGGCAGAAGGAGATGTTAAACTGGCAACAGTCGGAAGAATTGGCTCCAGGCCGGATATCAGCCATTTCACTTTTTTCGCACCTTTGCGGGGAATTATCACTTCGGCATTCGATCCGGCCAGCAGACATTTTGGGGTAGATATTGTATCGGTGCGAAACGAGGCGATCAAGGCCACCCTTGACGGGGTAGTCATTTTTACCGGGTGGACGCTTGAAACCGGTTACAATATCAGTATACAGCACGAGAATGACCTGGTTTCCGTATATAAGCATAATTCGGCTTTGCTCAAGGATCAGGGCACTTTTGTAAAAGCGGGCGATCCCATTGCCATCGTCGGGAGTTCCGGTGAACTCAGCACAGGACCACACCTGCATTTTGAATTATGGTACAACGGAGTGCCGGTCGATCCGGCCGGTTTTATAAAGTTTTAACATTGTCAGCACGGAAGCATATCCTGTAAATCAATACTTCTTAGAAATAAATTCTTTCATTTAACAGACATTATGGAAATCATCATCAAAATAGCCCAACTTCTTCTGAGTCTCTCCATATTAGTGGTTTTTCACGAGTTGGGGCACTTTATAGCAGCCAGGGTTTTTAAAACCAGGGTGGAAAAGTTTTACCTCTTTTTTAATCCGTGGTTTTCGCTGTTTAAATTCAGGCGCGGGGAAACCGAATACGGTGTCGGTTGGCTGCCACTGGGCGGCTACGTTAAGATTTCAGGGATGATTGACGAGTCGATGGACAAGGAACAATTAAAACAGGAACCGAAACCCTGGGAATTCCGGTCAAAACCGGCCTGGCAGCGCCTGATCATCATGATTGGCGGGGTTACAGTGAATGTTATACTGGCATTCATTATCTATATAGGTATTCTGGCCTTCTGGGGCGAGCAGTACCTGCCCACTTCAGAAGTCAATAAATATGGCATCGTGGCAGATGATCTGGCTGCTGAAATGGGCCTGCAAAACGGCGATCGTATCTTATCTATTGATGGTCAGCCTGTTGAAGATTTCAATAAGATCCCGGTTACATTGATCCTCGATGAAGCGGAAACGATACAGGTTGAACGCGACGGTCAGTTTGTCAATATCGATATTCCGGAAGGCTCTCTCGGGAAGCTGGTCAAGCTCAAGGAACCGGTTTTTCTTTCACCCCGGTTTCCTTTTGAAGTGGAGGGGTTCAGCGATCCTTCGCCGGCCAGGGATGCCGGGCTTGAGGTGCACGACCGGATCATCTCGGTGAATGATACCCCGATCGCATATTTCGATGAATTTGTCGCAGTTGTTAAAAGCGCTAAAGGAGAAATGGTGCAGACGGCTGTTGTCAGGGGCCGGGACACCCTGTTTTATCAGATACAGGTTACTGATGAAGGCATGGTTGGGATCAGTACCGATCCCACCCGGCACTTCGAATTTCACCAGAAAGATTACAACCTGATCCAGGCAATCCCGGCAGGCCTGGTCAGGACTGTCGACGGAATCGGAAATTATCTCAAGCAGCTACGACTGCTTTTTTCTCCGGAGGTCAAAGCGTATGAATCGGTCGGTGGATTTATCACTATCGGCAGCATTTTCCCGTCGACCTGGAACTGGCAGGCGTTCTGGCGGTTAACGGCATTCCTGTCGATCATGCTGGCGATTTTGAACCTCTTGCCGATCCCCGCACTTGACGGGGGACACGTCATGTTCCTGGTCTATGAGATCGTCAGCGGCCGTAAACCCAGCGACAAATTCATGGAGTATGCCCAGGTAGCCGGGATGATCATACTGTTCGGGCTGCTGATATTCGCAAACGGGAATGATATAATCCGGTTGTTTAAGTAGCAATCAATCTGAGTCAATTTTTTCTCTGAGCGATCGAAACCCTTCGCCCAGCACTTCGTTGGCGTTAATGACGGTCATGAAGGCAGCGGGGTCAATCTGGTGGATATATTCCTGTAAGATAGCCATTTCGCGCCGGTTCACATTGGTGAAGATGATCGTTTTCTCCTGTCCGCCAAACATGCCTTTGCCATGAAGGTATGTGCCTCCCCGGTTGATGTCGTTAATGATCTTATCACGGATCAGTTCATGTTTATCGGATATGATAAACAGGGTTTTATCATAACTGATGCCCTGCAGCACAACATCCATCACTCTCCCGGTAATGAATATTGTTATCAGTGAATATAGCGGAATGACCCAGTCCATGAATGAGAACAACCCGGCCAGAACCACCACGGAGTCGACAAGGATGATCATCTGTCCGGGTGGCAGTTTGTTGTATTTCGACAGGATCATCGCCACCACATCCGATCCGCCGGAAGTAGCCCTGGCCTTGAAAATCAATCCCAGGCCCAGGCCGATCAACACTCCGCCATATATGGACGATAACAGGCCATTGTTTTCCACCAGGGGCAAATTACCCCAGAAGTAGGTCAACGAGTCGACAAACAGGGCGGTCAATAAAAATCCCACCACCGTTTTTACGCCAAATCGCGGTCCCAGGATCCGGGTGCCGATGATGACAATGGGTATGTCGAAGCATATGGCCGTAAGGCCCACCGGGAAACCGAACAGGTGATGCAGGATAATGGCGATGCCGTAAACACCTCCGGGTACAATTTTATATGGTGTTATAAATAAGACAAACCCTGCTGCCATGACAAATGCCCCGGTTACGATCAGGGCATACGCGATGAGCCATCGCCTGCTGAATGGTCTTTCTTTCGTAATGAATGACATAATGCGAGGTCAATGATTGATCAGGCGGCGAAATTAGTCAATATGGATCAATTGGCAGATGAATATGAATTACCTTTGATAAAATATTGTGTTTTAATTCACGTTAAGGGGATTGTGATAGTTTTTTATATAATTTAGCCATTTGTTATTCTAACCGTTACTCAAAAATGAAGCTTCGGAAGGTTAATTACCTTATTATTTCATTGATCCTATTGATATGCTGGCAGGCCGGACTGGTTCAGGGCCAGCAGGAGCCGAATTTTTCACAGTATATGTTTTACGGTCTGGTGAATAATCCCGGAGTGGCCGGAAATGAGAATGCTGTTTGTGTGACCGGGGCGAACCGGTCGCAATGGACCGGTTTTGGGAAGGAAGAAGGAAATCAGGTGGCTCCCCGCACTTATTTTGTAGCAGGCAGTTTGCCGATCCGGGTTTTGCGTGGTGGAGTGGGCCTTGTGATCATGCAGGACGCCCTGGGTTATGAAAAAACCATCGGTGTGAAGATCGGGTATGCTCATCAAAGAAATATGGGATTGGGCCGGCTGGGTATCGGCGCACAGATAGAGTTCAACAATCGCTCCATCGACTTTGCGAAGCTCCGCCCGAATGATGAACTGGATCCGCTGTTACAGGGGCTCTCCTCAGAAAGTGATATGCTGATCGATTTTTCACTGGGTTTATTTTACCGTGTCCCGGACAATTATTATATAGGTATATCAGGTTTGCACCTGGTGCAGACCAAAGGAAAACCGATCAGCAATGAGAGTACCGACAGCGGGGTTCGTATGAAACTGGACCGGACTTTCTTTATCACGGGCGGCTATGAATACACTTTCCGGGGAAACCCTGATTTTGAATTATTACCCTCCGCTATCATTGAAACCAACCTGTCGACCATACAGGCCGAAGTCAATGCCACCATCAGATTTAAAGAGACCGTGTGGCTCGGCGCCGGCTATCGCTGGAATGAGTCAGTTATCTTACTCCTTGGACTGCAATATAAAGATTTCAGGATCGGTTATTCATACGATATTAATGTCAATAAACTTTCATTACCGGTATTTGGCGGCTCTCATGAGATCATGCTGAACTATTGTTTCAGGCTTGAATTAGACCGTGGAAGGAAAAGTTATAAGAATACCAGATTTTTATAAAAACAAAAAAAAACCTTTTTTATTCATATATTTTTTATTTTTGGACACTTTTTCAAAATAAAACTTTGCAAAGCTCGTTAATATTTGGCCTAAAAAGAACTGTTATGAAAAGACTTCCCTTATTCTTGCTGCTGATATCCGCAGCAGTCATCCTAACCAGCTGCAACAATTCCGGCAGCGGTGAGCTGGTGGGTGTTAGCCGCAAGACCAGGCCTTTCTTCCAGCCTGATCCATTTGGCATGGTTTTTATTCCACAAGGTAGCTTCACCATGGGTGTTGGCGATCAGGACATTGCCTACGCATTTGTCCAGGAGCCAAAAACGGTTTCCGTTTCCGCGTTTTTTATGGATGAAACCGAAATTACCAACGATGAATACCGCCAGTTTGTTTACTGGGTGCGTGATTCGATTGCCAGGCGTATCCTGGGCGATATCCGGCCCGATGAATACCTGATACAGGAGAACAAGAAAACCGGTGAAATATACGATCCTCCACTGATCAATTGGAGTGAGGATATTGAATGGAGCAGCAGCGATCAGGATATTCGTGACATTCTCAACGATGAGATGTACATTCCGGAACATGAGCGGTATTTCAGGAAGAAGGAAATAGATACCCGTAAACTTTTTTATGAGTATTACTGGATTGATTATCAGGCGGCAGCGCGTAAAGACTGGACACAGGAGGCCAATTCGGAAAATGCGGCTTTCGCTAACAGACCCCAGGGTATGCGCGACCGTTCTGTTTTCGTCAGAAAAGAGGTGATCAATGTCTATCCGGATACCCTCTCCTGGATCCATGATTATACTTACTCCTTTAATGATCCGCTGACAAAGGCTTATTTCTGGCATCCCGCCTACAACTTTTATCCTGTGGTAGGGGTAAACTGGAAACAGGCACGGGCGTTTTGCATCTGGCGTACAGAATTGATGAATAGTGCCATGGGCAGAAAAAAGGGGGATATCGAAATTGTGGATTTCAGGCTTCCTACTGAAACCGAATGGGAATGGGCTGCTAGAGGCGGTTACAATAACAATCCATACCCCTGGGGAGGGCCTTACACCCGCAACGAAAGAGGGTGCTTCCTGGCTAACTTTAAGCCGCTGAGAGGTAATTATATTGATGATGGCGGGCTTCGTACCGTGATCGTTGCCCATTATCCCCCGAACGACTTCGGGTTATACGATATGGCAGGTAATGTCTCAGAATGGACAAACAGCGCCTATGACCCATCCTCCTATAATTTCACCTGGGATATGAACCCCAATTTTACCTATAATGCAAAAGAGGATGATCCTCCTGCCATGAAACGTAAAGTTATCCGCGGAGGATCATGGAAAGATATCGCCTATTATTTGCAGGTTTCAACCCGCGATTATGAATACCAGGATACGGCTAAAAGTTATATCGGCTTCCGTTGCATCCTGCCTTATCTCGGAAGAAATAAAGATGATAACCCCTCCAAGGCCTCCAGAGTCTATAACTAACCAGAATTACTGATAATTATTTAACAACCTTTTAAAACACTTTATTCTTAAATCATATGGGTATTAACACATTTGTCAGAAGACGCGGATTCAGAAATTTCATGGCCAGATTGTATGGCCTCGGAGCATCAGTCGTAATCCTTGGCGCATTGTTCAAAATCAACCACTACCCCGGAGCAGATATCATGCTTATTGTGGGTTTGGGTACCGAAGCGATTATTTTCTTCTTCTCAGCCTGGGAACCGCCTTATGTGGAGCCCGACTGGAGTCTTGTCTATCCCCAGTTAGCCGGTCTCTACCACGGCAACGGTGAAACTAAAGGTCATAAAAAGCCGACCGAAGAACTGGATGACCTCTTGCAGAAATCACAGATCGATAAACACCTGATCGACCGGTTGGGCGAAGGTCTGAGGAAACTGAGTGATAGTACCTCCAAACTGTCCGATATCACCGATGCTGCCAATGCAACCAATGAGTATCTGTCAAACGTGAAAGGCGCTGCACGGTCAGCGGAGAACCTTACTAAATCCTACGACCTTGCTGCAGAGACCCTCCAGAAGGATGCAAATGCTTCTTCCCAATACATCAATAGCATTAAGAACGCCGGTGATAATGCCGCCCACCTTTCTTCAACCTACAAGGAAGCGGCTGATATCCTTAAAAGCGATATTTCGGTGACCAAGCAATTCACCGAGAGTATGAGAACAGCAATGGAATCGGCACAGTCCCTGGCGCAGCAATATTCCAAATCGGCAGACGTGCTGTCACAATCAGCTAAAAACCTTGATTTTTCAGGCGTTGACGGTAAAGCATATAATGAAAAATTGAACCAGATTGCCGATAAGCTCTCTGCGCTGAATTCCGTTTATGAGCTTCAACTTCAGAGCAGCAATGATCAAATCCAGTCATCTGCCAGGGTTCGTGAAACCATGACGGAATTGCTGAAAAACATGAAAGATTCATCCGATTCAATGGCCGTATATAAGGAACAGATGAATATCCTTACACAACGTATTTCTTCATTAAATGAGGTATACGGTGGAATGCTTAGTGCGATGACCGGCAGAGGCAAATGATAAACAGCTCCGGTTGCTACTTAAAAAAACTGATTGTTAACAGATTAATAACAAAAATATATGGCTGGATATAAAGAGACACCACGGCAGAAAATGATTGCCATGTTGTATCTTGTGCTGACTGCCCTGCTGGCTCTTAACGTTTCCAAGGATATGCTTGACGCCTTTCTGGTGGTGAATCTGAGCATGGAAAACACCATCGAGGTCTTTGAAAACAAGCTGAGCAATCTTTATGTGGAATTTGAAAAGCAAAATCAACTCCGCCCGCAAAAAGTGGAGGAATTCTATGATAAAGCACAGGAGGCCAGGAGATTGTCGCTGGATATGAAGGAATATGTCGACCGGTTGATCTTTCAAGTGGTCATGAGATCTGAGCGAAAAGATTCTGTCGAGACAATGAGACGGTTTTATGAAATGAAGTTAATGCCTGATCCGCTTAATCCGGGTAAAAAAACGGAGCTTCCCATATTGAATATGGCCAAAGTTCCGACGAAAGATAAGTATGATGAGGCAACAAATTTTTTCATTAACCGTGGAGAGGCAGAAAAACTCAGGAAGAAAATTGAGGAATTTAAGAGTAATATGATTGACCTTGTTCCTGAGGATTTTCGCGAGAATATCCAGGTGGGCCTGGATACGGAAGGCCCCTTTTATGATGCCGGTGGAAGGGAACAGTCCTGGGAAATGCATAATTTTTATCATTCGATCCTGGCTGCTACCGTTACAATCCTGAACAAGATCAAGGCGGAAGTACAGACCACGGAATTTGACGTTGTGGCTGAATTGTATACTGCCATTGATATTGCTGATTTCAAATTCGACAGGATCGAAGCAAAGATCATCCCCAAAACCAATTACGTGCTCCAGGGAGATAAATACGAAGCGGAAGTGCTGGTAACAGCATTTGACACCAAGCAAACACCAGAGGTTTATGTACTGATGGGGGCCGATGAGATCACTGTCAGTAATAAGGACAGGGCGCAGAAAGTCGATGGAAAAGACGGTGTTGTCAAGTTGAATTTTCCGGCAAGCAATGTTGGTCCGCAACGTTACGCAGGCGTCATTGAAGTTGTTTCCCCGGAAGGCGAACGGGTTCCTTACAAATTCTCTGGAGAATATGTGGTAGCTCCGCCTTCTCTAACCGTGGCCGCTACCAAGATGAATGTGTTTTACATCGGTGTCGATAACCCCGTTTCCATATCAGTCCCCGGTATCGCAGAAGCGAATCTTCGTCCTGCCATCTCTGTTGGAACCATGAAAAAGGATGCCAGTGGAAAAGAATGGATCGTAAGGGTGCCGCAAGGACAGGCCCGCACCGTTATTTCTGTCGACGCCCTTTACCAGGGCGAACCCCGTAAAATGGGATCGGCAGAATTCCGGATCAGACGTGTTCCCAGCCCGGTAGCTGAAATCGCCGGCCAGGTCGAAGGCGCTATTGATAAAAGCACTCTTTTAGCTGCAGGCGCCATCATTCCGGTCATGAAGGATTTTGAATTTGACTTGTATTTTGAAGTGAAATCATTCCGGATGACGACCATTATAGGTGGGGACGGAATATCCCAGAGAGGGACCAGCAATCGTTTCAACGATGAAATGATCCGCATGATCCAGAATGCACGCCGGGGCCAGAAATTCTTCTTTGAAAACATACAGGCTGAAGGGCCCGATAATATACCCAGAAGCTTAAATCCTATTTCGTTGGAAATCAGATAATCATTTGTGGAGGTCACATTATGAAAAAGATAACATTCATTTTTTTGTCCTTGTTCATCCTGTCAGGCTTTACCGCTTCGGTGAATGGACAAATACTTGACAATATGCCGCAGGATGTGGTACATTATGACAATGACCTGGTGGATATGCAACCCATAGCATTGCCGGCCGTCAGAAAGGCAGATATCATGTGGTCTAAAAGACTCTGGCGTGAGATCGATATGCGCCAGAAAATGAACCAGCCCTTCTATTACCCGGTTGAACCGCATAACAATTGGAGAAATTTTATCACTGTTGTGATGGACGCCCTCAGGGAAGGTTCAATTACAGCATACGATATCTCCAATACCGATGAATTCCTGGTGCCATTGACCTACCAGGAAATTGTGTCACGGCAGGTCGATACTGTGCACCTGACACTGACCAGGCCTTATCCACCTTATGATCAGTATGATACAATTATCTATTCCGACTTTGATCCGAGCAGGGTAAGCCGGGTCAGGATCAAGGAAGACTGGTATTTTGACAAGAAAAGGTCCCAGATGATGGTTCGTATCCTCGGTATCTGTCCGGTGATGATCAAGGAGAGAAATGAAGAAGAATTCACTGAGCCGCTTTTCTGGATCTATTACCCGGAAGCCCGTCCGGTACTGGCCCAGGCTGAGGTCTTCAACCGTTTTAACGACGCTGCCAGAAGATCGTATGATGAAATATTCATGAAAAGATTCTTTAGCAGTTATATTTATAAAGAACAAAACGTCTATGACCGAAGGATCTCAGAGTATGCACAGGGCCTCGACGCACTGCTCGAGGCCGAGAGGATCAAGCTTGAACTGCTGAACTTCGAGCAAAGTCTCTGGGAATACTAAACGAAATACAATACATCTGGAAAAGCCGCCCAACCACAACGAGGCGGCTTTTTTTATTACATTTGATGAACGGATAATCAGCCATGTATGAAAACATTCCTCGAAACACCCGTGGAATTCCTGAAGGGAGTTGGCCCGAAACGGGCTGAATTATTGAAGAAAGAAGTTGATATCCATACTTTTGGTGACCTGATCGGTTACTATCCCTTCCGGTATGTCGACCGAAGCCGTATCTATAAGGTGAAGGAAATAGCGCCCGACCTGGCCTATGTGCAGCTCAGGGGTACTATCACCCAAATCAGGATCATCGGCGAGAAAAGGGCCCGTAGAATGTCGGCCATTTTCAGGGACGACACCGGTGAAATTGAACTGGTATGGTTCCAGGGGATCAAATGGATCGAAGGAACGCTTTTACCCAACGTGGAATATATCGTGTTTGGTAAACCTACGGTTTTTAACCGGCGATATAATATTGCCCACCCTGAAATAGAAAGGGCTGCCGATTTCGACCGGACAATGGCCCAAACCCTACAGGGGATTTACAGCACCACAGAGAAACTGAAAAACCGCGGGCTTGCCAGCAAGAACCTGGTCAAACTTCTCAAGGAACTCGTGCTGCAATCGCAGGGAAAGATACCGGAAAATCTATCTGAAGAGATCAGGGAAAAACTTTCTTTGATGGGACGGGAAGAGTCCATGCGGCAGATCCATTTTCCGGAAGATCAGAAAAAATTACAAAGAGCGCAGGCCCGGCTAAAATTTGAGGAGCTTTTCTTTATCCAGCTCAGCCTGCTGAAGGATAAGATGATCAGGCAGCAAAAGATCAATGGATTTGTATTTGCCAGTGTGGGTGAGT
The DNA here is from genome assembly GCA_046484945.1 of Bacteroidales bacterium. Classification (GTDB taxonomy): domain Bacteria; phylum Bacteroidota; class Bacteroidia; order Bacteroidales; family JAGOPY01; genus JAGOPY01. The sequence continues at coordinate 21,870 of JAWOHY010000054.1, forward strand.
ATGTCAATCGGTTCTACAGCGAAAATCTGCCGTTCACGCTAACCGAAGCCCAAAAAAGGGTGATAAAAGAGATCCGTAAAGACCTGGGTTCCGGTAAGCAGATGAACCGTTTGCTGCAGGGGGATGTTGGCAGCGGAAAAACCCTGGTGGCGCTGATGTCGATGCTGATAGCCGCTGATAACGGTTACCAGTCATGCCTGATGGCTCCGACGGAGATTCTTGCCGTCCAGCATTTCAATACACTGACCCGCATGACGGAGGGGCTTGGTATAAAGATTGACCTGCTGACCGGCTCAACGCCGGCATCGAAGCGCAGGGAGCTGCATGAGCAATTGCAAGCCCTGGAATTAAATATCCTGATCGGCACCCATGCCCTGATCGAAGACCCGGTGGTTTTCAGAAATCTCGGACTGGTGATCATTGATGAGCAACACCGCTTTGGGGTAGCCCAGCGCGCCAGGATGTGGACCAAGAGTAACAACCCTCCGCATGTCCTGGTAATGACCGCCACACCCATCCCCAGAACGCTGGCCATGACTTTATATGGTGATCTGGATATATCGGTGATCAATGAACTGCCACCTGGCAGGAAACCGGTTAAAACATTGCTCTTTACAGATGCGGCACGCCTGCGGATCTTCGGCTTCATGAAGAAAAAGATCCATGAGGGCAGGCAAATATATGTCGTATACCCCCTGATCAAGGAATCTGAGAAAATGGACCTGAAGCACCTGGCTGATGGGTATGAAAGCATCGTGCGTGATTTCCCGCCGCCGGAATATGCTGTGAGCATTGTTCACGGAAAGATGCGTTCCGCTGATAAAGATTATGAAATGCAACGGTTTGTCAAAAACCAGACACAGATCATGGTTTCCACGACCGTGATCGAAGTGGGGGTCGATGTACCGAATGCTTCGGTGATGATCATTGAAAATGCCGAGCGGTTCGGCCTTTCGCAATTGCACCAGCTAAGAGGCCGTGTCGGAAGAGGGGCCGACCAATCGTTCTGTATCCTGATCACCGGTGAAAAAGTGACCACAGAAGCGCGGAAAAGGTTGCAGACCATGGTGGAGACCAATGACGGTTTCCGGATCGCGGAGGCTGACCTGCAATTGCGGGGCCCGGGCGACCTGCAGGGAACAAAGCAAAGCGGCATCCTCGATCTGAAGATCGCAGATATCATCCGCGATGAAAAGATCCTGAAATACGCCCGCAACCTGGCGAACGATATCCTGAACGAAGATCCTTTGCTGGAACTGAATAAAAACAAACCCCTTGCACGTCAACTGGATAAAATGAAAAAGGACCATATCAACTGGGGATTGATCAGTTAGTGGTATCAAAACCGTATATTTGTCTTTATGAAACTTATATATTTTAGCATGATGAAAAAATTACTATTCCTTTTCGTTTTCTTTTGTTTTTCATTTATAAATCCAATGAGTGCGCAGGTAGATCAGACTGATTGGGTTGACGGGTTTCCTGATGGCTGTACCTCGATCACCTGCGGTAAAAAGGCCACCATAGACGGATCGGTGATTACCTCTCACACGGATGACAGCCACCGGACCCGTACATCGATATTTATTCAACCGGCAAAAGATCATCCGCCGGGAACCATGTGTGATATCACAAAAAGGGTTCCCTGCGACACTTTTGCTATGCCGTTGTACGCCTACGAAAAAATCGGCGAAATACCACAGGTAGCTCATACCTATGGTTATGTCAATTCAGCCTATCCCTGCATTAACGAGCATCAGCTGGCCATCGGTGAATCGACCTTCGGCGGCAGGGAATCGTTGCAGAGCGATGCCGGGCTGATCGATTGCACAATGCTTTGCCAGCTTATGGTGGAAAGATGTACCACTGCGCGGGATGCGATCAAACTGGCCGGCGAACTGACGAAAATTTTCGGTTATAATGATGCCGGGGAATGCCTCACCATTGCTGATAAGAATGAGGTATGGCACCTCGAGATTGTTGGCCCGGGGAAAGGAAATATTGGCTCTATCTGGGCCGCCCAGCGCGTACCCGATGAACATGTTTCTGTGAATGCCAATGCCAGCAAGATCAGGAAGATCAACCTGAAGGACAAGGATCATTTCATGGCCTCCGACAATGTTTTCCAGGTAGCCATCGATTCGGGCTGGTGCAAATCGAAGGACGATTTCGAATTCTGCTACGCTTACGCTCCAGAGAGCCGAACGACTTTTGCTGCGCGCCGCAGGGAATGGCGTGTTTTCGATATGGTGGCGCCATCACTCAAACTTGATCCCAACGCGGAGAACTATCCTTTTTCGGTGAAACCTGATCAACCCGTTACACTGCCAAAATTGGTGGAGATCTTCAAAGATTATTATGAGGGAACCGAATTTGACATGACAAAAAACCTGCTTGTCCCGGACAAGGATGGCAAAATGGTGATCTCTCCATTGGCAAATCCCCAGATGCCCTATGATGAGAACATACTGCACCGGATCAACGGTGGCTGGGGATGGAGGGGGGAGCGGACCATTGCCCGCTGGTACACGATTTATGCCACCATCATCCAATGCCGCGACTGGCTGCCCGATCCCATCGGCGGGGTGGTCTGGCTGGCCATGGATAATGTCGCAACATCGGTCTATATCCCGGTCTATTGCGGGGTCAGCGATCTGCCTGAACCTTACAAGGTCGATGGCCGCATTGAAGGTTTCAGCAACAGATCAGCCTGGTGGGCTTTTAACCGTTTGGGAACCCTTTCAGTGCAACGCTGGGGCGATATGCGGCACGATGTAGATAAAGTCTGGATGCCTATACAGCAGGAGCTGTTCGACAGGCAGGAATCCTTTGAAAAACAGGCCGTGCAGATGTATAAGCAGGACCCGGCCATTGCCAGGGCTTTCCTGACCAGCTATACAAAACAGTGGGGAAACCTTGTGATCGACAAGGCCTGGAAGCTGGGGGATTACCTGTGGACGAAATATGATGAACTGTGGTAATTGGTTATTTGTAATTTGTTCCTGGTAACTGGTTCCTGGTTCCTGGTTCTTGAAAATCTTATGAATATGATAAGGGTAATTTTAATTCTCCTCGCGCTTCACGCCTCACTCTTCACCTTTTCCCAAATCCAGAGCCCAAAAGATTACTTCGGGTTTGAGCCTGGTGAAGACAGGATGTTGTTTAACTATTCACCATTGACCGATTACCTGATGAAACTCGATGAAGCGTCGGGTATGGTGAAAATGCTGGAGATCGGCCGGTCGCCCATGGATAAGCCGATCTATATCTGTTTTATCTCTTCGGAGGAAAATATCAATGACCTGGACCGGCTGAAAGAAATCAACCGCAAGCTGGCCCTGGACCCTGACCTGACAGATGAAGAACAGCAGAAGCTCATTCAGGAGGGCAAAGTCTTTGTCCTGGCAACCCTATCGATGCACTCCTCGGAAGTAGCCCCCTCCCAGTCAGCCCCCACCATCGCATATGAACTTATTACCAGTCAGGCAAGCAAAATTCAAAATTCAAAATTCAAAATTCAAAATTCCCTTGATGAAGTTGTCTTCATGATGGTTCCCTGTCACAACCCCGACGGGATGGATTTAGTTGTCGATTATTACAATCAATACAAAGGAACTAAATACGAAGGCAGTTATCTGCCCAGGGTGTATCACAAGTATGTCGGCCACGACAACAACCGGGATTTCGTTAGCCTCAGCCAGTCGGATACACGGGCGATAGCAGCCATCTACAATAAAGACTGGTTCCCGCAGGTAATGGTGGAGAAGCACCAGATGGGGGCCGCCGGAGTGCGGTATTTCGTGCCCCCTCCGCATGACCCTATCGCGGAAAATGTGGATGCCGGGATTTTCACCTGGATCGGGCTGTTCGGATCAAATATGATGAATGATATGACAGCCCGGGGACTCAGGGGGATCACGCAGCGCTACCTTTTTGATGATTACTGGCCCGGTTCGACCGAAACCTGCATCTGGAAAGGTGTGATTGGTATGCTCACGGAAGCCGCTTCGGTCAATGTTGCCTCCCCGGTTTATATCGAGCCGAATGAAATCAGAGTATCGGGAAAAGGACTGTCGGAGTACAAAAAGAGCATCAACATGCCCGACCCATGGCCGGGCGGCTGGTGGCGACTGAGCGACCTGGTGGAGTACGAAAAAGCCAGTACCTATTCGATGTTGCGGACGGCGGCACAGCATAAAAGCGATATCCTGAAATTCAGAAACGACCTGTGCAGAAAAGAGGTCATGAAAGGAAAGACGGAACCGCCCTATTACTATATTATTCCTGGTGAACAGCACGATGCAGGGGAGATGGTCCGGATGGTGAACCTCCTGATGGAGCATGGTGTGAATGTCTATGAAATCACAGATGCGATCAAAATTGGCGATTATACTTACTATAAGGATGACCTGGCCATTCCGCTGTCGCAACCGTTTCGGGCTTTCATCAAGGAAGTGATGGAAGACCAGGAATTTCCTGTACGGCGTTATACACCCGGTGGAGAAATCATGCGGCCTTACGATATCACCAGCTGGTCGTTGCCGTTGCACAACGGGGTGACTGTCAGGGAAGTAAAAACCAATGTCAGGGAAAATCTTGAGGGAAAGCTAAAGGAAATTTCAGCGCCATTCAGGATAAAAGAGGGGTTGCCAACTGAATTCTGGGGAATGGCGCTGCCTGTGGAGCGGAATGAAAGCTTCAAGGCGGCATTTCTGGCCAGTTCATTCGGGTTCCGGGTGGATAGGCTGAAAGAAGGCCTTGTCCATAACGGCCGGAAGATCTCTGCCGGAAGCTTTATTGCATATGGCGGATCTTCAAAACAGGACGATCTGGTAAAACTTTATGGAGAACTCGGAGCAGATCCCGTATTTCTTGATGAAAAACCATCCTATAACGGAGATCGGCTTATAATACCCCGCATCGCACTGGTGGAGACCTTCCGGC
>JAWOHY010000047.1:0-12803 GCA_046484945.1 Bacteroidales bacterium
TTCACATTCCCTTTTCACCTGCATCCAGAGTTTATTATCAAAATCGCGCCATTTCTCAAAGCCGAATTTCTCCCGGTAATATCCTCCCGGCACTTTTCCAGCGATGAGGGCCGCCTCGGTCAGCAATGTTCCGGAGCCGCACATCGGGTCATACAAGGGTTCTTTGCCATCCCAGCCACTGAGCAATACAAGGCCGGCGGCCAGCACTTCGTTCAGGGGCGCCTCCGACCTTGCCACGCTGTATCCCCGCAAATGCAATGAAGCCCCTGAGCTATCTATTGATACAGTGCACTGGTCCCGGAACAAATGCACATTAATGCGCAGATCCGGGTCTTTAGTATCCACATCGGGCCGCTTCCCGAAACGGTCGCGGAACCGGTCGGCAATGGCGTCTTTTGCCTTCAGCGTTACAAAACCCGAATGGGTCAATTTCGAAAAACTGATCACACTGTCGATCGCAAATGTCCCCGAATGATGCAGGTATTTCTCCCACGGGATCTGCCGGACGCCATCGTAGAGCATGGTCTCGTCGGCGGCGTAAAAACCCGACAGTGGCACCAGCACCCGCAGTGCCGTGCGGAGCTGGTAATTTGCCCTGTAAAGCAATCGCTTATCTCCGGTGAATTTAACCCCGCGGGTGATCACTTCCACCTCTTCCGCACCGATGGATGCAAGCTCTTGTGCCAATACACCCTCAAGCCCTTCGAAGGTTTTGGCGATCATGTTTAATCTTGGTTCTTTCATGATAATTCTTGCAGTAAACATAACCATTTCTGGTGAAATAGCAAAATTAAGTTTCAGGGTTCCAGGGTTCCAGGGTTCCAAAGTTCCAGGGTTCCAGGGTTCCAGGGTTCCAGGGTTCCAGGGTTCCAGGGTTCCAGGGTTCCAGGGTTCCAGGGTTCCAGGATTCCAAGAACCAAGAACCAAGAACCAAGAACCAAGAACCAAGAACCAGGAGCAGATCAATTACACTTCGGTATCACGGTCATTCATCACAAAATCCTACTTTTGCAGCATGAAAAAAATCCTCTGCCGGATCATATTATTCTTTGTTGCTTTTTTGTTATCCGGGAATATGGCCAACGGACAGGCTGATTTCAGCGTATCCGGCAGGGTCATCGATTCGGAAACCCGCGAACCGCTCGCTTTTGTGAATATCCTTATCTCTGGAACAAGGGTGGGCGTTTCCACCGATATAGACGGTAAGTTCACCATTTACAGCAGACAGTCCGTAGAGTCGATCATGCTGACCTATGTGGGTTATCATCCCATGACGTATGTTATTCCTTCGGGGAAGACCTCCGAACTGGTCATCAGCCTGCAAAAGAAAACATTCAACCTCAAAGAGGTGGTCATCCTGCCGACGATCAACCCGGCCCACCGCATCATCGACAGTGTGATGGCAAACCGGCACCGTAATGATCCCGAAAAACTTAAAACGTTCTCCTATACTTCATATGAGAAGACGATCTTTACAGCACAATTAGATACTATCATAGAGGTAGAAAAAGACTCTGCCGGCACCTGGGCCGTCGATACACTGGATAATCAGACGGTTATACCGGAAGAAATGGTTGGCGACACTACCGTTTCCGATTCCGTGATGAACGAACTGAAAAAGTTTTTCAGCCGGCAGGATATCGCCATCATGGAAACGGTGGTCGAAAGAAAATTCATGGCGCCCGACAGGAACTATGAAAATGTCAAGGCCAACCGTATCTCCGGTTTCCAGGACCCGATCTTTGTTTTCCTGGTTTCACAGATCCAGTCGACCTCTTTCTACCGCGAAATCTTTAACATCTTCGATAAAGCATATATAAACCCGATCAGCAGGGGCAGCAAAACAAATACATCTTCATCCTGGAAGACACCCTTTATACCGAAACCAAAGACTCGGTCTTTATCATCTCATACAGGCCCAGGCCCAACACCAATTTCGACGGGCTGGAAGGGCTGCTGTATATTAACACCAACCAGTGGGCGATCCAGAACGCCATAGCCCGGCCGGCCCTGACGGATGGCCCCAGTATAAGGATACAGCAGATGTACGAACTGATCGATGGAGAGCAGTGGTTCCCGGTGCAGCTTAACACAGATGTGATCCTGCCCGGGATGGAAATCGCTACAGGTAATGAACGGGCCAGGCTGGTGGGTATCGGAAAAAGTTATATCCGGGATATTGTGATCAACCCGGAACTGGTCAGAAGACAGTTTGCCGTTCTGGGCGTAGACGTCGATCCCGATTCCCATGAGAAACCCGAATCGTTCTGGAACGCTTACCGGATCGACTCTCTTTCAGCACGTGATCAGCGGACCTATGCCTTCCTGGACTCCATCGGCCGGGAAGCCAACTTCGACCGGATCGCCAAAGGTTTTGAAACGCTCATGAGCGGCAGGATCCCGTATAAATTCATTGACATCGACCTCGACCGGATCATCAAGTATAATGATTACCAGGGCATATACCTTGGGCTGGGCCTGCATACCAATGACAAATTATCCCGGAATTTCAAACTCGGTGGTTACTGGGGTTATGGTTTCAAGGATAAGGACGCCAAGTATGGCGGCGATGCACAGGTCACCCTCAGCAGAAAACATGAAGCAGTTCTCGGGGTTCAATACTTCAAAGATATTATGGAATCGGGCGGAACAAGATATTTCGACGATACCGACAATTTCCTGACCGGGGGCAACTGGCGCAATTTCCTGATCCGGCGGATGAACCCCACCGAAGATATCTCCGCTACCCTGGGTTTCAGGCTGCTGCGCGATTTTAAATTCGGACTCAGGTTCCATGTCAACAGAAAAGACTCACCGGATGAATATCGCTATGGGGTGGTTATGGATGAGATCAATTACCTGACCGACCGATTCCGGTTCACCGAGTTCTCCATCGGTTTCCGGTTTGCCTTCCGTGAGCAGTTTATCGTTACCAAACGGACCCGCATGTCGCTTGGGACCAAATATCCCATTTTATGGTTTCAATATACCCGTGGCATCGAAGGGTTATTCGACGGTGAATTTGATTACAACCGCTTCGACGTGAAACTGCAGAAATCATTCTATATTAAATATTTAGGGAGGACATCGTTGCTGCTTACCGGGGGCTTCATCGACCGGGCCATCCCGGAAAGCAACCTGTATAACGGCCATGGCAGCTACCGGTTCTTTACCATTTATGCCGACAACAGCTTTGCCACGATGCGGATGAACGAATTCCTCTCAGACCGTTATGCAGCGCTTTATTTCACCCATAATTTCGGGAAGCTGCTGAAAAGATGGAAGAAATTCCAGCCCGATTTCCTGATTTCTACCAATGTAACCTTCGGATGGCTCAGGCACGATGGAAATCATTATTATATCGATTATAAAACCCTGGAGAGAGGTTACTTTGAAAGTGGTTTTCTCATCAACAATATGCTGAACCTGCGCGTATATTCGTTGGGAATCGGCGCTTTCTACCGCTGGGGGCCTTACAGTTACCCGATGTTCAAGGATAATATCGCGCTGAAGGTAACGATTACCTTCCCGCTGGGAGAAATGAGGCTGGGGAACTAGTTCGCAGTCGGCGGTCGGCGGTCAGCGGTCACCATCCGAAAAACAAGAAACAAGAAACAAGAAACTAATAGGCTCTTGCAAAAACAACCCGCCTAACAGAAGGTTTCCCGGAGTAGATGCATTTTCCGGGCTCCTCCGGTGCATCGAGCGGGATGGTGCGGATAGTGGCTTTTGTTTCCTCCTTGATCTTCTCTTCCGTTTCGGTGGTTCCGTCCCAATGGGCCAGTAAAAATCCGCCCTCTTCGATCTTTTCGAGGAATTCCTCCCAGGAATCGACTTTATAAGTGTTGTTTTCACGGAAGGAAAGTGCTTTGTGATAAAGGTTCGACTGGATCTGTTCCAACAGGTTTCCGATCTTCACATCCAGGTTGACGGCCTGCAACACCTCTTTTTCCAGCGTGTCGCGGCGGGCCACCTCCACAGTGCCGTTCTCCAGGTCGCGGGGACCAATGGCAATCCTGACCGGCACGCCTTTGAACTCGTATTCATTGAATTTCCAGCCGGGCTTGTGCGTGTCGCGATGATCATATTTAACACGAATGCCTTTAGCCGTCAATTCTTTTTTGATTGATTCGGCTTTTTCAGAAATGGCTGACAATTGATCGGCATTTTTATAAATAGGTATGATGACCACCTGGTGGGGAGCCAGTTTTGGGGGGAGTACCAGGCCATGATCGTCCGAATGGGTCATGATCAGGGCGCCCACCAACCGGGTTGAAACACCCCAGGAGGTAGCCCACACATATTCGAGCTTATTTTCCCGGCTGAGGAATTTCACATCAAAAGCTTTGGCGAAATTCTGCCCCAGGAAATGGGATGTGCCTGCCTGCAGGGCTTTGCCATCCTGCATCAGCCCTTCGATGCAATATGTTTCCACAGCCCCGGCGAACCTTTCATTGGGTGACTTTACCCCGCGAAGGACTGGCATGGCCAGCCACTCCTCGGCAAAACGGGTATAAACATCCAGGATTGTCAAGGCTTCTTCGACCGCTTCCTGCTCCGTTGCATGAGCCGTATGCCCTTCCTGCCAAAGGAATTCGGCTGTGCGCAGGAAAAGGCGGGTGCGCATTTCCCATCTCACCACGTTGGCCCACTGGTTAACCAGGACCGGCAAATCGCGGTACGACTGGATCCAGTTCCGGTAGGTATCCCAGATGATCGTTTCCGAGGTGGGGCGGATGATCAGTTCCTCCTCCAGCTTTGCCTCCGGATCAACCATAACGCCTTTGCCATCCGGCGCGTTTTTCAGGCGGTAATGGGTGACTACCGCGCATTCCTTGGCAAAACCCTCTACGTGAGAAGCTTCTTTGCTAAAAAACGATTTGGGTATGAATAAGGGGAAATAGGCATTGACGTGACCGGTATCTTTGAACATCTGGTCGAGGGCCGCCTGCATCCTTTCCCAGATCGCATAGCCGTTGGGTTTGATGACCATGCAACCCCTCACTGCAGAGTTCTCGGCGAGATCTGCCTTTATCACCAGATCATTGTACCATTGCGCGTAATTTTCTTCCCGTGATGAAAAATCTTTAGCCATTTTTAATTTTGGTATAGTATTTGCATTTTTATTGCTGAAACAAGGCACAAAAATAATAATAATGAACTATCCCATAACTCACCGGGTAATTAAAACAAAGGAGAAACAAGCCATGAGAACCTTAGCCATTTTCACCGTGATCTTCAGCCTTTTGCTGGCATCCTGCTCTACAACGTACGATGCTTCAGCGCCCTTCGATGAAGTGTATGCCACTTCCAGGGAGGCTTCCGCAGTTTCATCTGAACCTGTAACAGTCAAGTCACAAACAGTTGAATCCACCACCACGTATGAGGGGGATTACTATTCACCGGAATACGAGGAAGGCGAATTCAGCTCGGAAGATTATTACGATTACGAGTATACGGCCCGTATCAAAAGGTTCAGTCAGAGCAACCCCGGGTTTGACTATTACAACAACTATTACACCAACAACTACTATTACAGCTACGATCCCTACTATATGGGCACCAGCATCTACTACGGCTCTTACTGGCCTTCTATTTCGTTCGGTTATGGCTGGGGCTATCCTTACTATTACTATCGCCCCTACTACCGTTACAGGTACTATGATCCCTGGTACTATCCTTACTATGGATATGGATATGGCTGGGGTTACGGTTATCCCGGCTACTGGGGAGGATCCTACTGGTCAGGGTACTACTCCGGGTACTATGCCGGTTACTGGGATGGTTACAACTGGGGAGGCGGCGGATATTACTCCGATCCTTATCCCCACGGAAACTATTACGGACCGAGGCACAGCCGCACCGGCTCCTCCGACGGCAGCCTGAGCTCCGGAAGCCTTACCCGCGGCACACGCACCGAGGATGATGGCCAGAGGACTTTCAACCAGTCGGCCCGCGGCACGCGCACAGGCGATGTCACACCGGTAGCTACCGGCGCTCCCGGTAAGGCAACCGGGGCGGAACCGGGCGCTGTTTCAGCCCGCGGCACCCGGCCAGCTGCTGAAGTTACGGGTGCAACACGGGATGCCGGCGAAGCCACCCGCGTGACCGAGCCCGCTGCCAGGACCGCTACAAGGACTACCGGTACTGTTACGCGTACCACCGAACCCGCTGCCGGCACCGCCACACGGACTACCGGAACGGACAACGCGACCCTTTCTCCCAGCAGAAGGGTGCAGCCCGAAATGAAATACGAAAAACCGCAAACCTATACCGCTCCGAGTTCCCGGACTACCCCTTCGCGGCAGGAATACTCCAGCCCCAGCACCAGGGAAACCCGCAGCTACTCCGACCCGGGTGGATCTACCCGAAGGGTCTACTCCACTACACCGCAGACCAGATCAACGGAGAGTTCCGGTCGTTCCACACAGCAGAGCGGCAGCAGCCGGGTAAGCCCCGCAACACCGTCGCAGAACTACTCTGCCCCTGCCAGGACGACCACCCCGTCACGTAATACTTATACGGCCCCCTCCAGCTCAAGAAGCAGCTCAGGAACCAGCCGCAGTTACTCGGCCCCTTCCAGCTCAGGTGACAGCCGGAGCATCTCGGCCCCCTCCAGCTCAGGTGGCAGCCGGAGCATCTCGGCTCCCTCCAGCTCAGGTAGCAGTCGTTCAAGCAGCGGTAGTAGCAGCAGTGGAGGCAGCAGAAGCACTGGCGGAAGAAGGTAATTAACTTCTAAACTACAGCATCATGAAAAAAATATCTTTCATAACGGCTATCCTGCTGACAGCCGCCCAGACAGTTCTATCCCAAACTTCAGCTGACGCACTCCGTTATTCAAGGATTGACATTGGCGGATCTGCCCGCTACATGGGACTTAGCGGCGCCTTCGGAGCACTGGGCGCCGATTTTACAACGATCAGCACCAACCCCGCCGGAACAGGATTGTTCAAATCTTCAGAATTTTCCATTACCCCGGCAGTTCATACCGGCAGCATTGAGTCATTCTATAATAATACCACAGGAGCCGATCAACGCTCAATATTTCATCTGGGACATGCCGGAATCGTATTATCATCCAAAATTAAATCCGACCCGAATAAACCGGGTTGGAGAAATGTCAATTTCTCCACCGGCCTGAACCGGCTGAATGATTTTAATTACCGGTATGAAATGAGAGGAAGGAATGCTGCCAGCTCACTGCTGGATACTTATGTCCAATCAGCCAATGGTATTCATTACAAAGATATCGAAGATGATTTGTACAGCGACTATGCCTTCGACCTGAATCTTGCCTGGTGGACGTACCTGCTCGATTTTGCCGACCCCGTCACAGTAGACCAGTACACATCCCCCATAAAACCGGGAAGTGACAAACTCCAGGAAAAATACCTGGATACCTGGGGATCAATGAATGAGTACGTTTTTAATATATCTGGAAATTATAACGACCGGCTTTATCTTGGGATGACCTTCGGAATACCTATGATCAGGTATTATGAATACTCCGTCTATACCGAAAGCGATATCTCCGGTTCCGACCTGAAATATTTCAATCAGATCGAAAGCCTGGAAACGCACGGAACCGGATTTAACTTCAAGCTTGGTTTTATTTACCGGGCGAATGACTGGTTCCGGCTTGGCGGAGCATTCCACTCTCCTTCCTGGTTCAATAATATGAAGGACTCCTGGCAGGTGCGGATGAATTCAGAATTCTATACGCCCGATCCCGACGGCTATACACGATATGACGAAATTTCTCCGGTGGGAAACTACCAGTATGACCTGCAAACCCCATACAGGGTCCAGGGGAACCTGGGTTTCATCGTAGGCAATGTTGGATTGATCAGTGCCGATTATGAGTTCGTCGACTTTGCCAATGCCCGTTTCGATGCACCCGGATACAGTTTCAGCGAAGAAAACAGTGCTATCCGCAATAGCTATGCCGGATCTCATCAAATCCGATTAGGAACGGAATGGAGATACAGCATTTTCAGCTTCAGGGCAGGCGGGAAATACTTCACCTCGCCCTATCAGGGTAACATCAATGATGGCAGCACCTTTGGATTTTCAGGAGGCGCCGGATTCAGGCAGGGCTGGTTTTTCATGGACCTGGCTTATGCTTACAACAATACCAGACAGGATTACTACTTCTATAACATCGGTGATATCGCTTCAAATCCTGTCAGCAACACAATCCGGAGACATAATGTACTGCTGACCGTGGGGGTCAAATTGTAAATGCGCAACATCTTGCGCATTCTACACCCGCACAAACCTTACGCTGGCTGCCTTAAAACTGATCCAGACCTTCCGGCCGGGTTTCAGGGACAATGACTGCAACGACTCCCGTGTGATTCGTGCATATAAGGGAAAACCAATATCCACCAGCACTTCGAACCCATATGGATAGGGGCTGACATCAATAATGACCCCTTTGAACTGGTTGGTGGCGCTGGTGGGCAGGTTATCAAGGGAAATAAACACATCTTCGCCACGGAGCAGCACAAAACCCTGTCCTTCCGCTTCATCGGTAATCAACCGCAACACCATGCCATTTTCCAGCTCGGCGTATTGCCGTTCCTGATCCCGGTATAAGCGTGCAGCAAAGTAATTCCTGATGCCCGTGAAGCGGGCGGTAAATTCCGAACCCGGATGGTGGAAAACCTCGTCGGCCATGCCCATCTGCACTATCCTGCCAGCGTGCATGACGGCTACTTTTGTGGCTAATACCAACGCTTCTTCATAATCATGTGTTACGTGGATGATCGTTTGCCCCGACCGGTTGATTTTTTTTAGCAGGCTGCGCAAACCCTGCTTCAGGGAGACATCCAGTGAGGCCAGCGGCTCGTCAAGTAGCAGGTAGCGCGGATTGCGCACCAGGGTGCGTGCCAGTGCGACGCGCTGCAGTTCCCCGCCGGAAAGCGACCGCGGCCTTCGATTAAGCAAATGCTTGATCTCCAGCAAGTCAGCCTGCTCCATTACCCGCTGATCGGTCTCTCTTCTGCCAATCCTCTTAGTTTTCAGTGAATAGGCAATATTATCCCGGACACTCATGTGGGGAAAAACAGCCAGGTCCTGGAACACCAGCCCCATCGGCCTCGACTGGATCCTGTTATCGGTAATATCACGACCATCCAGCAAGATTTGCCCGTCATCCGGAGAGATCAACCCTGCCAGAATCTCCAGCGCCAGGGTCTTGCCTGCACCTGAAGGGCCCAGTATCACAAAATAATCGCCGTTTTCAACCTGGAAGGATATTCCGTCCAGCTGGAAACCGGCATAGGCTTTATGTATATTCTGAACATCAAGCATCTTTCCGGGGTCGTGACAACATGCGTAACAAGATAAAAAATACCAGGCTGACCACGATAAAGATCACCGCCACCGGGCGTGCATAACTCAGTCCAAAGGCGCCGAAGCGCTCCCAGATCAGCACCGGGGTGATCATCGGATGGTATGCCACGATGACCACGGCGCCGAACTCGCTCATGCCGCGGGCAAACATCAGTATCAATCCTGAAACTATGTTGCGCCATGCCAGCGGCAGCGATATCGTAAAGAAAACCCGCATGGGAGAGGCCCCCAGGTTCAGTGCTGCCTGTTCCAGCCGGACCGGCACGGCCAGGAAGCCATCGCGGGCGGAGTTGACCAGAAACGGGATGCTCACAAATGCCATGGCCAGTGCAATGCCGGCCGGCGCTCCTACGAAATCCAGCCCGATGAGCGAACCCAGCTGTCCCAGGTAAGAATCACGCGAAACGAACCCCAGAACGGCAATTCCCGCCGCCGAATGCGGGATCACGATGGGCAGGTCGATGATCCCCAGTACCAGCCGCTTCAGGGGAAATTCCTTCCGGGCCAGCAGGTAAGCCAGAGGGATCCCGCCCAGGGCAAAGACCAGCGTCGCGGCCATCGACACCCATAACGTCAGGCCTATGCTGCGTTGTACCTCAGGGTCTTTCGAGGTCTCGAACACATCTGCCGGGGAAGTGGATATGAACATCCCCACCAGCGGCCCGATAATGAACAACAGCACCAGCCCGCTGAACAGGATCAGAAAAAGCTGAAAGGGTTGAAAGCGCATGAAGACTCAAAAATTTTTGCAAAGATGAGAAAGATTTCTTGTTTGCTGAACCTGAACACCCCGGTTTGAAAAGAATACCTGACTGTTTAAACCGGTATCTCAAATCTGAAGGCCACCCCTTTACCAGGCTCAGAGCGGACTTCCATCTTGCCGTTCAAAAAATTCACCCTCGACTGGATACTGGTCAGACCGATGGATTTTGACAAAAGTTTTTCTTCTAAATTAAAACCGATGCCGTCATCTGAATAGAAAATATCCAGTTTCCCCGGTTGCAATTCCATGAGGAGCTCAATACTGCTGGCCCGGGCATGCTTCAGGGTGTTGTTCGCCAGTTCCTGAATGATACGGTAAAGCATGATCTCCTGGTTTTCAGGCATTCGTTCTGCATCTTCCGGGACCTCGGCAACTATCTGCAATCCTTCGGTCTCCGAGATTTTTTCAAACAGATCGGCTACGGCCTCGTAAAGACCAAGTTTGGTCAGCAGACCGGGCATCATATTGTGCGATATTTTACGGACATCGCTGGAAGCTTGTTCCAGCAACCTGGAGGCTTTTTCAATGATCGGACGTGCCTCGGGACTGGCATCCCCGATCGAAGAGAACTGCATCCGTGTGGTGGAAAGCAATACCCCCAGTCCATCGTGCAGCTCCCGGGCGATTCGTTTACGCTCCTCCTCCTGTCCCTCGACCAGCGATTTGGCAGCAAGCAGTTTCTTCTCTTCCTCCAGTTGCCTGATCCGCTGCTGCGCAATGATCCTGTCCTTTCTCGCCCGTTGCCTGAAATACAGGAACCCAAAAGCTATCAGCGCGATAATCCCGATGGCGGTAAACAAATAGATGTTGTTCCGCTTGGTCTTGATGAGGTTATCCCTTTCCAATTCCAGGATCAGCGCCTGTTTCTTCTCATTCTGGTATTTCATCTCCAGGTCAGCCATCAGCCGGTCCTTCTCCAGTTGGTAGATCATATCATTTATGCTGTCGTGCAACAGGTAGTATTTCAGCGCTTGCTGATGATCGCCCTGGGTGTTATGACCAAAATATAAATTTTTGTATGCTGTGGAGGCCAATTCAGGATTGCTGGTCCGGACAGCTACCGCCAGGCTTGAATCCAGCAGCTGATAGGCCAGGTTAAACTTTTCACGGTATATATTCAACAGACCCAGGTTGTTCAGGGTCTGGCCATATGGGTACCAGCATCCCAGCTCTGAAAACAGGTCCCTGGCCCGGGCATAATAGTAGTGTGCACTGTCGAGATCCGGGATATCTATGTAAACATTCCCCAGGTTATTCAACACATCGGCCAGCCCTTTCCTGTCACCCCATGATTGGTATACATCGCGGGCGATCTGCAGTTCGGCCAGTGCAGCGCTGTAATCCTTCTTTGCATAATGGATCAGCCCGATGTTCATGCGGGCCAGCCCGATCAGGCTGGGGAAATGTTTCTCATTCAGTGGTATGCTGAGATTCAGATAATGAAGAGCCCTTTCATAATCCTCCAGTTGCATATAAAGGATGCCCAGGTTCAGGTAACCCATAGCCAGGCTTCTTTCAATGCCTTTCTCTTCTGCAATTTTAATGAGTTCTATATAATGAATCAGGGCAGAGTCATAGAGGGCCATTTCCTTGTACATCACCCCCAGCCCGTTGAGTGATTTTACCAAACCAGATGTATCGCCTGCTGCAGTATATAACCGGTAACTTTCCCGGTAGGGCACAATGCCTGCCTCGGGACCTTCATTATAGAAAAGTGCCATGCCACGGGTGAGATTGATCGCCGCCAGGTCTGAAAGGGCCAATTCTTCCGATGAAAATGCCAGGGCGCTGTCGCAAAACATAACCGCTGAGTCATAAATTTGGTTTTTCAGAAAGATCCTGCTTTGTATCCAATACCCGTTCATCGCAAACAAATTCTGCCCGGTTTTCATGCCCTCTGCGACCAGGTGGTTACAATAAAAATCAGCCTGGGCCATGTCCTCCGCTTCATAATATCCTTCAGCCAGTTTCAGTAGGGCAATATTTTTTGCCCCAGCCTGCGCATCTGATGCAAGAACCTGTTTCAGGCTATCGGGATTAAAGACTGCCTGGGTTCTGATCACCAGTGGTGATATAAGCATGAACATTACCGCCGGCGAGAAGGCCAGGTATACGATCGATTTTCGCATCACACATTCATTCCACGCATGTTTCTTATACGTCCAGTGCCTGTCCGTGTGTTTTCGACGTGGTTCCACCACCCGGGTCAACAAACATTTCGACCACTACCAGGTGATTCAATTCCGAAAGCGGATAATAATCGCCATTTTCCGGAAACTTGACCGCATGTTTAAATTTAAAAGATTTATCATCGAATTTACGATACTTGAATAAAGATATCGCCTTAAAGGTCGATCCGTCCAAACCATAATCATCGAAAATCTGGTTAAAACCGTCTTCACCGGATCTGATTTGTGTTAAGCTCGTCCATTCAACATTGTTTTCAGGCTCCAGATTAATCATATGGGTTACCTCTATTCTCCTGGTATTGGTGTCCCAAAATATTTCCTGGACAATGGAGTTATCCAGTGAAACGCTTGTAAATGAATTCTGTGGCATGATGTTTTGTTTTAAAGGTTTGATTAAGATTAATTTTCACATTGCAATGATATGACATCTTATTTTTGGAGTCATAGCAGAAAACCACTAAAGTAAATATTCATGGAAATTCGCCTGCTGCGCT
>JAWOHY010000073.1:0-8655 GCA_046484945.1 Bacteroidales bacterium
GCGGTGAACCATGCCGACGACGAGAAGCTGGGCATGGCGCTGAATGAGCTTCACAAGATGGACCAGACCATCGTTTCGGGCTATAAGAAGGAGCTTCGCCAGTTGATCCTGGAAGGGCAGGGCGAGCTGCATCTGAACATTGCGAAGTGGCACCTGGAGAACAGCGTGAAGATACCGGTCAACTACCTCCCGCCACGCATCCCTTACCGCGAGACCATTACCAGGGTAGCGCAGGCTACTTACCAGCATAAGAAACAGTCGGGCGGCGCCGGCCAGTTCGGCGAGGTGCACATGATCATCGAGCCGCACGAAGAGGGCAAACCCGACCCGTCCAGCTTCAAGCTTAAGCAGACCATGCGGCGATCTTCTGTCACACCGCTCTCCGTTTCAAAGGGAGATTCCGAAATTTCCGTCTCGATTCGTGGCAAGGAAGAACACGAGCTGGAATGGGGCGGGAAGCTGGTATTCTATAACTGCATTGTCGGTGGCTCTATCGACACACGTTTCCTGCCTGCCATCATGAAAGGCCTCATGGAAAAGATGGAACAGGGCCCGCTGACCGGTTCCTACGCCCGGGACATTCGTGTTTTTGTCTATGACGGCAAGATGCACCCGGTCGATTCCAATGAGATCTCCTTCAAGCTAGCCGGCCGCACTGCATTTAGCATGGCTTTCAAGGAAGCCGGCCCGAAGATTCTCGAACCGGTGTATGATGTGGAGGTTTTCGTTCCGGAAGATAAAATGGGCGGTGTGATGACCGACCTGCAGGGCCGTCGCGCCATCATCATGGGGATGGAAGGCGGCATGATTCGCGCCAAAGTGCCCCTGGCCGAGCTGAACCGTTATTCTACCGCGCTCAGCTCTCTCACCAGCGGCCGTGCCAGTTATAGCATGAAATTCGCCGAATACGCTCCCGTCCCGCCTGATATCCAGGATAAGCTGCTGAAGGAATACGAGGAAGCATCGAAGGAAGAAGACTAGAATTAGTTCAAAGTTCAAAGTTCAAAGTTCATAGTTGGGTTAATAGTGAGTTAGTTATTAGTTGAAGGGAATTTGCTGACTTTGACCAGTTAATAAACCTGACATGTCTAAAACAGGGGCGTCAGGTTTTAATATGGGACTAAAATCAACTATTAACTATCAACTAACAAACTCAACTTTGAACTTTGAACTTTGAACTTTGAACTGAAAAGGTTTCTTTCACCCTGACGCCTTTGTCAGTGACCTGCAGCGTGCAGCATTCGTTGTAAAGGTCATGCTCTAAAAAAAGGATGTACTCGTTTTCAATGGCTTCCTTGTAAAATCTTTTCTTATCCTCCAGGGTGATGAGCGGGCGGGTATCGTACGCCATGATCCAGGGCATGGGGATATGCGCGGTGGACGGCAGCAGGTCGGCCATGAAAACGACGGTCCTGCCATTGTAACGGATATGGGGAATGGCCTGGCCTTCGGTGTGGCCGTGATAAAATTTTATGGTGATGTTTGGCAGGATCTCCCCCTCTTCTTCGATCAGCTTCAGCTTTCCGCTCTCTTCGATGGGAAGGATGTTTTCCTTGAGATAGGATGCGCTCTCGCGGTGGTTGGGTTCCAGCGCCCAGTCGTACTGCTGCCGGCTGACCCAGTAATTCGCATTGGGAAACGCAAGGTTGTAGCCGGTCCGGTCCTTGTTCCAGACCACGCTTCCGCCGCAGTGGTCGAAATGCAGATGCGTCAGGATCACGTCCGTGATATCTTCCATACTGAAGCCTGCTTCTCTCAATGACCCTTCCAGCGTTGCTTCCCCATTGAGATGGTAATGCCGGAGAAAGTTCCAGTCCTGCTTGTCGCCGATCCCGTTATCGATCAGGATGCGCCGGTCGCCGTCGACCACCAGCAGGCAGCGCATGGCCCAGTTGCAGAGGTTGTTTTCATCGGATGGGTATACTTTAGACCAGAGCGATTTTGGCACCACGCCGAACATGGCGCCGCCGTCGAGTTTCAGGTTGCCGGTTTCGATAGGAAATAATTGCATGAGATATTCTTATGTATCACACCAATAACAAAATATTTGATCAATTGTTCGATTGTTTCAATGCAAATAAAAAATCTGTGATCATCTGTGCACCTGATCTGTGTAAATCTGTGAGAAACTTTACCGGGATTTTTTTCTCACAGATATACACAGATTTAATACACAGATTATCACTGATTTGATTTTCCCATTTCAGCAAGCGCAAAGGCGTAAGCCCCGACAGAAACTGCTTTGGATGTCCCCAGGCGGGTAACCCCAACCCCGACATAACGAGTGGGGTTATAGAAAACCGTCCGTTCGCTGAAGGGCACTTTGATCTCCAATGTTTTGTTTTCAAGGAACATGGCCAGTTCATCCGGGTTTTCGAGGTTCAGTGCGGTTATTTCAAGTCGTGGGAAGCTGTGGCCGCTGAGTGATTGATAGCTGGCATTCATTTCATCGACCAGTTTCTGGATATAAACGTTCCAGGCGCCGGAGAGGCCGCCCCCGATCACAATGAGACCATCGATCAGGGTGATGGCATTGGCCAGGGTATCGCCGGCCACGATGGCGAATTCCTCCCAGGCTTTCAATGCCGCCTGCCGGTTGCCTTCGGCCAGGCCCAGGGCGATATCCTGGATATCCTTAGGGTTGGGCGCTTTGTCGGCGCTGATACCCGCCTCGCGGGCGTAAACGCGCACAATGCCCCGGATCGCGGTGCTGTCTTCCGCACTGGTACCGGAATAGAGCCTGTTGCGCATCCGGTTTACCTCGCCGCCGGCTGAATTATCGCCAATGAACAACATGCCGTTGCTGACGATCCCACCTCCGAAGCCTGTGCCGAAGGTTGCGCCGAAGAGGTTATTGTACCGTTTGGGGTTGCCGGCCTCTTCTAGTTTGGCATTAATTTCGGGAAGTATGCCGCCGATCGCTTCGCCATAAGTGAACAGGTCGCCGTCATTGTTGATGAAAACCGGAATCTTAAGACGGTCTTCCAGCATATCTTTCAAAGGCACACCGCCCCTGAACACGGGCAGGTTTTCGAGATCTCCGATAATACCTCGTGGGTAATCGGCCGGTCCCGGAAAACAGAAACTGATAGCTACCGGCTTGTCGTCGAGGGCTCCCCGGATATCTTCAAAGCCTTTGATGATCTTTGTCAGGACCTCCTCGAGCGTAGCCGCCCTGGCCTTGATCCGGTAAGGCTCAAACAGCTCTACTCCCCCGCGCACCGCATTGAATACGAAATTGGTCCCCCCTGCATCAAGGGTCATAACCGTACGGGTGTCTGCTTTTAGGTCCATAGCGAGTTGTATTTAGGTGTCAAATATAGAAAAAAAAGAGCATGGGGGCATGGGGGCATGGGGGCATGGGGGCATGGGGGCATGGAGGCATGGAGGCATGGAGGCATGGGGGCATGGGAATTTTTTATGAACAGAGCGGGTATATTTTCATCTTTTTCGGATAAACAATAAAAACTATGGCAAGTTTTAGGTTTGAAGATCTGGTCATCTGGAAGGAAGCAGTTGACGTTTCAAGGGATTTATTTATGACTGCCAATAAGTTACGTGAAGATAAATACTTTGCGTTCGCTGACCAATTATATAGGGCAACATTAAGTATTTCAAATAACATTGCAGAGGGATCTGGATCAGCATCTAATAAGGATTTTGCGAATTATTTAATGATTTCTCGAAAATCCGTTTTCGAATGTGCGAATATCATAATTATGTCATATGAATTCGGGTTAATTGATTCCGATGAAAAAATGCGATTATTGAAATCATTAATGGATTTAAGCAAGAAAATCTATTTCTTTCGCAAAACCATACTATCCAATTAACCCCATACCCCCATGCCCCCATGCCCCCATGCCTCCATGCCCCTAATGCGCTTCCAGCCAGTTCTCCCCCGTATCCATCTCCACTTCGACAGGCACTTTTAGCGGGATAGCATTCACCATCAGGTCGCGGATGATGGGCTTTACCTTTTCGATCTCTGGTTTATGCACATCAAAGACGAGTTCGTCGTGCACCTGGAGGATCATTTTGCTGCGCAGGCCCTGGCGGTTGAATGCATCGTGGATCCGGATCATGGCGATCTTGATCATGTCGGCCGAGGAGCCCTGGATAGGGGCGTTGATGGCATTGCGTTCGGCGAAACCGCGGACGGTGGCGTTGGCGGAGGTGATATCGCGTAGGTAGCGGCGGCGCCCGAGAATGGTCTCTACATATCCGTTCTCGCGGGCGAAGGCGATGGTTTTATCCATGTAAGCCTTGATACCGGGGTATTGCGCAAAATAGGCATCGATGATGTCAGCGGCTTCGCGGCGTGGGATGTTGAGGCGTTCTGACAGGCCGAATGCCGAGATTCCGTAGATGATGCCGAAATTAACGGTTTTGGCCCTCCGGCGCATTTCCGCCGTGACCTCCTCAAGCGAAAGCCCGTATACCCTGCTGGCAGTGGCGGCGTGGATATCGATCCGGTTGCGGAAAGCTTCGAGCATGTTTTCGTCTCCGCTGAGGGCGGCGATGATCCGGAGCTCAATTTGGGAGTAGTCGGCCGACAAAAGGATATAATCTTTGCTGCGCGGCACGAAGGCTTTCCTGATCTCACGTCCCCTTTCAGTGCGGATGGGAATGTTTTGCAGGTTGGGATTGTTGGAGCTGAGCCGGCCGGTAGCGGCGACAGCCTGGTTGTAAGAGGTATGGATCCGCCTGTCGCGCGGGCTGACCAGCTCTGGCAGCGTATCTACGTAGGTTGATTTCAGCTTGGTCAGCGAGCGGTAATCGAGGATGAGCTGGATGATCGGGTGACGATAGAGCATCTTGACCAGTACATCTTCGCTGGTGGAATAGAGCTTGGTGGGGGTGCGGGGCGGTTTGTCGGTCACCCGCAGCTTCTCGTAGAGGATATCCCCAAGCTGCCGGGTGGAGGCAATGTTGAACTCTTCTCCCGCCAGCTTGTAGATCTCTTTTTCGACTTCGACGACCTCCTTTCCAAGCTGTAAAGAAATTTCCCGCAGAGCGGCCGTGTCGAGCATAACCCCTTCGGCTTCCATCGATGCCAGCACGGGCACCAGCGGAATCTCTATCTCTTCGAATATCTTTCGCAAGCCTCCTTCATCAAGCATCGGGTCAAAGACCTGCTGCAACTGCAGGGTGATATCGGCGTCTTCGCAGGCATACTCAGTCAACCGTTCCGGGGCTACCATCCGCATGCTGAGCTGGTTTTTCCCTTTTTTTCCGATGAGCTCCTCGATATGGATGGTTTTGTAATTGAGATAGGTTTCTGCCAGGTAGTCCATGTTGTGCCGCATATCGGGCTCAATCAGGTAATGGGCCAGCATGGTGTCGAACAGCTTCCCTTTGACTTCCACCTCGTACCACTTCAGGATGGCGATGTCGTATTTCAGGTTCTGACCGGTTTTGGGAATGTTTTCATCTTCCAGGAAAGGCTTGAACTCCCTGACGATCTCAAGGCATTCCTGGTAATTTTCCGGAAGGTACACGAAGAAGGCTTCACCGGGCTGGAAGCAGAAGGAGATACCGACGAGCTCGGAGTTGTTCGGATCGATACCGGTGGTTTCGGTGTCGAAGCAGAAATTCTTTTCTTTTTGCAATCTCTCAATCAGTTGATTGCGTTGATCTGAAGTTGTGACAAGATGGTATTTATTCAGGGTTTCCAACCCTGGGGTTGGAAACCCTTTTTCAGTTAATTGGCTGAATAAATTCTCTTCTTCCTGGGAATCAGGGCCTTGACTTTCAGATTTAACCTTTTCCCTTAGCGAAAGATCTGTGAAAACCCTTTTGGCAAAGGTGCGGAATTCGATCTCGTCGAATAGTTCCTTAAGCGCGGCGGTATTTGGATTTTCCATGACCAGCTTATCTTCTTCGAACGCCATCGGGGCATCCACCATGATGGTAGCGAGTTTTTTCGAGAACAGGCCCTGTTCGGCGTATTCCTCCACATTCTCCTTCATTTTTCCCTTCAGCTTACCGGTGTTTTTCAGCAGGTTCTCGATGCTGCCGTATTCCTTGATCAGGTCTTTGGCCCATTTTTCCCCCACACCGGGTATCCCGGGGATATTATCCGATGCATCACCCCAAAGCCCGAGGATATCTATGAGCTGTTCAGGGCGGTCAATGTTATATTTTTCACAAATCTCCTTAACACCGAGGATCTCCGCTTTGTTCCCAAACCGTGGCGGCTTGTAGATCAAGGTTTTATCTGTGACAAGCTGGCCGAAATCCTTATCCGGGGTGACCATGTAGGTTGTAAATCCTTTCTCTTCCGCTTTGCGCGCCAGGGTACCGATGATGTCGTCAGCCTCATAGCCTTCCAGTTCGAGGATCGGGATTTTAAAGCCTTCGATCAGCCTCCGGATATAGGGGAGGGCAATTGCAATATCTTCCGGCATCTTTTCCCGTTTGGCCTTGTATTCAACGTATTCCGCCTCGCGCAGGGTGGGAGCGAAGGAATCGAAAGCGATCCCGATGTGGGTCGGTTTTTCATTCTTCAAAATATCATACAACGTATTGGCAAAGCCCAGGATGGCCGAAGTATTCAGACCGGCAGAAGTGATCCGGGGATTTTTATTCAGCGCGAAATAGGCCCGGTAGATGAGGGCCATGGCGTCGAGGAGGAAGAGACGATTTGCCATTTGATTGACTATGTTGATAATAATTAATTAGATAAATTTATCTTTTTTTAAGATAATTCTTCAAATCTTTATAATAGTTTTCATGCGGACCGATCATAATGAGTTCCAGTTGATCCGATGAAAAGGAATAGGCCAGGAGATATAATGTATTACCAATATAAAATTTATGGATGAAGGTATCCTTCAGATCGCCTTTTTTGCGTTCACCAACAACTGGATTATGAAGTATTTCCAGGATGGCCAAATCAAGTTGGGGTTTTTGATCTTTGGAGAATTTCTTAATCTTTCTTGCAAAACGCCGTGATTGAATAATCTTCATCACGGCTCATTCAATTGATATTCGGAGAATTCTCCGGATTCAATTTCTGCTTGTCCATATAAAATTTCTCTGATCAGATGGTAAGTCATATCGGGGTTTGCTTGTGCAATTCGGCCAATTTTGGCCCAATACTCAATTTGTCCGGTCAATGATCGGTTTTCAGCTTTGCTAACTCTCTTCGCTGAAAGAATCAATTCATCAGAAATTCTAATAGTTGTAGGCATTATGAAACATTTTGACGCAAAATTACATCAAAATATTTAAAAATGCAACTCCAACTGTTAATATTATTCATTATTATAAATCACAATGCACCGTCACCAGTGCTGATTTCACCTCCCCCGAGTTCCCGCCGATCATGATCTCGAATTCACCCGGTTCCCAGTCGTAAACGAGATCATAGTTATAGAATTTCAGGTCTTCGGTGGTAATGGTGAAGGAGACGGTTGTTGATTCACCGGCCTTAAGGAATACTTTCTGAAAGCCCTTGAGCTCTTTCACGGGCCGGGTGATGCTGCCTACCAGGTCGCGGATGTAGAGTTGCACTACCTCGGCGCCGTCGTAAGGGCCGGTGTTGGCCAAGGTAACGGAGGCTGTGAGGTTTAGGTTCCTGGTTCCGGGTTCCGGGTTCCTGGTAATTTTGATGTTGCTGTAAGTGAAGGTTGAGTAGCTCAGGCCAAAGCCGAAAGGGTAGAGCGGATCGTTGGGGACATCGAGGTAGTTGGAGCGGAATTTGCGGAACCATTCTCCTTCGGGAAGGGGGCGGCCTGTGTTTTTATGATTGTAATAGATGGGGATCTGGCCCACATTCCGGGGAAAAGTGACTGGCAGCTTACCGGAAGGATTTATATCCCCGAAGATGACATCGGCGATGGCGTTCCCTCCCTGGGTGCCGCCAAACCAGACATTCAGGATGGCCGGGATGTTCTCCTGCTCCCAGGTGATGGTCAGCGGCCGGCCGGTGAACAGGACGAGCACAACGGGTTTGCCGGTTTTCAGCAAAGCTTTGAGAAGCTCCTGCTGGCTGCCGGGCAGTCCCAGTTCCGTCCGGCTTGAACTCTCACCGCTCATCTCCGCCGCTTCGCCCATCACCGCCACGATCACATCACATTTTGACGCCACCTTAACCGCTTCTGCCCTGAGCTGCTCCGGTGAGCGGACCGCATCGAAAGAGGGTTTTCTCCCCGGGGCGACCCTCAGGTCCATCTCAGGATCGTCGACAATATTGCTGCCCCTGGCATAATGGATTTCCGCCTTATCGCCCAATATGTTCCGGAACCCCTCTAACACTGTGACCGATTCGGTATGATCAACAGCCACGCTCCAGGTGCCGGCCATGTTCCACCGGTTGTCGGCCAGGGGACCGACCAGGGCGATCCTGCCTTTCTTTTGCAACGGCAGAAGCTGGTTTTCGTTTTTCAGCAGAACAAAGGTCTGTGAAGCTAATTCGCGTGCGAAACGGTTGTTCTCCCTGGTGAATATCTCCGTCCTGGCCCTTTCCGGGTCGCAGTAACGGTAGGGATCATCGAACAAACCCAGCTTGTATTTGGCTTCGAGGATACGGCGGCAGGCCCGGTCAATCTGCGCTTCCGTTACTATTCCCTCTTCCAGCGATTTTTGCAGCGTGGTCAGAAAGCCTTCCCCGATCATGTCCAGGTCGACCCCGGCCCTCAGGGCCATGGC
>JAWOHY010000111.1:0-5187 GCA_046484945.1 Bacteroidales bacterium
TTCCTGCTTTTTCAATACATCCCACTTGATGTAGCTCTTCGACATCTCGGGCTGGACGCTGAAGTAGCCGACATTCATCGATACGACATTGTGGAAGAAATGCGACCCGGAAGAAGCGTCGAGCGGGTAGCCCTCCAGGCTGGACTCCACGATGACCCTGGCCTGGGATATCTGCGACCAGTTCACCGGGATGCCGATCCAGCGATCCCTCGTACCCCACCTTCCCGGGCCCAGGAGCAGGTATTTCTTGTTTTCCGCAGCAAACTGCTTATTCAGCTTTTCAATCTCCAGCACCATCTTTTCCGTCTCGGCCTTGTCGAATACATCTATGTCGACAAAAACCACGTCTTCAACACTATCGATCATCCCGTTGCCCATGCTCTTTTCGGCATACAACAGGATCTTGTTCTTCGGGATCTTATCGATATTCACATTGTAATCGGTGGCGCTGCCGATGAGGGGCTTGATCTGCAACAGGTAGAAGGCGGCCCGGTTCTGTTTGTCCTTTGTCAGGTCGACCGCGAACTCGATCTCCACCGGCGAACCCATGGCCTCTTTTACCACGTCGAGTACGACTTCGATGGTCTGGGTAAGCGGTATATATTTGTATTTCAATATGTTGGCGAAATCGACGATCCGCGGCCCGGGCTGGGTCAGGCCGGGGATAATGATGTTGTTGTCGGCATCATATACCGAGGCGCAATGGCGCAGGTTGCCATGCATCTCTGCGTCGTAAATATCAAGTTTGGCCAGCCCGGCCATATCGCCCTCCATCAGGTTGACATCTTTTTTGTTCAGGTCAACGGCATAAAAATCGACCTGTGAATTCAAAAACTGGTCTTTCGGTGAACATATCTCGGTGGAGGGATACTTTGGCGAGAAGCGGTAGGCTTTTTCGCCGTCGACGACCGTCTTGCCCAGCCCGACGGCGAGAACGGCAAAGCCTTCTTCGGGCTTCATGTGGGCGTAAGGATAGAAGTTATACGATTGCGCCACGCCGCTGATGTGCGGATAGAAATAGTTCCCGTATTGTTTTCCCACAACCTCCTGGATCACCACTGCCATTTTCTCCTCTTCGATCTTGTAATGCACCGCTTCAATATATCCCCGGGCTTCGGGTGAATAAATGGAGGCAAATACCAGTTTGATGGCATCGAGGGCCTGCCGCAGCCGCTCATTCAGGTCGGGATGGCAGTTGGGCAGCAGGTAGGTCTCGAAAATGCCGGCAAAGGGCTGCATCAGCGAGTCTTCAAAAAGGCCCGATGACCGTATGGCAATCGGTTTGGTGATGCGTGATAACAGCAATTTCATCCGTTTTATCAGCGTGTCGGTCAGTTTGGCTTGCATGAACCGCTCCTTTATCTCGTCATAATCAGTGGTTTCGGCCACAAAGTCGCGCAACTGGTTGCGGTTCATGAAATATTCGAATTCTTCGGTACCAATGACAGAAGTGCGTGGTGAGACAATCCGGATACCAGGGATATGGGAAACGAAATCAAAATTATAAATGAGCGTATTCACAAATGCCAGCCCCCTGCCCTTGCCGCCCAGGTAACCTTCCATCAGGCTTACGATATTGGTATCATCCATGATGGCCGATTCTTCAAACGGGATGATCTTGCCCTGGTTTTGTTCATTGCGGAACCGGGCGATCACATCGATCATGTATTCCCGGATGCCGGCGGCATTCTCGAAGTCGGTGACCTTATGGGGGTTCAGGATCTTGGCAGCCTGGATCTCTCCGCGTGCCATCAGCCACAGGGAAAAATGGTTCCGGCGGGCATGGTAAAGAAGCGACTCGTCGGGGATGGTCCGTAGCAATCTTTCAAACTCTTTCAGGGAGCGGGCCTCCGCTATCTTTGTTCCCTGTTCGTTACGGTAGATAAAGTTGCCGAAACCGAGGAAATGGGTGATAAAACTCTGGAAATCCTGGCTGAGCGTCTCCGAATTTTTGTTGATAAATGTGCATTTTAAGTCATAGGCTATCTTTGCATTTTCCTCCTCCGACGATTGGATAATGGCCGGCAGGTCGGGATTCAGCTTCTTACTGTATTTCACCAGTTCGATCCCCGCTTTTTCATCCGGTTGTCCGTTCCGGCTGAAGCGCACGTCAGTCACCAGGCATAGAAGGAATTCGCGGTATTTATCCATAATGGCAGTGGCCTCCTCGTATGTCGATACCATGAGGATCTTCGGCCTGGCGCGCAGGCGGAGCACCTTATAAAGTTCGTCGGTGCTCACGTCATCGATTATCCGCCGGGTCTGTTCAAGGACAATATGATACAGCATCGGAAGGTAGCGGGAGTAATATATTGCCGAATCTTCGACCAGGAGGATCACGCGGACCATGCCGATCTCGGTATCATTCTCCAGGTTGATCTTATCTTCCACATGCTTGATCATGGCAAAGAAAACGGATGATTCGCCATTCCAGATAAAAACCTTATCGATGTGCTGCAGGGTATTTTTCCCTTCGGATATCAGCGCCAGGTCGGCATTGTTGTTCAACAAAAGGAAAACGGGGATATAGGGGTAGATCCTTTTAACCTGGCAGCTCAGTCCGATAGGCGTAGTTTTATCTGAGCCCATCATTGTGATGATCAGGTCGAAATGCCTTGTACGAAGCATTTCCATGGCATCTTCGATGGACGAGACCCCGGTGATCCTGGGGATGGAGGTCAGGTTCATCGTGTGGTATTCCCCGAGCACATGCTCCGAGAACCGGCCTTCCTTTTCGATGCTGTAAGCGTCGTAAAGGTTGGCTACTAAAAGTATCTCCTTTACTTTGAAAGGCATCAGGTCGTGATAGATATCCCTGTCCTGATTGCTTTTGTTCAAAAAGCGCTGCAGCAGCTGACGGCTTGTGATACCGGGATAGACTTCTTCCTGCTGTAAAATCTGACCCGTCTCTTTTTCGGGCCTGATCACGGTCCGGGCCAGCATGCTGTTGATATAGCCGGTGATCATATTGGAAACGTTCTCGATCAGGTGGCGTTCTTCCAGCAGGAACGGCCCCTCATCTATATCCGGGAACCTGCGGAGATAATACACCTCGATGTACCCGACCTTGTTGTCGATCGTTTCAAATTTCTGCCGTTGCACCCATTTCGTCGGCTTGAAATCGCCGCTGGTATAGTCTTTCCCGTCATACATAATCCGGGCCGCCGTATGTTGCGGGTACTGCCAGGCCGGCGGGAGGATCATGCAAATCTGCCGCAGCGCATCCTCGACGGTCTTGGTCTCCTTCAGGATCTGCGTCGTCCGGTTGATCGCTGCCAGCTCCTTCAGCCTTTCGATGTTCTCTGCCCTGAGTTGCTGGTAGGAGCCGGATGGGGTGGTTTGGGGGTCTTTCATCGGGAAGATCGGAATTAGGTGGATAAAGATACGGAAAATAGTAATTGGTTCTTGGTTCTTGGTTCTTGGGAATTCTATTGGTCAGTGCTCATTTTTCCTACAGTGTTAATGAAACTATTTAGTTTACGGGCAAGAGATTCCAATTCGTTCTTGAGTAAACTATGCGTTTCATTATTTATCAGATGTCTGGAATTTGACATTCTTATAAAAGTTTTTGTTTCGTAAAGGCTTCCTCTGGCATAATAAAGAAACTGCTTTTGCTCCTTGAAATGATATCGTCCGAATGCTTCACTAATATTTGCTACAATAGAATCTGCAGCTCGCACTAATTGCCAGCCAATTGTATTTTTTGGGAATGAGTCCCATTTAATCACTTCATTCCAGATTTTATTACTAATGTCTATCGACATTTCATAAATAGTTAAATCTTCTAATTTCATGATTTAATTTTTCTATTTATCCGAAAAAAACCAAAATATACCCGGTCATCTGAAAAATAATTTGCCTACAATACTAAAAATACATTTACACATAAGAACCAAGAACCAAGAACCAAGAACCAACACGCAACTTAAACCATTTCTAAATAACACCACAGGATTCATTTTTCACTTCTCTTACCCGAGGAGCAAAATAATTTTCCTTAATATTGCCGTGCTTTTGAAAATAAATTTCACAACCTAATACAAATACTTATATGACAAGCAATTACGAAACCCTGGTTAACGAATTCATGGCAAAGATCATTGCCAGGAACCCAGGTGAAAAAGAGTTCCATCAGGCAGTAAAGGAAGTGACAGAATCGCTGGTCCCCTTTATTGAAGAGAATCCCAAGTACAAAGTGGCCAAGATCCTGGAGCGGATCGCCGAGCCGGAGCGGGTGATCCTGTTCCGTGTCCCGTGGGTGGACGATAAGGGCGAGATCCACATCAACAAGGGATACCGCATCGAAATGAACAGCGCGATCGGTCCTTACAAGGGCGGCCTGCGGTTCCACCCCACGGTGAACCTGGGCATCCTGAAGTTCCTGGCTTTCGAGCAGGTCTTCAAGAACAGCCTCACCACGCTTCCCATGGGAGGCGGAAAGGGCGGCTCCGATTTTGACCCGAAAGGCAAAAGCGACATGGAGGTGATGCGTTTCTGCCAGAGCTTCATGACCGAGCTGTTCCGCCACATCGGACCCGATACCGACGTTCCCGCCGGTGACATCGGCGTCGGCGGCCGGGAGATCGGCTTTATGTTCGGCCAGTACAAAAGGCTGAAGAACGAGTTCACCGGCGTTCTGACCGGCAAGGGGCTCGGATGGGGCGGTAGCCTGATCCGTCCGGAAGCGACCGGTTACGGGCAGGTTTATTTCGCGGAAGAGATGCTGAAGACCCGCGGCGACTCGATGAAGGGCAAGATCTGCACGGTCTCAGGATCGGGCAATGTAGCCCAATATGCCACTGAAAAAGCGACTGAATTGGGCGCCAAGGTAGTGACCCTGTCCGACTCCAGCGGATTCATTCACGATCCCGACGGCATCACACCTGAAAAGCTCGAGTACGTCATGTACCTGAAGAATGTGAAACGCGGCCGCATCCAGGAATATGCCCAGAAGTTCGGCTGTGCTTACCACGAAGGCCAGCGGCCATGGGTGATCAAATGCGACGTTGCGCTGCCATCGGCCACCCAGAATGAGATCGACGGCGATGACGCCAAAACGCTCATTCAGAACGGATGCTTCCTGGTATCGGAAGGCGCCAACATGCCCTCCACACCCGAAGCGATCGAAGTTTACCTGAATGCCAGGATACTTTACGGTCCCGGCAAAGCGGCCAATGCAGGCGGTGT
>JAWOHY010000123.1:0-8452 GCA_046484945.1 Bacteroidales bacterium
GTGAAAATGGCCGGAGAATTGATCAGCTCGCGCCTGGGACGGCCGCTGGAACCTTTCGATATCTGGTACGACGGCTTCAAAGCGCGCAGCTCGATGAATGAAGAGGAACTGAGCCAGATCACCCGCGCCAGGTACCCGGATAACAAAGCCTTTGAAAAGGATCTCACGAATATCCTGGTGAAACTGGGATTTAACCGGGATTCGGCATTGAGCATCACCTCCCGGATCACGGTCGATGCCGCGCGGGGATCCGGGCACGCCTGGGGAGCCGCCATGCGCGGCGAAAAAGCCCGGCTGCGCACCCGCATCGGTCCGCAGGGGATGGATTATAAGGGATACAATATCGCCATGCACGAATTCGGCCACAACGTCGAGCAGACGATATCGCTTTACAATATAGATCATTACATCCTGCAAGGGGTGCCAAACACCGGTTTTACGGAAGCGCTCGCTTTCCTTTTCCAGCATCGCGACCTCGAAGTACTGGGCGTCGGGGAAAAAGACCCGATGGCGGCGCACCTGGCTGCCCTTGACAACCTCTGGTCGAATTATGAGATCATGGGCGTTTCCCTGGTCGATATGCGGGTATGGAAATGGCTGTATGATAATCCGAGCGCAAACGCGGCTCAGCTGAAAGAAGCCGTTCTGCAAATTGCCACTGAAGTATGGAACAGCTATTTTGCTCCGGTTTTCGGGGTGGAGGACTCCCCCATTCTCGCCATCTATTCGCATATGATCGATAACCCGCTTTATCTTTCTGCATATCCCGTGGGTCACCTGATCCAGTTCCAGATCGAAGAATATCTGGAAGATAAAAAACTGGCGGATGAAGTGTACCGGATGTTCACCCTGGGAATGATCATCCCGCAAGCCTGGATGAAACAGGCGGTGGGTGAGCCGATCTCCATTGAACCGACTTTACGGGCCGCCCATGAAGCGGTCGCGGTTATCCGGTAATCTCTATTCTGCCGGGATATTTTTCTCTATTGACTGGTTATTGCAGATTGCAAACCGGTTTACGCCTGTGGTGAATCAATCTGCCTGAATTTCTTTTCTTTTTAACAAATTTGCAGATAACTACGATCATGTCATATTATTCGCTGTTATTTGGCGTTATCTTCTTTCAGTAAATATTTATTAACCATGAGCATGTATACCATTAACCAGCAAAGCATTCGAATGAATTTATTCAAACCGGTCCTGGCCACCATCCTAATTTTCATTGTCCTGGGAGGTTCGGCCCAGGAAAAACAATGGACGCTGGAAGACTGCATCGAATATGCGCTTGACAATAACATTGACATAAAAAAACAAATGTTAATGGTAGAGAATCAACGGTCTGTTTTATTGCAGAGCTGGCTGACGATGCTTCCCAGCCTGAATGCCGGGGCAACACACGGATACAACTGGGGGCGGACCGTTGACCGTTACACCAATGAATTTGCCACCACCCGCGTGCAGTCCAATAATTTTTATCTCGGCACCCAGTTCAACCTGTTCCAGGGGCTGCAGCAGATCAATACGGTGAATCGCACCAAGCTGGACTGGATGGCCTCGCAGTATGATCTGGACATGATGATGGATGACATATCCATCGCCGTTGCCGGTTATTACCTGGATATCCTGTTCAACCAGGAGGTGCTTGCTGTGAGCCGGGAACAACTTTCGGTAACGAATCAACAGGTGAGCAGACTGGAGAAAATGGTCCAGGCCGGCACACTGGCACGGGGGGATTTATTGAGCATCGAAGCCCAGGCGGCTGCGGAAGAGCTGATGGTTGTCGAAGCTGAAAACCGGCTGGCGATTGCCTACCTGAGCCTGCAACAACTGATCGACCATCCCATATCTGCACAGTTTCGCATTGAGGAGCCGGAACTACGGCCCATTGAAGCACCCCAGGTCTCATTGACACCCCAGGATGTATTGCAGGTGGCCCTGATGAAGCGCCCGGAGATTAAAAGCGCCGAGCTGCGCGTGCAAAGCGCTGAGAAGGGAATAGCCCATGCCCGGGGTTACCAGAGCCCTGTCCTTAGCTTCAGCGGATCCTGGGCGACAGGTTATTCCGGCCTCGAACAGCCCACGGATGAATTTACCCCCTCGGTGGTACCTATTGGTTATCTGCAAAGCGATCCTTCGGAAGTGGTGGTCACAACCTTTAACCAACCGGTTTATGCCGTGATACCCTTTCAGGATCAGTTGGACATGAACCAGAACAGAAGCCTGGGCCTGACGCTGCAGGTGCCGATTTTTAACGGATGGCAGGTCAGAACGGCGATAAACCAGGCTAAGATCCGTAAAGAGGAGGCGGATCTGAGCCTGCAGCAAACCAAACTGAACCTCGATAAAAAAATTCAACAGGCCTATGCTGATGCCGTAGCAGCGCTCAAGAACTTTAACGCTTCCGGGAAAAAGCTCAAAGCGCAGGAGGAAGCTTTCAAATATGCTGAACAGAAACTCGACGTGGGAATGCTTACCACTGTCGAATACAACGACACCAAGAAAGAGCTGACCCGTGCCGAGTCGGACCTGTTACAGGCAAAATACAGATTTATCTACACCACCACAGTCCTGGATTTCTACATGGGAAATCCGCTGACCTTGAAATAAATGAATTAATGAATGATGCGATCATCCGGTTGAAGAATATCCATAAATCCTATGGTAACGGCAAGAATCCCCTGCACGTCCTGAAAGGTATTGACCTTGATATTGGGCGCGGTGAACTGGTGTCGATCATGGGTTCTTCCGGTTCCGGGAAATCCACTTTACTCAATGTGATCGGCATCCTCGACAATCATGACGATGGGAAATATATGCTGGATGATTTGGAGATCAGGGATCTGTCTGAAAAGAAAGCCGCCCGCCTCCGGAATGAGATGATCGGCTTCGTTTTTCAGTCGTTTAATCTGATATCCTTTAAGAATGCCATGGAAAATGTGGCGCTGCCATTGTATTACAAAGGCATTGGCCGGAAAAAGCGGAATCGCATTGCCATGGAGATGCTCGAAAAAATGGGGCTTTCCGAATGGTGGCACCATCTGCCGAATGAGCTGTCAGGCGGGCAGAAGCAACGCATTGCCATAGCCCGGGCGCTGGTTTCCAATCCCCGCATCATCCTCGCCGACGAGCCCACCGGCGCACTTGATTCTCAGACATCGATCGAAATGATGGACCTGCTGAAAGAAATCAATGCCACCGGGATCACCATGCTGATCGTCACCCACGAACATGATATCGCCCACGCCACCGACCGCATTATTCACCTGAAGGACGGAATTATAGAACGAAACGAATTGAACGGGAAAAACAAACATCAATATAATCCTGTTAGCGGCTGAAAAGCTTCAGGCGCTTACTGATATTTTCAACTGATGGGCATTTTTGACATAGATAAATGGCAGGAGATCTTCGAGACAATGAAGAAGAACAAGCTGCGCACATTCCTTACGGGATTTAGCGTGGCCTGGGGCATTTTCATGCTCATCATCCTGCTGGGTTCGGGATATGGCCTCGAAAATGGCGTCAGGAAAGCCTTTGAAGGAGATGCCACCAATACGATTTGGGTGAATCCCGGACAGACCAGTGTGGCTTACAAAGGTTTAAAACCCGGCAGGACCATCCAGTTCACCAATGATGACTATGACAGGGTGAACAATGAAATACCCCATATTGACAAGATATCCGCCAGGATCAACGTCTGGCAGAATAATACCGTTTCTTACCTGAAGGAATACGGGAACTATGATATCATAGGTTGTCATCCCGGTTATGGCTATTATGAAATGGTAGAGATCGTATCGGGAAGGTTTGTTAACGACAGGGATGTAGATGATTTCAGGAAGGTGATCGTGATCAGCACGCTGGTCAGGGACGACTTGTTCAAAGAAGAAGAACCGGTTGGAAAGTTTATTCACGCCAGTGGCATACCATTCCGGGTGGTAGGGGTATTTCATGATACGGGGGGCGACCGGGACCTGCAGCGGGTGTATGTTCCCATTTCCACTGCCCAGCGAATCTTTAATTATGGCAACAGGATCTTCAGCCTGGTCATTGTCACCAAAGATATCGATGTTGCCGAAAGCCAGGTCATGACCGATCAGATCCGCCAGACGATGGCCCAGGTACACCGGTTTGATCCGGAAGACCAGCGCGCTGTTTACATATGGAATAACCTGGAACAATTTCATCAGCTCTTAAATCTGTTTGCATCCATCCGGCTGTTTATCTGGATCATCGGGATCGGAACGATCATTGCCGGGGTGGTGGGTGTCAGCAATATTATGATGATCGTGGTCAAGGAACGTACCCAGGAGATCGGTATCCGGAAGTCGATGGGGGCCACGCCGTGGTCCATCATCAGCCTGATCCTGATGGAATCGGTGCTGATCACCGCTTTTGCCGGCTATATAGGGCTGGTGATGGGGGTCGGGCTGCTGGAGCTGGTATCCCCCATGTTTGAAAATACAGATACATTTTTCAAGGATCCACAGGTTGATATTACGGTAGCCCTGGGGGCCACCCTGGTGATGGTCGTGTCGGGAATGCTCGCCGGTTTCGTACCGGCACGAAAAGCGGCAGCCATTAAACCCATCGAGGCGCTGAGATATGAATAATCAGAAGAAAAGCTGAAATGAGCATCATCGATTACGATAAATGGCAGGAGATCGTTACGGTCCTGAAGAAGAACAAGCTTCGGACCTTCTTCACCGCTTTCGGTGTGTTCTGGGGAATTTTCCTGCTCGTGATCATGATGGGCTCCGGCAACGGGCTTCGCAACAGCGCGCTCGAAGGATTTGGAAATATGGCCACCAACAGTTTCTTTATGTGGACGCAGCGAACCACCATGCCGTATAAAGGCTTCCAGCGGGGCCGGTTTTTCAATTTCAGGAACGCCGATACGGAAGCCATCAAGCAAAATATCCCGGAAGTGGATAAGATCGCTCCCCGTCTGCAGGCCCGCGGGTTCAGGGGTGGCGGCAGCAATGTGGTCAGGGGCGATAGAACCGGGGCTTTTGATATCTACGGCGATACCCCGCAGTTCTTTGAGATCATGCCGATGATCATTACCAATGGACGCGTTATTAATAAAACAGATGTGGATGAACGGAGGAAGGTCATCGTCATCGGCGACAGGATTTTACAGGAGATGTTTAAAAAAGGGGAAGATCCCATTGGTGAATATTTGCAGATCCAGGGGGTCTATTTCAAAGTAGTCGGGGTTGTTAAGTCGAAACAACGTGGCAACAACGCAGAACGGGATGAAAATTCCATTTATATGCCGTTTACAACACTTCAGCAGACCTACAATTACGGAGATATTGTCGGATGGTATTCTATCACGGCAAAGAATGGTATTCCCGCATCCGAGGTAGAAGTAAAAACAAAAGAATTTATGAAAATCAGGCACCATATTCACCCTGATGACAACCGTGCCATCGGCTCGTGGAATATGGAAAACGAGTTTAATAAATTCAAAAACCTGTTCACAGGAATCACCATCCTGGTCTGGATCGTTGGCATGGGGACCCTTTTTGCCGGGGTGGTGGGCGTGAGCAATATCATGCTGATTGTTGTCAGGGAGCGGACCAAGGAGATTGGCATTCAACGCGCTATCGGCGCGTCGCCAGCCGCTATCATCAGCCAGATCATTGTCGAAGCGATGTTTCTGACCACCCTGGCAGGCTATGTCGGGCTGGTGATCGGTGTCGGGTTGCTCGAACTGGTGAATTATTTCCTGGTGACCAGCGGGGTGGAATCGGATATGTTCCGTAATCCCGAAATTAATTTTAACATGGCCATGTCGGCCCTCGGTATCCTGGTGATTTCCGGCATATTGGCCGGATTGATCCCGGCAAAAAGGGCCGTCAGTATCAAACCGATTGACGCACTTAGAGATGAATAACATGAAAAAAATCCTGAAAATCCTTGCAACTGTGATTATCCTGTCGGTATTCGTATATACCATCTATTTCCTTTACCAGAAATCGCAGGCAAAGCCCGTTTCATTTGAAACTACGACCCCGGTGAAAATGGAGATCGTCAAAAGCACCATGGCCACCGGGTCGGTGATTCCCCGGAAGGAGATCATGATCAAGCCGCAGGTGTCGGGCATCATTGAAGAGCTGTATGTCGAACCCGGTAACATGATCCGCAAGGGCGACCTGATCGCGCGGATCAAGATCATTCCCGATATGGTCAGCCTCAACAATGCACAATCGCGCCTCAACAGGGCCCGGATTGGCCTGGAAGATGCGCAGAAGCAATTTGAACGGCAGCGCGAATTACTGAACCAGGGTGTCATAGCCCCGGCGGGCTTTGAAGTGTATGAACTTGCTTATAAAAACGCCATGGAAGAGGTGGAGGCGGCCGAAAACAACCTGGAACTCATCAAAGAGGGCCAGACCAGGGGCACGGCGCAGACTACCAACACCCTGGTCCGTTCCACTGCCGACGGCATGGTACTGGAAGTCCCCGTGGAGATCGGTTACTCGGTCATAGAAAGCAACCCTTTCAACGATGGTACCACGATCGCATCCGTTGCCAATATGGGGGATATGATCTTCCAGGGAAGGATCGATGAAACGGAAGTGGGAAAGATCAGGGAAGGGATGCCGCTGATCCTGACCGTTGGCGCTATTGAAGAAGCTTCTTTCGATGCCATACTTGAACACATTTCCCCTAAAGGGGTGGAGGAGAGCGGAGCCATCCAGTTTGAGATCAAAGCCAATGTGGCTTTGAAAGAGAATCAGTTTATCCGCGCCGGTTACAGTGCGAATGCAAAAGTCGTCCTGGACCGGACCGATACTGTCATGGCTATTCCCGAAGCGGTGATTCAGTTTGATAGCGATTCGGCATACGTGGAAGTAGAGACCGCTCCGCAGCAATTCGAGAAAAAATATATCAAAACAGGGTTATCTGACGGAATAAATATTGAGGTGAAAGAGGGACTGGTTTTGGAAGATAAAATCAAAAAGCCGGGAGCGCAGCTGAAATAGAAATTGCCTGAATGACGGGCGAATATCACATAATATGCGTAATTTCGCAACCTGGACACATTAAAAATCAATATTATGACAAAAAAACTCCTGTTCTCCATCGTGGTTGCCGTCATGGCTTTTGCCATTTCCTGTCAGCAACCTTCAACTTCAGAATCACAAATGGAAAAAAATTATCCCGGAACGGTCACCGGTGAAGACATCCTGGAACCTGTTGATGCGGAACATGTTGCACAACGCCTGGGCATTTATGCCCCTTTTACATTGACCGCCGACATCAGCCATCTTTCCGAAAGGGAAACACAAATGCTGTCGATCCTTTTCGATGTGGCCGATATTATGGACGAATTGTTCTGGATGCAGGCCATGGGCCCGAAAGAACCTTTCCTGAACCGCCTGCAGGATCAAGCCGCAAAAGATTTTGCCATGATCAATTATGGTCCATGGGACCGTCTCGACGGGAACAAACCCTTTATTGCCAGCGTGGGGCCTAAACCCAAAGGCGCCAACTTTTACCCGGCTGACATGACCAAAGAGGAGTTTGAGGCGTTCGATAACCCTGATAAGACCAGCCTTTACACGCTTATCCGCCGCAACGACGACGGCAGCCTGCGTGCCGTCTGGTATCACCAGGCTTATGAAACACAGCTTAAAAAGGCTTCAGACCTGATCAAAAATGCTGCCGCGCTGGCTGATGATGCAGGCTTGAAGACTTACCTGGAAATGCGGGCCGAAGCCCTTCTTACCAGCGATTACCAGCCAAGCGACTTCGCCTGGATGGATATGAAAACCTCCAACATCGACTTCATTGTTGGCCCGATTGAGAATTATGAAGACGGCCTGTTTGGTTACAAAGCCGCTTTTGAATCGTTCATTTTGATCAAGGACCCGGAATGGAGCGCCCGCCTGGAAAAATTCGCAGCCATGCTGCCCGACTTGCAGCGCCAGCTTCCGGTGAAGGATGAATACAAAACCGAGATCCCCGGCACCGATGCCGACCTGAATGCCTATGAAGCGGTCTATTATGCGGGCGATTGCAATGCCGGCAGCAAAACTATCGCCATCAACCTTCCCAATGATGAGGAAGTGCATGTACAGAAGGGCTCCCGAAAACTGCAGCTGAAAAACAGCATGCAGGCCAAGTTTGACAAGATCCTGGTGCCCATTTCGGAATTGATCATCGATCCGGCCCAGCACAAACATGTGACCTTTAACGCATTCTTTGAAAATACAATGTTCCACGAAGTAGCCCATGCCATGGGAGTAAAAAACACGATCAACGGGAAAGGCACTGCCCGGACAGCCCTCAAAGAGATGTACTCCCCCATAGAGGAAAGCAAAGCCGATATCATGGGCCTTTACCTTGTTACTAAACTGTATGAAATGGGCGAACTGACCAGCGGAGAAGTGATGGATAACTACGTGACCTTCATCGCGGGAATTTTCCGTTCATCGCG
>JAWOHY010000140.1:0-12640 GCA_046484945.1 Bacteroidales bacterium
AACAACGGCATCAAGCCGACTTGGTACAAACTTGGCTTTTGTTCTGTCCATTTTCGATTAAAGTTAGGTCTGTTAAATTAATTTCATAATCTCCAAGCCGCTAATCCCGTGGACCGTTAGGTTCATAAACCCATTTTGATGATAAAAGCCTTATTTCTGTTTTTTATAATTCTAATACCAATAAAGGGGCAGTGCCAAAATGCAATTCATATAGATAGCACCAGTTTTAACAATATACTTGGATTAGATAGAGAACAAGTTTATAGAGCTATAGATGGAAAAGAATGGGGTGGAATTATTATTGGGTATGTTGAACCATCTGATATTCCAATTATGACTTGGTCTTTTACAGTACTACAAGTGGATCAGGACAAAGTTTTTACACTAGTTGAAATACTTAATGATAACGATCCCGAAAAAGAAAATAGATTTATTACTAGAGATCAAATCCTGATCACTTCCTCAAATCCTGATCATATTGTGGACATTGGGTGTGAGGTTAATGGTGATGATTTATACCCAAATGGTAGCTACATGGGGCTTTATTTGTATCAAGGGAAAAAAACTTATGGAATTTGGAATTTCTGATTTCACAGTGCATTCAGAAACCCCATCAGGTTCTGATCCGTCCCGTCGATCCCGAGCTTCTTCCGCATGCGGGTGCGGGCCACGTTGATGCTGTTGACACTCTGGTGGGTGATGGCGGCAATGTCCTTGGTCGACATGTTCAGCCGCAGGAAAGCACATAACTTTTTTTCGTTGGGAGAGAGATCCGGAAAGCGGGTATTTAGTTTTTTATAGAAATCTTCGTGAACCTGGGTGAAGCGCAGCTCGAACTCGTTCCAGTTCTTTTCGCGCTCCATGTTCTGTAATCGCTTCACCATCTGGTTGAGACTGCTCTTATCTTCACCGGATGAGATGGCCTCTTCGATGGTTTCTGCAATTTTGGCAACGGTTTCGTTATTTTTAATGATGCACATGGCATTGTAAGTCAGTTCCTTGCTTCGCTGCTCCAGTTCCGTTTTCAGCTGTTGATTTTCTCTTTCGGCTATCAGCTTCCGGTTCTTCACACCTCTCATCCTGGCCAGCAGTGAAAGGATCAGTATGACCAGGGCCAGAGCCGACAGTGAAAAAATAAGCGCCATGATCGTTTGCCGGGTCCGGGAGATTTCCTGGTCTTTTCGTAGCAATTCATTTTCACGCTGTCGTTTATCCAGCTCATACTTCGCATGGAACTCGGCCATCCGCTTCTGTGTTTCGGCACCGAATATCGAGTCTTT
The DNA here is from genome assembly GCA_046484945.1 of Bacteroidales bacterium. Lineage (GTDB taxonomy): Bacteria > Bacteroidota > Bacteroidia > Bacteroidales > JAGOPY01 > JAGOPY01. Next base: position 1,281 of record JAWOHY010000140.1, read on the forward strand.
CAGCATCACATAATCGTAAAGCGTAGTCAGCGACTGGCTGTACTGGCCCGATTCTTTGTATGCTTTAGCCAGGAAATCGAGACTTTGCAAACGGAAACGGTTCAGGCCGTAATTCTGGCTGATATTCATGCTTTCCAGGAAGGACAGTTCGGCTTTTTCATAATCCTTTTGCAACATGTAGCTGCGGCCCATTTCATTCAGCGCTTGCGCACTGTACGACGGCATATCGTTCTCAAGGAAAAATCCGAGTCCTTCTTTGAGATACCTGATAGCCGTATCGGCCTGGTTCATTTCGATATAAACGGCGCCGATATTTGCCATCCGAAGGGCTACTTTCTGCAGGTTTCCCGTCTGCGAGTCAATTTCAAGGGCTTTGTTGAAATACTCCAACGCCCTGTCTAATTTCCCCCATCCCTTATATGCCAATCCCAGGCTGTTGTAACGGATCGCCATCTTTTCCCGGTTTTCGAGGCGGGTGTCGATCTCCAGGGCCTGTTCAAGATAACTGATCGCTTTGTCATAAAGTCCCCATGACTCGTAAAGCCGGCCTATCGTATTCAGATCGGTGGCGATGTCCGGTTCATTGCCTGTTTGCCGGTCAATTGCCAGCGCTTCTTCCATGTAAATCAGCGCCTCCTCATAATCCCCCAGCAATGTCTTGATCTGCCCAATATTGGCCAGGTTGGCAGCAATCTCGGATTTGTCACCGATCTCCCTGGCAAGGGCCAGTGCCTGTTCAGAATAATCAAGTGCGATCAGGTGCTGGTCCTTTTTTCCGTACAGATAGCCAAGATTCCCCAGGATATTGATATGGGCATAGGTTTTAATGTTCCCGTACCTGATGTTCACCCGGGCAGCCTCATGGTAATAAACAATCGCACTGTCGATGTCATTATTATAATAACAGGCGTCGCCTATGATGACATAAGCCCTGGAAGCCGTTAAGGGATCTTTCCGTTCGTCAATTTTTTTTAAGGCATTGATAACAAGAATAATAGACTCATTCGGGTGGCTTTCCATCAAGGTTTCAGCTTCATCGATCAGTTGGGTGTAACCTGGCGAGGGTGCCGGGGATGCCATAAGCCGGTCGGCCTGGGCGTATATAAAGCAATTGATTGTGAGAGCAGTAAGCGTCAGTATTATCTTTAGCATAGTCAGCAATGATCCTGACGCCTAAATTAGAATAAATTCCTGTATAGAATAACAGGCTGTTTTATTACTTTGCATCAATATAACGATAAGCAACAGGACGCGGAACACCTTTGAATTCTTCGACCAGTTTAACAGAAACCTGGCTAAGGCAAGTTTGTGCTTTTGGTATTCCTTTTTTCTTGATGTCATCCAACGCTTTCTTATGAAAAGATTCACTGAACACCAATCGATTGGCTTGTGATTTCCCCATTAACCTTGCTGTAAAGTCAATGTCCTTTCCGTAATAATCGTTGAACCCTTTCAGAAAGGTCACATTATAGACTTCTGTGCAGTAATGGAGCGATACTTTGCACTGGTAAAACAAATCCTGGATGGGGAATGATTGCAGATTCAGGATGGTCGAATAAATTTCCTCGAGAAGACCATAATAGTCGTTGATGGTATTCTTTGTTGCCAGAACCTTGTCAGGCACAAAGAGCATCATTTCATCGCCGATCCCTTTTACGATATTATCCGGGAAGTCGTTGAGAAGTGAAATGAAATTGAAAGTATTGTTCAGTCTTTTACCCCATTCATCGATCCCGCTGGCATGTTTGGCCTGGGTTGAACTGACGATGTCTATGAAAATACAGGTTCCGGGACACTTCGGGATATCCTGCAGCGCTTTTACCATCTCCGAAGAATTCGGATCTCTGAACTGTATAAGGTGAACCATGGAGGTTATCATTTATTGATTATGAAGAAAGGCCAGCGCCTCTTTTTTATCTGCGTAAATCCTGAATATTTTATCAAATGCCGATATCTTGAAAATTTCCAGGATAACAGGCTGCAGGCCGGATAGTGCCAGTGCAGCACCTTCCTTTTCAGCTTTTTTAAGGCCAAGCAGCAAAACCCTGAGTCCTGAACTGCTGACATAGTCCAGCCCGGTACAGTCGATCAGGATGGCTGAACGGGGTGTGATCAGGTTCATAAGTTCATTTTCCAATTGAATGTAGTTTGATGTGTCAAGGCGACCGTTAATGCAGATTATGGTGGCTTGCTGCTGTTTATCGATTAGTAGTTCCATATTTGGATTTATTTTGTAATAGATTTATACAACGTAAGGATGTTCCGGTCGCCATCCCGGAGATACGCCACTTCATCCATCATGTTCCGGATAAAATAAACGCCAAGGCCGCCAATATTTCTTTCTTTGGCAGGCTTGTCAAGATCATCGGGAGGAGGTATGCTCAGGGGGTTGAATGCTTTTCCATTATCGGTTATGACGATCCTGACCTGATTTCCTTCATGAATGATTTCAATATGGATGAAAGGCTTGTCATACATCTTATCGAAGCCATAAAGGATAATGTTTGAAACGGTTTCCTCAACGGCAAGGCTTAGTTTAAAAAGCCACTCCCTGCCGATAGCCCAATTAACCGCCGCCTCTTCCAGCAAAGCGTTCACCCGCTCCAATTCCCCGATGTCGTTGCCAATGGTTATTTCAAATTTCATCTTCTGTAAATAAAATCATGGACATTTCATCCATTATATGACAACACTAAAATAGTGATATCATCGGATTGTCCGGCAGTCCCGGTAAATTCTCCCAGATCATCCATGATGCACCGGGTCATGTCACGAACATGTGTTTTCTCCTGATCGCATTTTTCTGCCAGCAGCTTTCTGAGTCTTTCTTCCCCGTAAAGATTCTCGTTCCCGTCCATTGCCTCAGTTACCCCATCGGTATAAAGTACAATGTTATCGCCCGGTGCGAGTGTGGCCGAGCCGCTTTCGTAGTTCATGTTCTCAAAAAGACCCAGGGGGGTGCCATGGGTGATATTCAGAAATTCATCATGGCCGTTTTTTCTCTTCAGATATGGATAGTTATGCCCTGCATTGCAAAAATCCAGTTTCCCGCTTTTCAGGTCGATGAGGCCCAGGAAGAAAGTGACAAACATGGCATTTTCATTGTCTATGCATAAATTACCGTTGATTTCCTGGACAATCTCACTGGCTTTCATCTTTTTCTGCGTCCTGGAGCGGAAGAGTGTTCTTGTGATGGCCATGAACAGCGAAGAGGGAACCCCTTTGCCGGATACGTCCCCAATGGCAAAAGCAAGAACGTCATCTTCAATAAAAAAGTAATCATAGAGATCTCCACCGACCTCCCGGGCAGGGATCAGAACTGCATGAATATCGACATCGCTTCGTTGCGGAAAAGGAGGGAAGGTTTTGGGAATGATGCTTTGCTGGATATCACGGGCTATTTTCAGCTCACTTTCGATCTTTTCACGTGCGGCTGTGGCCTCCCTGAGGTTTGAGATGTATTCTTTCAGTGCTTTCTGCATCAGGGCAAAGTTCCCGGAGAGCTGCCCGATCTCATCTCTGGAAAAGATTTGCGGAAGGCTGATATCGAAGTTGCCGGCCCCTATCTCCTGTGTGGCGGCCGCCAGCTTCTCAAGGGGTCTTGTGATGTTTCTGGAAATGATGAAGATGATGATGAAAATGGCCAGGAAACCCGCAATACCGATAAAAAGGATCCTCCTGATCAGGCTGTGCAAGTCATCCAGGATCTCATCCACCGGTATAACCATCGCCATTGACCACTGGGTGCCCGGCATGGATGTGAAATAGATGAAGCATTCTTTTTGCAGCTGTAAGGAATGGAATTTCCAGAAGCCTTCCTGACCGGTGATCATCTCCATACCGAAGGTTCCCATGTCAGAGAGATTATTCTTGGCAGACAAGCTGAATATGTTTTCCCTGAGAACGATGGAACTGTCGGGATGAGAAATAAATACACCGCTGCCGGAGAGCAGGAAAGCGAATCCTGATTCATAAATTTCCAGTTTTCCGATGAGTTCCCTGAGCTCCTCCAGCGAAATATCCACCGTAACAACGCCCCTGAACCGATCATCGCCGCCCTTCCAGTAAAATGGTACGCTGTAAGTCGACATGATAACGTTTCCTCCGCCTTCATCAAAATAAGGCTCACTCCAGCCAGGCCCTGCTTTTTGCGGCAAAGTATACCAATCCCAGTTAAAATACTGGTATTGATCATCCGCCAGGTTTATCAGGATGACGGAATCGGCGTCACGGTATGCATATGGTGCATAGCCTGAAATGTGCTCATTAAACGCATAAGGTTCAAAAGCGATACAACTTCCGAAAATCTCCCGGTTATTCAAAACGATCATCTGTAGCAATTCTTCCAGGCCATCTCTGGTAAATTCGCTGGTCTCAATAAAATGAGAAAGGATTACAGGGATTTTCTGAGCCGGAGCAAGCATGTTTTCAATCTGGTATAAAGTGCTGCGGGTGAGGTTATTCGCGTTCATTTTGGTCTCGTTCAGAATAGCCCTCTTTGATACCTGGTAGTTATAAAATATGATAAAGATGAATACGCAAAAAACGCCTGTGAGTATATACAGGCTCATTTTTACGGCGAGTTTTTTTATGCGGATCACGCTTGTCTGGAAAAATTTTATCAAAGATAATCATAATAGGCAGGGACTGATTACCCCTCCCTGAAATAAAAAAAGAGGCTGCTCCTTGTTGGATGCAGCCTCTTCCTGGCACTTTAGCTTTTTCCGGATTAATTGATGTTCACCGAAATAGGTTAATATCGAACGCCTATTTCCTGCACAAGGTGGGAAGCAACCGCCACCCCGGATAAGAGCCGCTGTTCTTATCATAAATTTCCCGGTTGAATAGCCATTGGATCCTGGTATGAAGACTAATGACCGGGAAAGAAGCGAGGGACAGCCCTTGCAGAGCAAAAGCCAGGCCAGATTTTTGAAATGTTTTTGATTTTGTTATGAGGTTTATAAATTTCATTTTGATACCAGGATTAAAACTTGAATTACCAAAATTAGGAGGCCGGATACCGGAAAGCATAGCAGAAAACCACTAGAAAAAAAATTGGTGGTTTCCAGCTACTGGCGATTTTATCCAGACTGGAATGATTTGCCCGGATTAATGAACAATTTCGCACCTTGAATGTCTTTTTTATCCTTGACTTAAAAAATATTTCATCATTTTTGCCCTTAAAATCGATTTACCATGCGAAAACTGCTGTTATCCTCCCTTCTTATTGCCGGTTTTATCCTGCTGAATAATAATGTATCATTTTCTCAACCGGAATACGAAATTCGCCGTGGAGAGCGTCCGCCCATAGATCTTGGTAAAATCAGCCCTGATTCCTGGGAAAAAGGGGTGATCCGGATCAAGTTTACAGAAGATGCTGTTACCCGTGCCGGTGTAATCCACGCTAAAATGAATGAACAGGGCATCGTGCAATTTGACTTGCCGCCGGTAGATGCGCTCAATGAACAGTTCCAGGTTAGCCATTATGCTGAAACATTTTCCTCTGCGGCACTTTCACCGGATTATACAGCCCGTCACCAGGCCTGGGGATTTCATCGCTGGTATACATTGTCATTCGATGAACAGGTTGATATCCGGGCCATGATCGTTGCCTACCAGGCCCTGGATGAGATAGAGATAGCCGAGCCCGAGTTCAAAAAGCGCCTGATTGGCAATGCGCCTTCTTATCCCGGCGCAACGACGGATGACCCGGCACAACCCCTCTCTTACTGGACGCCGGATGATCCGCAGTTCGACCAGCAGTGGCATTACCACAATACCGGGCAACAGGGTGGCACCGAAGATGCCGACATTGATCTGATCGAGGCATGGGATATCGAGAAAGGAAACGCGGATGTGATCGTGGCCATTATCGATGAGGGGATACAATATACCCATCCCGACCTGGCGGGCAACATGTGGGATAGCATAGGGTATAATTTTGTCAGCGGCAGCCCCAATGTCAATCCCGGAAATCATGGCACCCATGTAGCAGGGACCGTTGCCGCCGTGAACAACAATGCAACAGGCGTTTCGGGAATTGCCGGCGGCAGCGGCAATGATGACGGCATCAGGCTGATGTCGGCACAGGTCTTTTCCGGAAGTTCCAGCGGCGGCTTTCACCAGGCGCCCATCTGGGCGGCCGACCAGGGCGTCGCTATTTCGCAGAACAGCTGGGGATACACTTCACCGGGGGTCTATGAGCAGAGTGTTCTCGATGCCATCGATTACTTCAACCTGAACGGTGGGGGAGATGCTCTGATCGGCGGGGGGATCACGATCTTTGCAGCCGGTAACGACAATGGAAATGCAGATTATTATCCCGGTTACTATTCCGGTGCCTTCGCGGTAGCGGCCACCAATAACCAGGATGCGAAGTCGTGGTATTCCAATTACGGCACCTGGATCGATATTTCGGCGCCGGGCGGTGAAACCAACGTTGTTAATTCCCGCGGGGTGCTCAGCACCCTCTCAGGCGGTAATTACGGTTTTTACCAGGGAACGTCGATGGCCTGCCCGCACGTGAGCGGCGTGGCAGCCCTGGTGGTTTCGCTGGCCTACGGGGAGCTGACCCCGGATGATCTGGCCGATATCCTCCGCAACAGTACCGACGACCATTACGCCGCAAATCCTACTTATATCGGACAACTTGGGACCGGCCGCCTGAATGCGTATAATGCACTCCTGGAAGCACAGGCTTATATCAGCGGCGTCAGAAACCCTTCCAGCTTTTCCGCAACCGGCCTGAGCCAGACTGAAGTGGAACTGAACTGGAATGCCAATGCCGACAGCAACCAGGTACTGGTCGCTTTTTCTGACAGCAGCCTGTTTGGCATCCCGGTGACTGGGGTGAGTTATGTGGCAGGGGACTCCATCCCTGGAGGTGGCATAGTGCTTTACATCGGCGACAGTACAACATTCCTGCACCAGGACCTCGAATCGGCCACCATGTATTATTACCGGGCCTGGTCTTCCGATGATACACTGGCTTATTCCACAGGACGGTCGGCCACGGCCATGACCGCCTGTGACTGGTATGAACTTCCCTTTGCGGAGGGCTTTGAAGATTACAATACATTGCCGTTCTGCTGGACACAGGAATTCGTGAACGCGGGAATGGGCTGGAATATCGGGGCCGGGAATGGCGGCAGCAACCCGCCGGCTGCCTTTGAGGGAAGCAATAATACCTTTTTTCGCACAATCGATGCCTTCAATACCGGCCAGGTTACCCGGCTGGTCACGCCACAACTTGATCTGAGCCAGTATGGAACTGCAGAACTGAATTTCTACTACGCCAACCCGCGGCGCACATTTATCTTTTTTACATTCCAGGACGTGCTGCATGTCAGGTATAAAAATGCAGCCGACGCCGAATGGACCCTGCTACAGACTTTCAATGCCAATGTGACCGACTGGACGGAGGTAACCATCACCCTTCCGGAACTTTCCGGAGATTATTACATCGCTTTCGAAGCGGTGGCCAATTACGGTTACGGCGTCAGTATCGATGGGGTCACCATCAATGGCACCCCCCTGAACACCTATCAGCTGGATATCACCGTGGTGCCTGAAAACGCCGGGACTGCCTTTTACGAGGGCGATCTGGTTCACGGCAGCGAAGTGACGGTGACGGCCTCGCCATCAGGCAGCGAGTATCTTTTTTCTCACTGGCAGTCGGGAGCAGATACTTTGAGTACAGACAATCCTTATATTTTTGAGATCACCTCGGATACACTGATAGAAGCTCATTTCCTACTGGTGACTTCGATCCCTGAATCCATGAAGCCAGGCCTCCTCGTGCGTCCAAACCCTAACCGGGGCACTTTCAGCGTTGACCTGGCAGAGACCTCCTCAGTGGTGTTGTTCGATCTCCAGGGACGGGTGGTTTACCAGAAGGATGCTGATACCGGCCGCCTCGATATCAATCTGCCGGAGATCATTCCCGGTGCCTATGTGCTCCGGGTGTTGGGAAAACATTCGGCCGAATATGTACGTGTAGTGATCCAATAAATGGTTACTGCCTTGAATCATGCCAAAAAAAACCATCATCATCGGCGGGGGGATCGCCGGCCTTACAACCGGCTGCTACCTGCAAAAGAACGGGTTTGATACCGAAATCTTCGAATCACAGGCAACTCCCGGGGGCTTGTGTACCTCCTGGAAAAGGGGGGAATACACCGTCGACGGCTGCATTCACTGGCTGGTGGGATCAAGTCCGGAAGAGCCGCTATACGATCTCTGGAAAGAGGTGATCCCCATCGACCGGATCAGTTTCCATTATTACGAAGAATTTTTCCGGGTCAGGGATGAATCGGGAAAGGAGATCGTCGCTTATACCAATCTCGACCGGTTACGGGCGGAGCTTCTAGAAAAGGCGCCCGGGGACAGAAAACGCATCGATGAATTTGTAAGGGGGGTGCGGAAGCTGGAGAAATTCCCCATGCAATTTGACAAGGCACCCGAGCTGGCCACCAACCTGGACAAGCTCCGTGACGGCATCACCTACTTCCCCTATTTTCCGTTGCTGGTGCGGTACAGCCGGATGCGCATCGCCGATTTTGCCGCCCGGTGCAAAAACCCGCTCCTGCAAAAATTTTTCAACTATTCCTTTGCCCCCGAAATGCCGATGCTGTTCATCATGATGACTTTCTCGTGGCTCGACAGGAGGGTGACCGGTTATCCCATTGGCGGCTCCCTCGAATTTTCAAGGCTTTTTGAGGAGAGCTATACCAGCCTTGGCGGAAAGATCCATTATAATGCCAGGGTGGAGGAGATCCTTACTGAAAACAGCGGCAAACACTCCAGGGCCAGTGGGATCCGCCTGGAAAACGGGCAGGAACATGCTGCAGACATCACCATTTCGGCAGCGGACGGCTATTCCACGATATTCAGGATGCTCGGCGGGAGGTTTACTGACAAACGGGTTCACCGTTATTTCAATAAATTTTCTGTTTTTCCCTCATTTCTGCAGGTATCACTGGGCGTCGGCAAAGACCTGAGGGGACTCCCTTCCACCGTTGCCTTTCCTTTGGACAGGCCTTTCCAGGTAGATCCTGAAAAGCAGATCGATAACCTGTATTATCGTGTCATCAATTATGACCCCACGCTGGCCCCTGCCGGCAAAACAATGGTTTCCTGCATGGTGCAGACATACAATTACAAGTACTGGCAGGATCTTCGTGAAACCGACCTGCCCGGGTACAAGGAGGAGAAGCAACGGGTGACGGATTATATCATCGACCAGTTGGACCGGGAGCTGGGCGGGATCAAAGACAGGATTGAAATGGTGGATGTATGCACCCCTGCCACCGTCATCCGCTACACCTCCAACTGGAAAGGCAGTTTCGAGGGGTGGATGGTCACGCGGGAGACCGGTTTCAACAGCCTGCCAAAACAACTTCCCGGCCTGGATGATTTCTTCATGGCCGGCCATTGGGTCGAACCGGGCGGCGGCATCCCTGCCGTCTTCGCCTCAGGAAGGAACCTGGCGCAGGTGATTGTGAGGCGGTATGGGTTCAGGGGGTTCAATAGTTCCAAAGTTCCAAAGTTCCAAAGTTCCAGGGTTTCAGAATTAATTTGGACATTCGCTCACTTCGTTCGTGTCATTCACTCGCTGCGCTCGCGACATTAAGTGGACATTAATTGAGATTAACGTTTGTCCTGAAAGGACATTTGACAATAGCCCGCCAATTTATTGGCTGGCTTTTTGCGGTCGGGATTGGAACTATTTGCCAAATATCACCTTGCAACTATTATTTAAAATATTATAGATAAATATATTTTCATTAAATTTACGGTGTACGAGTGTTATATATTTCTTTTTCTAGTTAATATAAAAACTCTGCTATAAATAGTATTATGAAGAAGTTGTTTTTGTTTTTTATAGCAATAATTAGCCACGTGATTATAATATATGCTCAAAATCCACAATGGATTCAATACACGAATGGGGATGAGGTATGGGAATTAGAGGTCGAAAACAATATTTTATGGATTGGAACATTAGGTGGTTTGGTAGAGTATGACCTGATGAACAATAATACAACTTTCTATAACAATGCAAATTCAGGGCTACCCCATAATTGGGTTCAGGAAATAACAATTGATGCAAATGGGACAAAATGGATCGGGACTTGGTCAGGTGGTATGGCATCATTTGATGGGACCAATTGGACGGTTTATGATATGTCTAATACTGTTTTGCCCAGCAATTACATCAGATCAATAGCAATAGACAATAATGGAACAAAGTGGATTGCTGCTAGTTATACTGGTGTTGAAGGTGGTGGTCTGGTAAAATACGATGGATTAAACTGGACTGTATACACTACTTCAAATTCAGGATTACCAGTAAATAACATAACTGAAGTAGCTATAGATGCTGATGGGACAAAATGGATTGGAACTTGGGCTGGTGGATTGGTAAAATACAATGACACAAACTGGATTGTATATAATTGGGGGAACTCGGAAATACCAACGAATTCAATCTTTGCTTTAGCCTGTGATGTGGATGGAGTAATATGGATAGGTGGTTTGGGTGGTGGATTAGCGGCTTTTGATGGTCTAAATTGGGCCGTTTATAATTCCCAAAATTCGGAATTGCCGTATGGTCAAATATATTCAATAGACATAGATGCAACTGGCACAAAATGGATTGGAATTCGTGGTGGGGGTGTGGCAACATTTGATGGAACCAACTGGGCAGTATATGACACATCCAATACGAATCTACCCAGTAATTATATCTCTTGTATAACTTTTAACAACGATGGAAAGAAATGGATCGGATCACCATACGGTGGTGGACTAGTCAGTTTTGACGGAACTAACGTAATACCTATCAACACATCCAATTCGGGATTGACTGATAACGAAATAATTTCTTTTGCGGTTGAGCCCAATGGAACAGCATGGATCGGCACTTGGTACCTTGGTTCTCTAGCAAAATTTGATGGAATTAACTGGTTCATTTACGATACAATTAATTCTGACATACCACATAATGATGTGAATGCAATAGCCATTGATGCTTCTGGTAATAAATGGTTTGGAACTTCGGGTGGATTAGCAGAACTTAATAATGAAACTAACTGGACTATATATGATGCGGCAAATTCAGGTTTACCCCATAATTACATCTATTCATTGGTCATTGATTCGGATGACATAAAATGGATAGGAACTATTAAGGGCTTAGTTAAATTTGACGGGGAAAATTGGACGATATACAACACAAATAATTCAGGTCTACCTGATGATGTGGTCAGGTGTATTGCAATAGAATCAAACGGGGTAATGTGGATGGGGACGGATAAAGGCGGACTAGCTGAGTTTGATGGCTCAAACTGGACAGTCTA
>JAWOHY010000199.1:0-4498 GCA_046484945.1 Bacteroidales bacterium
CAAGTAACAAATGGTGATGTCGGCCTCCTCAGAATGACGGTTTTTAATACTTGATCCGAATCTTAACTTGACGCCAATGGGGGCTGGCCGGAATCTATAGGTTAAAGCCGCCGAACTCACCATTGAAGGCACCTACGATGTTGCCGCCTATCTCAGTTCCAAGGAGCGACCGCAGATGAGCGGATTGGACAAGGACAATCCGAATGGAGAAAAAAACCGTGGACTGCCCGTATCCACCCTATGCTGATGATTTTTCACAGGAACAGCATCAGTACGGACCGTTCCAGCCGATAAAGGCAGCGCAGAAAATGAAATAAACAAGCCGGGAATGGCCGGTTTGCCGGTTCAGCGTAAAAAGCCCTGTATGATGCGGTTGACAGCTTGGTCATAGTTGAGCCCCAGGCTCATGAGCTTCATCAGCTGATACATTGGCGATTTTGCCGATGGATGCCTCATGGGTAAGCTCTGCATCCGGATGCAGAGCCCTGAGAGCGGGAATGGTCTGGGTCAGTTCTATTTCCACCTGGGCGTTTTCCGCCATAAACACTTTTGTGGTGGGATTTAAAATACGCTGGCCGGTGCCTTCACCAATGGCAATATGCTTTTCCACATATTTGACTTTTGCGCCGGCCTTGATCTGAAATTCATGAATGCCGGAATGTCCTTCGGATTCCTTTCCACCACAGTGAATGCCGCATCCGGCAACAATGGTGACATCAGATCCCTCCCCTATAATAAAGGTATTATACACCACATCATGCAGGCCTGCCTGGGACAGATGGAATTGACCCCGACTCTGGAAATGATTTTCACCAGTTTTTCCTCATCATCAGATCCCAGGGAAATGGATAACAGGTCCCGGAAGGTTGTTCCCTTGAACCGTGCAGGATGTTGAAATCCATAAACAATGCCGGCGTTGGATCGTTCATGAATACGAAGGGTAGTGATGTCTTTTCCGTTAAAAATGATTTTACCGGAACTCACTTCATTAATTCCCATGATCAGCTTGACAAGGGACGTTTTCCCGGAACCGTTCGGCCCGGTAATGGCGTAAAATCCATCGGATTCAAAAGTGAAGCTCACATCGTTCACAATGGTCTTTTGTGAGGGCGCTTTGCCTTTGGCATCAAAATCCGGCGCTTCGAATGTAACATTTTGTAATTCAAGCATGGCGGGTCTCTTTCTTTGTTTAATTATATCAATATGCACATACCCATCAGAATATCTCATTTTTCAAGTTCCAGGCGATGCGCTTCCTCCGCAACGCTGTTGATCTTTTGGATAGTTCTTCCGCCTCCCCAATCAGCGCTTCAAGATTTTTGAATGCAGATTTTTCCATCATAAAAAATCCCTCCTTTCCGGTGGATCGACATGTTTGCCCTCCTGTATTCCGATTGTCCCCCGTTGAGGATGACCGTCGGATTTTTTTCGCATCAATGACGCAAATTGAGGTACGAGTAAATGTCATCTATTCGGATTGTTGATGTTTATGGGAGGCACCACGGGAGACCAGCTGATGAATACCTTCCACAAAATGCGTAAACTGCACGTACGATTCGACATACTCACGACCCTGCTGAACGGTTTTTCCGGCTGATTGTTTTCTTTCATAGGCTTCATGAAAGCGGCTTTTAATTGCCTGGCGAACCGCTGCGGAAAGTTTATCGGCGAACTGATCGATCTGACCGGCCTCAAGGGCTTTATCCGCACCCGCTATGGCCGGGCTAACGCTGCCTGAAGGTTTGAGGCCCGTAAATCCTTCTCCTTCACTGGCTCGGTGAATTCGAACCAGTGATTCAAAAAAATAAACATCAGCGATTTTCCGGATGTTCTTTCCTTTGTCCCGGACCGCTATTGTCTGGGCAAATAATGCTTTGATAACCGCCTCGTCTTCAGGTGTTACCCATTTTAATACCGGAGTTACATCTTTTTGATCCAGGGCCAGTTGGGCGTCCTTAATGACAGGGCCGTCGTAACTATCGCAATGGGCATAGGCATTCCCGGTGCATATCATTATGATAGAAAACCCAAAGAGTACGCCGATCATTATAAAAAAAGATTTCTTTTTCATTTTTTCTTCTCCTTTTTTTGATTTGTTTATTGATCAAACCCGTTCTTGCAATGTCTTGACACACGGGCTTTAATTCGTCCTGTCCAAACGAGCTATCAACGTAAACGTAATATCCAGGTTCAATATCAATTTCTTTCCAGCGGCCGATTTGAATTCTGTCTGATACCTGGCACTGGAAAATAAGCGCATAGGTTCCGGGCGTCGATTCCATTTTATTTGACGACCCGAAGCTGAAGGGGCTGTAGCTTGAGGGCTTTCCACAATTCCCGGATAATGACCATTGAAGCATCATAAACGTGCAAATCTGCTTCCCCGGCAATCTCCCTGCATGACGTCATGAGTTTTTTATTTCCCGCCCATAGCCGGATTCATCTTTTGTTTTGATTCGATTTCCGGCAACAAATTCTCGATGACCGACAACATCCGTTCAATGAGACGATGCTCTATCATAAGAGGGCCTCGTGCCTCCATGCTGTAACCTTCCTTTCATTTTATCTTTCCCTGGTTTCAGTGCTCATCGCGCCAATAATTATTGGCTGCAGCAATGGTCTGAAAATGAATGGCAACCACCTGTGATGCAGCGATCAGACTGTCCGGATCATGTGCATATGCAGGTCGCAGCTTCTTTAAAACTTCCTTGTCAGGCTGTGTCTCGGTTACTCCTTTGCGCGCAAGCGCGATAGCCAGTTGGAACCCCTCCTCCGGAGTAGCCACAATCAGACTAATGGATGCTTCTTTTTCATCCTGCTTTGTCATGTCCGTTCCGGCCAATGAAACGGCTGCAAAACATACCAGTAATAAAACCACACTGTTTAAAATTGTCTTATGATACATATCCGCTTCTCCTTTATAAAATTTCAATTGATATTGGCAGAGACCTCGCGACCCAGAAGCTTGCCGTTTTTCCGGATGTTATAAGCACCTTTGGGAATTCCCTCGAGGTCCGCGACTTCCTTTAACACCTGTTTATCGATAGCATTGAGCATTATCTTCTCCTTGGCATAATTCATTGAACGTACAGACACTTAAATCCTCGAGTATCGGCACGGCGCCGGCCAGGATCACCGGAATAACCGATTTTACCGTCTCTGATCAGCAACAGCGTATCAGCGGCCTCCAGAAATGCTTTGTTGTGACTGACCACAATGGTGGTGGTGTTTGTTTTCTTTTTGTTCGCGCTTGAGCAGATCCACCATGGGCCCGATGGTCCAAAGATCGATTCCGGTGTCAGGTTCATCATAGATGGCCACTTTTGGATTCTTCGCAATGACCGTCGCCAGTTCAATTTTTAATTTCTCCGCCGGACAGTTTGCTGTCCACGGACTTTTCTAAAAAATCCAGAGAGCAGACGCCCACCCGGGAAATGATCTCAACGAGTTTTTCTTCGTCATCAGACCCGGTGGCAATCGATAACAGGTCCCGGAAGGTGGTTCCCTTGAATCGGGCCGGATGCTGAAAGCCATAAACAATGCCGAGGTTGGATCGTTCATGAATGGGAAGCCTGCTGATGTCCGACCCGTTGAAAAGTATTTCTCCGGACGTGAGTTTATTGATCCCCATAATCAGCTTGGCCAAGATGGTTTTGCCCGACCCGTTAGGTCCGGCAATGGGGTAAAATCCACCGGCCTCAAATGTGAAGCTCAGATCATGGATTATGGTCCGGTCGGCGGGACTTTGAGCGCCGTCATCCGATCCCGGGGTGGTGAACGAAATGTTTTTTAATTCCAACATGGCTGCTCACTTTCACTTAAATTTTGGTTTATAATATCCAATTCGTTGTTGGACGTATACAATGCGTGTGCTCAACCTCCATTTATATTGCATGTCACTATACCACGAACTATCCCAGGTACTCATGTTTCAATCGATTTAAAAGTTCATGAAATTCCTCATGCTTGCCCGGTCCGATGCGCTCGTTTTCGAGTTGTTCGAAAGCCTCGAAGAGCTCGGCATCTTTGGCAGCGTCCAGTTTGGCATCCGCCATTGCAAAAAGGACATTGTTCTCCTTTTCGATATGCTGTGTCAGCAGTGTTACATATTCACTGGTGGTGTGCTGAAAGCCGGCCGCAGCCGTTTTGTCCCCGGATGTGTATCGTGTCACGGCGTCTTTGAGTTTTGCGACAAGTTTCCGGCCCTGTTCGTGCTCGTTTAACATGACACCTATCAAGTCAACGTCACGCGGTACGCCTGCAGCCTCCAATGCGGGGAACAGGAACTCCTCTTCCTTGCCATGATGGCATTTATCGACAAAAATCGACAAGAATTCCATGATACCATTAAGCTGTTCGCTGCCAATCTGTTCACCCTGTCCAAGTTTGCCCGCTATGGAATGGAATTGTTCCCCATCGCGTAGGGAGCCGGTACGTCCGCTCCGGCTGCGTGCAGGTCTTGCAGGGTTTGATATTCGTAGGCAACCCAGGACTGGTG
>JAWOHY010000002.1:0-7741 GCA_046484945.1 Bacteroidales bacterium
GTAACGGTGACGGTGCACCCGCTGCCGGAAGTGTATGCCGGGGCCGACCAGTCGATCATATACAATACCAGCACAACGATAGGAGATGCCACCGCTTCCGGGGCGGAACCGCTGACCTATAGCTGGGAACCGGCAGGCCTGCTGCTCGATCCTGCAGTGTTGCATCCAACCACGATCGACCTGGAGTCGACCACCACCTTTATCCTGACCGTCACCGATGCCAACGGATGTCAAAACAGCGACGAGGTAACCATCGAGGTCAGGCTTGTTACGATGCTGCAGGCCATCAGCGGACCGGGCGAACACTGCGTGGGCAATTCCATCACCATCCCGCTCGAAGTAGATAATTTCTCCAACGTATCCACCTTCCAGCTCAAACTGGAATATAATGATAATTATCTCTACTGCGAAGGCTATACCAATGAACATCCTTCGCTGGTCGATAGTTTGACCGGATGGGTGGACCACGTCACCAGTGAGATCACCTTCCAGTGGCATGGCGATACGCCGCTGTCGTTCAACCAACTGACGACGGTTGTGGATCTGGTGTTTACCCTCATGCAGGCCGGTATGGGCACACTCGATTGGTACACAGGCGATACGGAGAGCTATTTCGCCGATCCGGAAGGCTCGCATATTTCCGCTGAATTCCTGTCGGGCGAGGTCATGATCTATGAGCCGCCAGTCATTTATCTGTCGGAAACCCTGCCGGTATGCGTTGGGGAGCCTGTCACCATCACTGGAATAGCCTATGGCACCAACCCGCCGCTGACTTACCTGTGGACCTATCCCACCGGCTATACTACCACTGAAGATCCGCAATTTGACAGCATCACCATGAACTATGCCGGGGTATACACCCTGCTGGTCACCGATGCGATGGGCTGCACAGACCTTAAGTCCATCACCCTGCAGGTGTTCGAGAACCCGGTGGCGCTGTTCCACGGCCAGGATACCATCGTGGTGGATCCGGGGTACATCCTGGAGGCGGGAGAGGGCCATGCTTCCTATCTATGGAATACCGGCGAGACGAACGATTACATTGTCATCGATACCGCCGGCATGTATTGGGTGGAAATGATTTCGGGAGCGGGATGTTATGGTATCGATTCGGTCTACATGAAACTCGTTCCGCCGCAGTGCATGTTCATCCCCAACGCATTCACCCCCAACGGCGACGGCTTGAATGATGTCTTCCAGGCCATTTCGGCCTGCCCGGTCACCTATTACAAGATGTATATTTATAACCGCTGGGGAGAAATGCTCTTTGAATCAAATGATATATCCATCGGATGGGATGGCACCAAAAACGGCGTCCTCTGTCACGGAGACGCCTATGTGTACCTGATAACCTATAGGGTTGTGGAACATCTTGGTGTGGAGGTGCAGCATACCGCTGCGGGAATATTGATTCTGTTAAAATGATACCGACATGAAAAGAATAAAATACCGGTTTATGAAATATTTACTTTACTTCTGCAGGGGGATTCCCGGGAAAGCCCTGTTCACTGCTGGCATAGCCGCCGGACTGGCCATCGGTATGTTGCTGCCCCATCCATGCCAGGCGCAGGATGCCGAGTATTCCCAGTTCTTCGCCAATCCGCTTTACCTGAACCCTGCCCTGGCGGGTGCGGAAAACTATAACCGGGCGGTGCTCAACTACCGCAACCAATGGCCCGGCCTGGATAAAGGATTTGTGACTTATAATGCTTCCTATGATCAGTATATCAATAAGATTCGTGGCGGTATCGGCGTGCTGCTGAATGTGGACAATGCTGGGCAGGGGATTCTGAAAACCACACAGGCGTCGCTGATCTATTCTTATTCCGTGCGGGTAACCTATAACTTTTTTGTCAATATGGCTTTGCAGGGGACATTTTACCAGCGGTCGCTGAACTGGGACAGGCTACAGTTCGGCGACCAGTTTGATCCGATCCAGGGCCTGGTCCGGCCTACGGGTGAAAATTATCCCTCCTATACATCGGTCATGGTACCGGATTTTTCCACAGGCCTGGCATTTGGATGGAAGAGCATTTTACATGGCGGTATTGCCGTGCACCACCTGACACAGCCTGATCTGGCCTTTTACAGTCAGCACGAAGACCGGCTGCCGTTGAAGTTTACCGGTCACCTGGGGGTGAATATCGACCTGGTAGGGGAAGGCGGGATGGATTTCGAACCCGATTTCTACATCAGCCCCAACATACTTTATCAGCAGCAGGGGGATTTCCACCAGGTGAATGCCGGGCTTTACATCGTGCGCCTGCCGATCGTATTAGGGGCGTGGTTCCGGCATAATTTTGAAAATGCCGACGCCGTGATCGTACTGGCCGGGATTCATTTTAACAGCCTGAAAATAGGATACAGTTATGATGTCACCCTGTCGAAGATCCGGAACCACACCGGCGGGGCGCACGAGATTTCCGTGGCGTGGCTGTTCAATCATGGAAGACTGAGGAGAATATATCCTTTACATGCGCCGGGGTTTTAGATTACCAAAACCTTCGCATTGATCACATGCTCCCCCGTTACGATACTGACAACATAATACCCTGTCGTAGAATTCAGTTGAATGGTATAGTTTTCAGCGCCTTCGAGCGACTGCCGCCGGACGGGCTGGCCGAGCATATTGAGAATGACGATCTCCCCGGTGATATCTTTTGAGGTGTTTTTAATGATCGTGATGGTATTTCCCGATGAAAAAACGCTGAACCATGAGTCGGGGGTGATATTTTGGATGATGTCGTCGTTAGGGTTGAAGTAAAGTTTAAAACGGTTTTCGGGGAAGCCGGGCTCATGGTAAAAGCTGTAATGCTGGTTGGCTGTGAGCCTGGATGTTTTTTGCAACAGTTCATCTCTGAGCCAGACACTGGCCAGGGGTTCCAGGTTGGTTCTATCTCCCATAGAGATCTCATACAATCCCTTTTTCGCGCACCTGAATCCGATATTGATCTCCAGGTCGTCTTCGATTTGCGGGAGGGTGTTCAGGGCGAATATCTGCCTGCCGTTCCGGATCATGATCTGGGGCACATCCGGGTTGAGGCTGAAGAGCTTGGTGGCGTCGTAGTTTTTATCGAATCCCATGGTAGTACCTTCGATAAAGCGAATGACGGCTTCATCGCTGTGGTTGTAACCGGTCACAAAAAGACTCAGCAAAGGATAGCTTACCGGTTCCTCCTTATAAAAATCGGGCGTGCCGGTGATGTCGCCTACCCGGACCGGGTTGCTGATACCGATGGTGCCGTCCTGTAAGGCCTGCACCCAGAACCCCTGGTTGGAAGGGATAAAGCGGGTTCCGCCATTGATGCCGATAGGCGAGCCGCCACCTAAAAAAATGGTGTAGATATCATTGGCGCCGTCCCAGATGTATTTGGCGTCGTTGATGGGTGTTTTATTCCAGCCGGTGGCCAGCCAGTCGACCGGCGAGGGGTAGGGGTTGCCCGCCAGGTTCCAGCCTTTGTGGGCGGGGATCTCCCCGGGATCGGAGTCGGTGATGATCACGCCGGTACTGTAAGGGCCCGTGTTCAGCGTCTGGGCGCCGGTGGCCTGGTAGTTGACCGTGACCGGGTTATCGTAGAAAAGGACGTCGTATCCGCGGAAGATCATCAGGGGGCCGCCGGTGGGGCCGTGGTACCATACCCAGCCGAAGTTCCAGTCGTTCAGGATGAGCGCCTCGTTGTACCAGAAGACCAGGTCGGTGCCGGTGAAAACGTTGCTGGTGGCGTTACTGACGGGCGAGGCGACGTTGTGCCATACATCCGGCGTCATATATCTTTCGACGGAAATATCGCCGGTGATGGTCACGCTCCCGGCGGGCGTCTGGTCCACCAGGTAGCCCGAGGCGCCAGCCACCGATTTGATGTGCAGATCGGTGCCGATCATCATCGAGCCGCCATCTTTTACGGTGATCCATCCTCCCGGGCCAATGGAGACCTGGGAATGCAGGGACAGCCATGGCAGAAATATCATGATAGCTACCAGGAAGAAAAAGATGGTATGCCGTAAGTTGCTATTCATCAATATTTTTCATCTTCGCCGGCAAGGTTTCCGGAGAACGCTGGATGGTTTCGATCACCGGTTCCATTACTTTCACTTCGAATTCGTCTTTATACTCTATAATATCTTCTTCATTGATCTCGGACATCACCGAAGCAGTCCGGGTGGCCTGTTGTACCGATTCCAGCGGGCCGGGTGCGGGCGGGAAGCGTGTACTGGATATGGAGAGGGTGACAGTACCATCTCTTCCGACATATTCTTCGTCAGCACGGGTCGCCACAATTTGCCAGGAAAAAGGTATGTTTGATTTGCCCCCCTGCATCTCTACCACATCAAAACCGGTGGCAGATTTATTGGTCACATACAGTCCATTACAATCGCCTTCCGGGGTTATAAAGACTTTTAAAGGGTGATTTTCAGATACATTTATATTTATTGATAAGTCGGGATCAATGGGTATATGAGCAAAACCGTTAATTAGTTGTCCGATCCCGAAATCCATAAATAATTCTTCGGGCGCTTCGGGACAAGTCAGGGTGACGAGCTCACCTTTTGTGTTTTTTACAATTGTGCTGACCCCGCTGGAACCAATTATCTTCCTGTTAGTTTGTGAAGCCCGGTCATATACGGCTACATAGGCATAGCGTCCGTCGGCTGTCTCAAAATAGCCGCCAGCCCTGATGGTTCCCTGCGCTGTGCTTGTACTTGTTGAATATCCGCAAACGCCAAAATCAAATCCTGTGAATGCACCTCCGGAACCTAAAGCATGGGTGATTGGAGCCAGATTATTCCCGGCCCCGACGACTCCTGTTCCGGAGGAGGCGTCGGTGGCAAACCCTACAGTACCTGCATTGATACCGGTAAACGCCCCCCCGCTTCCGCCGGGATACACATTATAGGTGGACAGGTTATTTCCGAACCCGATGATACCGGTTCCGCCCGCCACATTGACCCCTTTGCCGAAAGCGCCGTGGTACCCGGTAAAAGCGCCACCGCTACCGGTGGTCAGAATAGTATTTTCGGATAAATTATTTCCTACCCCGATCACTCCGGTACCGGTGGTGGCATTTCCTCCCTTGCTCAAAATGCCATGATAGGCCCGGAACGCTCCGCCAAGGCCATCGGACATCAGGCTGTAACTTGTGTATCCGCTTCCCAGGGCAATGATCCCCACCCCGCCGGAATTTGTTCCCCTGCTGAGAATACCATGATATCCTGTAAGGGAACCACCGCTGCCGGTACTAAGAAGGCCGCCGGAGCCATTGTTGCCCATGACGACAATTCCTGTTCCGGAAGAATTGGAGGCCTTGTTATAAGATCCATGGGTGCCTGAAAAGTAACCGCCATAGCCGCTGGTGGTGCTGGTTCCCCAGCCGGCCACTCCCACCGTGTTTCCGGTAAAAGCGCCGCCGCTGCCGCCTCCCAGGGTATAGGTTTCACCATAGTTTCCCCCGCCGATCACCCCGGTGCCGGCTGTATTGCGGGCCCGTGCATAAGCGCCGTGAAAGCCGGTGAAAGCGCCCCCGGACCCATCGGGTGAAGTGAACGCCGTGTCGCCCTGGCTGCCTACTCCAATGATCCCGTTTCCGGTAGTCAGGACACCATAACCGAGAATCCCATCATTGCCTACACCAGACAATCCGAAAGAACGATTTACCAGTACAGTGGGCGTTTGATTGCTACCTACAGCCATCATCCCGTACCCATTGTTGTCAGCATTACGCGCAAAGGCGCCATATCCGGTGGAAGAACTGACCAATCCCATCAAACCGTAAGCCCCTCCTTCACTGTATACCCCCGTTCCGGGAGAATAGGCATTGATGGCAGAATTTTGCGACGAATTACCGACCACTGTAAACAGATCTTCTGCATGGCTGGCCGCTGTGCTTCCGATGACTACCTGGCCATCCTGTTCCACCCTCATGCGTTCCGCATCATTGGTAAAAATGGCAAAATCTTCCGCATCCGTTGTCCCAATGAAATTCGTGCCCACCAGGGTGCCCTCATTCCCGGTCAAGCTCCAAAAATCGCTCGCAGCGCCTCCACTACCGACCATGATCCACTGAAAACCATCCCAATAATAGAAGCCGACACTCTGATTCGGCCCATCATTGAAAACCATGAGGCCCAATGCCGGAGAACTGACCGGGCCAGGATTGGTGAGATCATTGGTAAGCGTAACCCGTGGAATTAGAAGCCCTTTATCGGTTGCCTGGATGTCCATAGCAGCGGAAGCATGCGGGAAATCAGTATGAACCCCCACCTGCGCCATCACCCCCCATCCGCCTGACAGCAGAATAATCAATAATAACTTTCTCATACTCATAATTCAAAATTCAAAACTCAAAATTCAAAATTCCTTAATAGTACTCGATTTCCCTCTCCGTCAGATAATCCCCCCTCTCAATATGCGTCGTCAGCACATTATCCGCCACCTCCCGCTTTTCATACCGGCTGATCCAGTTACCATACAGGTCATATTTATAGGAGAATACCGAGCTGACCGCTGTCCGGTTGCTCTTGAAAACCTTTCCCTCTGTCATGTTCTGGTAACGGTCGTACTTAAATTTTGTGACCCAGGAGGTCCTTCCTCCGGAATTTATATATGTCATGGCTGTTTTATTTCCAAAGACGTTGTATTTGCTGATATATCTGTACGACAGGGTGCCATCGTCCCTGAAGTAATTTTCTTCCAGCGGCAATCCCCGGTAATCGTTCAGAAAGACAACCCGGGAATACATATTTCTTTCAAAGATCTCAAAGATGTGTTCGCTCTTTTCCCGGTTATTGTCATAAAATTGTTGTTCCACCCATTGAAAAACCGCCTCTGTCCTGAATCCTTTGTCATCATATTTATACGTTACGGTATGGCGCAGGGTTCCATCCGGTTTGTATTCTTTCAGCTCAGTTTGTTTTCCTTCCGCATCGTAAATAAAATGGGAAGATGAAGCAATTTCGCCGTTTTGATAGGTAATGATCTCGGCCTCATACCCATCCGGGTTGTAGATGGTCCGTTTGCTAAGGATGATTTTATCCTGGCCCTTGTCTCCGTCCGCATCATAGATGGTATATTTGGTCTCCAGGATCGATCGCACTTTCCCCTTTACCCCGAGCCGCTCCAGATCGGTCATATTCTGCGCATCTGCCTGGAAAGGGACGTGTATCATTAATACTGTCAGAAAAAACAGGAATTTATTCACCATGATCTGCAACAGATTAACTAAGTTAATCCTCAAAATAGCAACAAAGTAATATAAAATCCGCCGGTTCATAATTTCTCATTTCTCAATAATCATTCAAAATGCAAAATTCAAAATTCAACATTAAAAAAAAGCCCGATGCCGTTTCACGGACCGGGCTTCTGAAAAGTTTATGCGTTAATACATCAGCTATTTGAATGCTTACATGATAGGACCTGTGGCGATATCACTGAAGGGATCGTCGATGATGATGATATCCCCGTCGTTTATTTCGGTCAAAGTCCCGTCTTCTGTATTCACATCGTAAGCGGTCACACCCTGGTCACCGGAAACCGGCTCCAGAACATAGAGGGTGCCATCACTGCCATAGGCTAACTGTGAGCCGGAAGTCACGCCGATGGACATCGTATAATATGTATCATTGGCTACTTCCCATGCGATCAGTTCCATTCCGCCGCTGTCGACTTCGCCCAGGATATAGAGATAATCTCCGACCGGGCTCATGGCAATATCATAAACGGTTACGGCATTCGGTATGGTACTCA
>JAWOHY010000080.1:0-10069 GCA_046484945.1 Bacteroidales bacterium
GACGACTGATTGTGCTCAGACCGATTGCGGGCGGCCATAAGGGCGTTGCTTAGAGAACTTTGAGTTTTTTGAAAACTCAAAGTTCTTTCGGATACACCATGCCTTATCATTTCGATTTCTCCGCTTCCTGCGGTCGGTCGAAATGACAGGTCTTGTGTGCGTTTCGTGTCTTCCTGAGCGAGCAAAGCGGATCGAAGGATCGAAACCGCCAAACATATCTAGTGGTTCGGACGGGTTTTAAACTCAGTGTCTGAACTTAAACTAGAAACCCGGTTACCCACCGCTTCGCGTTGGAAGAAACCGGGTTTACAGACGGGATAGAAAAGCATTATGTTTCCACGCCGCTGACTTTTACCGACTTCACAGGAACGCCTCAGGGGAGCGGTTACGGCATCCTGAAGGATTGCGAAAACCCCGTCAGGACCATTGTCCTGCCGCGGACCAGGATCCCCAATCTCTTTTTCACCGGGCAGAACCTCAACATCCACGGCGTTCTGGGCACCACGATCAATGCCGTGATCACCAGTGCGGAATTCACCGGGTTCAGGTATCTTATTAATAAGATCATCCATGCTTAATAAACGGTTCATACGGATCCTGCTCAGGGTGATGGCAATACTGGCAGCATTGTTCCTGGCTTTATGGGTATTTTACCGGATCAGCACGGTCGTGCCTGAACCTGAGATCGGGGCTGAGGAAAAGAAGGAGATATTACGGATCGCATTGAATGACAGCAGTTTTATTTGCGAAAACGGGTGGTTGCGGAAAAGTCGCGAAGGCTGGTGGGAGATGTACCTGGAAGGATCCCCGTATGAGATTGGTTTTGCGCATGGCCTGCTGACAGAGGAGCTGATGGCCTGGCAGGAAAAAGCCTTCACTGAAAAGCTGGCAGAATTCCTCCCCACAAAATTCTACCAGCGCTTCATGCTGACCTTTGTCAGGTTTTTCAACAGGAACCTCGACCGATACGTGCAACCGGAATATCAAAAGGAGATCTTTGGGATTTCCCGTTCGGCTCCCCCTGAATACAATTTCATCGGGCCGGCCTATGCGCGCATGCTGAACTACCATGCAGCGCACGATATCGGCCATGCCGTCCAGAACATGAACCTGGTGGCCTGCACCGCCTTCGGGGCCTGGGATGACAGCACCGCCGACAGTTGCCTGCTGATCGGAAGGAACTTCGATTTCTATATCAATGACGATTTTGCGAAAAATAAGATCCTGTGCTTTATCAGGCCAGACAGCGGTTACAGCTTTGTATCCGTCACCTGGGCGGGCTTTGCCGGCGTGGTCAGCGGGATGAACGAAAAAGGGCTGACCGTCACGCTGAACGCGGCCAAATCATCGATCCCTGTGGGCGCCAAAACACCCGTGTCGCTGCTGGCCCGGGAGATCCTGCAATACGCGGCGAACATCGAAGAAGCCACCGCCATCGCCCGCTCACGCGAAACCTTTGTCGCCGAATCATTCCTGATCGGATCGGCCATCGACCGAAAAGTGGTCGTCATTGAAAAAATGCCGGAGGAAATGGCCGTCTTTGACCCAGGAAAAAACCATATTCTCCTCACCAACCACTTCCAGTCTGAAACATTCCTATATCACCCGCTGAATGTTGAAAATATGGAAAATGGCATCTCGACCGGCCGTCTGGAAAGGTTGCGGGAACTGGTGGAGGAACATCCCGCCATGACAGTTGAAGATGCCGTGGCGATCCTGCGCGATGACCTCGGCACCGGCGGCCAGGCGCTGGAAAAGGGCGATGAAAGAGCCATCAACCAGTACATTGCCCATCATGCCATCATCTTTCATCCCGAATCTAAAACCCTCTGGGTTTCCAATCCTCCCTGGCAGCTCGGCGCCTTCCACGGATATCATTTCGATCACGTCATTCTCAACGGCATTAAAAGTGTTTACGTATATCCCTTGTACGATAGCGATCTGACAGTGGATGCTTCCACTACCTCCTGTCTCCTGTCTCCTGTCTCCTGTCTCCTGTCTCCTGTCTTCTAACTTCTATCTTCTCAAAACAAAAACATCTATCTTTGTAAATCTCAATAATCCAAAAAATGAACCGAAAAAGAGTGCAGCTTATCTGCATGGTGCTGCTGATCGGCCTGATTTACGCGGGTTGCAAGCACGAACCGGATGACTTTATTCCTGATCCCGATCCTGATCCGACCACCCATCCCTGTGACCCCGATACCATCTATTTTGAAAAGGATGTGCTGCCGATCCTGATGTCGTCATGCGCCAAATCGGGTTGCCATGATGTCACCGCCCAGGATGGCGTCCGGCTCGACAGCTATGCGGCTGTCATGAATTCCAATGTCGTTAAACCGGGAAACCCGGATGATAGCGATCTATACGAAGAGATAACCGAGGATGACCCCGACAAGATCATGCCGCCGCCTCCGAATGCCCCGCTCAGTTCTGAGCAGATAGCGATCATCCGCAAATGGATCGCCCAGGGGGCGCAAAACCTCTTTTGCGATGAAATGTGTGACACGGTGAACGTGACTTTTTCGGGGACTATCTGGCCACAGATCATCCAGGCACATTGTTTCGGTTGCCACAACGGCGCAGGCGCTTCCGGCGGCGTGCGGCTGGAAAACCACAGCCAGATCGCAGCAGCCGCCGCAATACCCGCCGGCCAATACGGCAGCCTCTGGGGTACTGTTACACACGCTGCCGGTAATTCGCCCATGCCACAAAACCAGGATAAATTATCAGATTGTAAAATAGCTCAACTCAGGAAATGGATTGATGACGGAACACCGGATAATTAATGTTGAATTTTGAATGTTGAATTTTGAATTATTGCTTAATAATATAACGCTTTCGTTTTGAATAAATTAATAATACTTTCCCTGCTTTTGCTCGCTGGTTGCTACTACGACAACGAAGAAGAATTGTATCCGAACCAGAACACCGGTTGTGATACGACCAATGTTACTTTCTCCGGGACGGTATTGCCGGTGATCGACACTTACTGCATATCATGCCACAGCGGCGGATTTCCGCAGGGAAATGTAAGCCTGGAAAATTATGCTTCCATTTCTGCGGCAGGAAAAATCCCTGAAGGGCAGTATGGAAGCCTTTACGGGTCCATCAACCACAGCGCGGGTAATTCTCCGATGCCGAAAAACGGGAATAAGCTGCCCGATTGTACGATAAAACAAATCAAAGCCTGGATCGATGCAGGCACGCCGAATAATTAGTTTTGAGTTTTGAGTGTTGAGTGTTGAGTTGGAAACTTATATAAAGTTGTATTAAGTAAACAATAGAACAATAGAACAATAGAACAATAAAAAGTATTCCCATGAAAAAACTCCTGATCATTCTGCTGGTGCTGCTGGTGGTAGCTGCCGCAGCGGCTTTTTACGTGTATAAGTACGTTTACAACAAGCCCCATCCTGATTATGAAAAGGTTGATGCCGAGATTTCCGTCAGGGCCAAGCGGCTGTGGACCGATTATTCGATGAATAAAGAGATCGCCGATGGAAATTACACCGGGAAAATCCTCGAGATCGAAGGCACGATCATGCGGGTGGAAGAGGTGGACGATATGGTGATCGTCGTGTTCGCTTTTCGCCAGGGAGATTTTGGCGACGAGGGCATCCGCGTTACCATGCTGCCGCAATTCCACGAGGCTGCCAAAGGGATAAATCCCTTCAAACCTGTCAAGATCAAAGGGCTCTGCACCGGATACAACAATATCGATGTCATTATCGAGAACGGATCGATCGTCGGAACCCAATGACTTAACTGAACCTAATTCTTTGTCCATGAAACCAGGATTATACATACTTGGCATATTA
This sequence comes from Bacteroidales bacterium, assembly GCA_046484945.1. GTDB lineage: Bacteria > Bacteroidota > Bacteroidia > Bacteroidales > JAGOPY01 > JAGOPY01. Next base: position 3,822 of record JAWOHY010000080.1, read on the forward strand.
TTATTGTTCTGTCTGCATTCCCGCTCACAGGACCTGATGGACCTGTTCGAAGAAGAACCCACCACCGAATATGCCTATGCTACCTTCAAGGCCTCAAGAATCATCAACGGGCAATCCATCGAACTTCCGCCAAAAGGGGCGCTGAATTTTGTCATCTCCCATCACTTTGGGACAATAAACTCAGGATGGTATGAATTTTTTGGCCTCGACCAGGCCAATATCCGGTTCGGATTTGAATATGGCCTCACCGACTGGCTGGCGATCGGCGTGGGTAGAAGCTCTGTGAGAAAAACCTATGACGGCTCCATCAAGGCCAAGCTCCTCAGGCAAAGTTCCGGCGCCCGCAATATGCCTGTAACCATGACATATTATACCAATGTGGCCATCACCGCCCTGAAGTGGCAGGACCCCGAACGGACCAATTACTTTTCGTCGCGGATGGAATATCTTCACCAGTTGATGATTGCCCGTAAATTCGGGCCCGGCGTGTCGCTTCAACTCATGCCGACATACATCCACCGTAACCTGGTGGAAACGATCGAAGACCAGAACGATTTATTCGCCATCGGGGCCGGCGGACGGGTAAAGATCACCAACCGGCTGGCTGTTACCGGAGAATACTACTATCTTCTCCCCGGCAAAACAGCCGACGATTTTCATAATTCTTTCTCCATCGGCATCGATCTCGAAACAGGCGGGCATGTATTCCAGATTTACCTGACCAACTCCCAGGGACTGATCGAAGAGCAATTTATCGCCAACACCACCGGCGACTGGCTCAAAGGCGATATCCACATAGGGTTCAATATCAACAGAACGTTTCAGATCGTGAAGCAGAAATAGTGATCCGTTTCGAGTTCCGAGTTTCGTGTTTCTGGTTTCGTGAAACAAGAAACAAGAAACAAAAAACAAGAAACAAAAAACAAGAAACAACTACAATGCAAGAGAACCAGCATTTAGCCAGCCTTCTGAACAAAGACCTGGGGATTGATGAAGAATCCATGATGATCCCGATCAGCGGTATCGACAGCAGCATGATCCGCGAAAAACTGGCCTTGGTCATATCCCATCTTCTTCAAAATAATTTTGAAAGATTATTGCAGGCGATGTACAGGCTGGATGTTTCGGAGTCAAAATTCCACCGGGTATTGCATGAAGAAGATCCGCAACAAATCCCCTTTGCACTGGCAGATCTCGTGATCGAAAGGGAAATGCAGAAAGTGAAAACGAGGATTATGTATAAAAGAAAAGAGTTGTAAATTGCGGCGATGGAAAACATTGAAACCGGAACAATTCTTTTTGCCTTCGGCCTGACGCTCTTCGCCGGCCTTGCCACCGGCATCGGCAGCGCCCTCGCTTTTTTCACCAAACATACCAACACGAGATTCCTGTCCGTTTCGCTGGGTTTTTCCGCCGGGGTGATGATCTACGTCGCTTTTGTTGAGATTTTCGCAAAAGCCAGGAACGAACTGGAATTGGTGTATGGCGGCAGGGATGGCTTTTTTTACACCACCCTGGCCTTTTTCGCGGGAGTGGCATTGATCGCTATTATCGATAAACTGGTACCCTCGATGGAAAATCCACATGAGATCAAAGGTGTCGAGGAAATTGACCGGAAACCCGATGATATGCGCAATCATAAACTCATGCGAATGGGCGTTTTCACCGCCATTGCCATTGCCATTCATAATTTTCCGGAAGGACTGGCCACTTTCACCGCTGCGTTGACATCTCCTGAACTCGGGATTGCCATCGCCATAGCCATTGCTATCCACAATATCCCGGAAGGTATTGCTGTTGCGGTTCCCATTTATCACGCCACAGGAAGTAAACGAAAGGCTTTCTGGCTTTCATTTGCCTCCGGACTTGCCGAACCGATCGGCGCCCTGGTGGGTTTCCTCATCCTGATGCCTTTCATGGGACCGCTGATGTTCGGCATTCTTTTCGCCAGCGTGGCCGGCATCATGGTCTTCATCAGCCTCGACGAACTCCTGCCTTCTGCCGAGAAATACGGCGAACACCATCTTTCCATCTATGGCATGATCGCAGGAATGGCCATCATGGCCGTCAGCCTGCTGATGTTTGCCTGAAGTCTTAGTTTAACTGGAATTATTCTAAATTAAAAAACGGGTGTAACCTTTTCATGCTAATTCAGATAAATATCATTGCTAGGAATTAAGTAAAGTAATGATTAGCCTGAGAATTATTGTTCAATAATCGCTCTAACATCTGATTACCATGAAAAGTTTTACGAAAATTTTCGTTCTGCTGAGTATCTTTATATTCAGCAACTGCATTTTGTTTGCCCAAACTGCTAAGAAAACAGATAATTGGGTAAATAATGGCTTCACCCTGCTTTCTGAAAGCAGAAACGCGGTCACGGTCAACTATTCCCTTCAGGAATTTATTTTTGAAGAGGTAGTAACTGACGGGATTTCGGCTGTTGCCATTCGCACCCCCGGGGTGTTCCTGCCCAATGAAGCGGGAGCCCCTGATCTGCCCGGAACAGGGCGGTATATCGCCATGCCATCCGGAGCAACGGCAAAAATGAAAACCACAGCGGGAAAGATTGAAATCATTCAGGGCGTCGATATTGCACCGGCCCCGAAAATCCCGCTGGACACAGAGCCTGATGCACTGTTCCATGAAAAAAATGAACGCATCTATTCAACGGATGCTTATTATCCCGAAAACCCGGCTGCGCTCTCTGAACCCATGCAGATAAGGGGTATTGATGTCGTCATGCTCGGAATAACCCCATTCCAGTATAACCCGGTGACCCGTGAGCTGATCATTTACCATGACCTGCAGGTTGAAATAACCTTTGAAGGAGGTAATGGCAAAGTTGGCGACGAACGGCTGAGAAGCCGCTGGTGGGACCCGGTGATCAAAGGTGCTGTTCTCAATGCCGGTGCCATTCCTGAGATGGACTATCAGGTAACCCCATCCTCCTCCCGGACACCTGATTACGAGTATCTTATCATTACACCTAACCTTGCTGAATTCCTGCAGTGGGCCGATTCCATCAAGGTCTGGAGAACCCTCCAGGGTATAAAAACGGGAGTGGTAACCACCACCGATATTGGCGGGAATACCACCACAGCAATCAAGAATTACATCAACAACGCATACAACACCTGGGATGTACCGCCCGCAGCGGTATTGCTCCTGGGCGATTACAGCACCGGCACCGACGGGATCATCTCGTATATGTATTCCCACCCGGCCGGTTATCCAGATTTCGCCTCCGACAATTATTTTGCCGATGTGAACAACGACAACCTGCCCGATATCGTTTTTGCCAGGATAACGGCCAGGGATGCAACAGAACTATCTGTCATGATCAGCAAATTCCTGAATTATGAAAAATACCCGCCGACTGACGCCAGCTTTTACCACCCGATCACGGCACTGGGATGGCAAACCTCCAGGTGGTTCCAGATCTGCTCTGAAACCATCGGTGGCTATTTCAAAAATGTCCACGGTATGAACCCGGTCAGGATCAATGCACTATATATCGGCAATCCAAGCGTGGACCCATGGTCAACGGCAACGAACACTTCGACCGTGGTCAATTATTTCGGCCCCAATGGTTTGGGCTATATCCCCGCCACACCACAGGAACTGGGTGGGTTCACCGGTGGAACTACTACCGACGTGATCAATGCCATCAATAATGGTTCGTTCCTGCTGCAGCACAGAGACCATGGCGCTTACTCCGGCTGGGGTGAACCGGCATTTTACAGCTCCAATATCAGTTCGCTGACCAATGTAAACAATAAACTGCCCTTTGTTTTCTCCATCAACTGCCAGACCGGTGCCTTTCATAATTCTTCGGAGTGCTTTACCGAAAAATTCCACCGCCATACTTATAACGGCCAGAACAGCGGTGCATTGGGACTGATTGCGGCGACCGAAGTCTCTTATTCTTTTGTAAACGACACTTACGTATGGGGCGTATTCGACAATATGTTCCCCGATTACATGCCGGATTATACAACCACCTTCCCCAATTCTTATGCCATGCCGGCCTTTGGGAATGCCGCCGGCAAGTATTTCCTGCAGCAATCCGGCTGGCCTTATAATTCGAGCGACAAGCTGGTGACTTACAGGCTTTTCCACCATCACGGGGATGCCTTTATGCCCATCTTCTATGCCGTACCGCAAAACCTGACCGTTTCCCATACCAGCCAGCATAATAACGGAGATGCTTACTTCACCGTTACGGCAAATGAAGGAGCGATGATCGCCCTGACCGTGAGCGGCGAAATTATCGCCGTGGCAAACGGGACCGGCTCCGCTCTCCAAATTCCCGTTCCTTACATCTATCAGGGACAGACCATGATCGTGACCGTTACAAAGCAAAATTATTACAGGCATTCGACTGAAGTGGATATAATTAACACCGGAGGGGTCCATGCAGGTTTCTCCGGCAGTCCCACAACCCTGACGCTGGGTGAAGGGGTCACCTTTACCGATATGTCATACGGTGCTATTACCACCTGGGACTGGTCATTTCCCGGAGGTTCCCCGGCATCGCATTCAGGGCAAAACCCGCCGGTGATCTATTATGACACACCAGGGGTTTACGATGTAACACTGATCGTAAGTGACGGCACCGACAGCGACACTGAAGCCAAAACCGGATACATCACCGTGAATGATATACAATATTGTGCATCGAACGGGAACGCCTCCGTCGAATGGATCGCCTCCGTCAATATCGGCGGCCAGGTGAGATCCTCAGGATCATCGGGATCGGCCGGTTATGAAGACCATACCGATTTCGTATTCACGCTGGAACCGGGAAATTCCTATAGCCTGATCATTACCCCGGGATACCAGGGCCCCAGCCGCTTTGAATATTACACAGTTTGGATCGATCTTAATAATGACGGCGACTTCCTTGATGCAGGCGAAGAGGTTTTCAATACTTCAAAGAAAAGAAACGCTGTATCGGGCACTATCAACATTCCCTCCGGCATCTCAGTAACGACAAGGATGAGAGTATCCATGAGCAGGGAAGGCCTTCCGTCGCCCTGCCAGATTTTCAGCTATGGCGAGGTGGAGGACTTTACAGTGGAGATACAGGCTCCTGTCCCCGAGCCACCTGTCGCCGATTTTTCTGCCAACCCGCTGCAGGTGACCGCCGGGCAGTCAGTGCAATTCACCGATCTCTCGACCAACAACCCCACCGCCTGGGCGTGGTCATTCCCCGGCGGCACACCAGCCTCCGGCACCTCCCAGAACCCATCGGTGACTTATAATACGATCGGCACGTACGATGTAACGCTTACTGTATCCAATGAAGTGGGCCAGGATACGGAAACCAAAATTTCATATATCGAGGTGGTTGAAAGCCCACCGCCACCTCCCCCTTCCTCCTACTGCGAACCTGTTGCCATCAACAATGGCCCAGACTATATCAACCAGGTGACCATCGGCAGCGTAAGTAATACTTCAGGGAAAGGAAGTAGCGGATATTTGTATTACACCTCACCGGTTTTCAGCTTTATGCCCGGTCAGACCTATTCTGTATCACTGGTGCCTTATAACTCCTCGAACCGAAATTTCTGGCGGATCTGGATTGACTTTAACGGAGATGGTGATTTTGAGGATTCTGACGAAACCTTATTGTCCCTCAACAATAAGAGGGGAACCGCGAACGCAAACATCACGATCCCATCGACAGCCAGCGGGTCCGCAAGGATGAGAATATCGATGAAAACCGGCGGTTCCCAGCTCCCGTGTGATGATAACTTTAACGGAGAAGTGGAAGACTATGATGTCAACTTCAATGGCGAAGGGGCCATACTGGCATCTGCCGCCGGGCAGCTGCAACTGCAGGTTTACCCCAATCCCGCCCGCCACGAACTGACCATGATGGCGACCGGGAGCGCACAGCCGGTCATGATCCGGATATTCAACACCCAGGGGATACAGGTTGCATCCTTTGAAATGTCATCAATGATAATGAAACTGAATCTCAATGCGTTCACTCCCGGCCTGTACTTTATCGTAGGCAATGACGGCAAAGAGGTCACTACTGAGAAATTGATCATCAGGTGATTTCATCACACATATGAACAAAAGCCCGCATGAACCGCGGGCTTTTTTCCTTTGTGGTCATCTCGAAACGCCGGAGGCGGAGAGGGAACTGCCAGCTAATGCACCAACAGCTTGCTAACAGCCCTACGCCCATCGCCCTCTGCCCTAAGCTCAACAACGTACACCCCCGCCGGCAGCCC
>JAWOHY010000098.1:0-8275 GCA_046484945.1 Bacteroidales bacterium
GTTCGGGTTGATCAATTATGCCGACACATCATCCGGTGTACCATTGGGCATTTTCAACGTCATAAAGCATGGTTATTATACCGTTTCAGTGAGTGCCGATGAGTTACAGACCAGCTATCTTCTATTCAGCATGGGTACCAAATGCAGTTCATTGGTTTCGGTCATCATGTCGAACATCTTGATACCTGCGCCGACAGCGGCAGGAATGAGTGAGTTGGAGAAGAGGTACGGACGCGAGCGCTGCCTGAGCAGTTCGATGATCTCTTTCCGGCCGGTGGTGAACCCGCCGATACCGCCGCCGAAGGCCTTTCCGAGGGTCCCGGTGATGATGTCGACCTCCCCGCGGATATTGAACAATTCGGTCACGCCGCGGCCTGTTTTGCCAACAACGCCTGCCGAGTGACATTCATCCACCATGATCAGGGCGTCGTATTTCTTGGCCAGTTCGTTGATCTTATCCATCGGGGCCACGTTGCCATCCATCGAAAATACGCCGTCGGTCACAATGATCTTGAAACGGGCTGTTTTGGACGCTTCCTTCAGCTTCTCCTCCAGGTCTTCCATGTTGGCGTTTTCATAACGGAACCGCTGCGCTTTGCAAAGACGGACGCCGTCGATGATCGAAGCGTGATTCAACGAGTCGGAAATAATAGCATCCTCTGCCGAGAACAGGGGCTCAAAAACCCCGCCGTTCGCGTCAAAGCAGGCGGCATAAAGGATGGTATCCTCGGTGCCGAAAAATTCGGCGATCTTACGCTCCAGGGTCTTGTGGATATCCTGCGTGCCGCAGATAAAGCGGACCGACGACATACCAAATCCGTGTGAATCGATGGTGTCTTTAGCCGCCTTCGCAAGGGCCGGGTGATTCGAAAGCCCCAAATAATTGTTGGCGCAGAAGTTCAAAACCTCATGGCCTGTATTGATTCCAATCTCTGCCTCCTGTGGTGTGACAATAACGCGTTCTTTCTTGAATAACCCGGCTTCCTCGATGCTCTTCAGCTCATTCTTCAGCCAGTCCTGCAATTTTCCGTACATAACAGTATAATTTTTAAGGTTTTATTTAATGTTAATCAATTCACAATGGGAGCACAAAGATAGAATTTTCAGTGAAATAAAACAGGCGCCTTTCATTTTTTTCAACCTTAAAATTTACCTGATGTTTAACACTTTATTAACATCACATCAAATATATTCGATATACTTTTGTCGCTGTCAATGAAATAATTACCAATAATTCCATCATTTTAAAATGAAAAAGTTCTTTAAAATTCTGCTATGGACCGGCCTTGTGCTTGTCCTGGTAATCGTTGTGTTTTTCAGTTATGTACAGCTATCCTGGAAGAAAACCTTTGACGCACCCTATCCTGACATCGTGGCCAGTGATGATCTTGTTCTGATCGAGCGGGGGAAATACCTGGCTTATGGTCCGGCGCATTGTGCTGTCTGCCATGTGCCCTTTGAAAAGAGTATGGAGGTGGATGCAGGTCTTCAAATGCCCCTGATCGGTGGCTGGGGAGAGGAAATCCCGGGCTTCGGGAGGTTCACGGCGCCAAACCTGACCCCCGATCCCGAAACGGGAATTGGTAACATGACCGATGCCCAGCTGGCGCGCGCCATCCGTTACAATGTAAAACATGACGGCAGGATGATCCCTCCGTTTATGCTTTTCCAGGGAATGAGCGATGAAGATCTCACCGCGGTGATCTCTTTCCTTCGGTCGCAGGAACCGGTAAAAAATGTGGTGGAAGCACCGCATTATTCCTTTCTGGCCAAGGCTTTGATTACCTTCGGCATGTTCAAACCATTGGGACCAAAAGAAACACCCCCGGCTGTGGTACCAAAAGATACAACCGCCTTATATGGGGAATATATTGCCCGTCATCTGGGGAATTGCCTCGGTTGCCATATTAAATTGGATAAGCAAGGAAACCAGGTAAACGCCGATTTTGCCGGTGGAAGCATTTTCCCTCCCAACCCGTTTTCTGACGGTTATGCCTATGTTTCTCCCAACCTCACCCCTCATGCAACCACCGGGATCATGGCCCACTGGAGTGAAGAGGCGTTTATCCACCGTTTTAAAAGCGGTCGGATACACAAAGGAAGCGTCATGTCATGGGGTTGTTATAGCCGCATGGATGAGGCTGATCTGAAAGCGCTGTATCGCTATCTTAAATCGCTGGAGCCGGTTGAGTTTGCAGTTGGTAAAACCGTTTACGCCCCGGGAGAGGAGCTTCCCAAATAGGGTCAAATCGAAATTAATCATTCAAAAAAGACACCCGTTTACTCCTCAGTATCCTCAGCCAGCCGGACTTTGGCATATTGTTTCTTCCATGCTACCAGGAATAATCCAATGGCAATGACCCCGATATTGAATACGCCCAGCGAGAAGACCCCGATACTGAAAAGCCCGACAGAGAAAATCCCGACCGAAAATAATCCTGCTGAAAAAATACCTGCCGAGAAATTACCCGCGGAGAAATAACCCAGGGAAAATTCCCCGGCATTGGCCACGTCTTTGCCGCTTAAACCTAAAATAATGCCGCCTGCCAACAAAACAACCAGCACTCCGATGATCCATAAATTTTTCATGTTGTTTAATTTTTAATGATTGATGAATAAAAAAATTGATGCGGCAATATTACGCGCTGAAAATGAACCTGTAAAGAAAAATGGGATGAACAGCCGGGTTTTGTGACGAACGGCAGGAACAGGGATGGATGGCTTGTTGCAGTGGGACGAATTGCCGGGTTCCGAGTTCCTGGTTCTTGGTTCCTGGTTCCTGGTTCCTGGTTCCTGGTTCTTGGTTCTTGGTTCTTGGTTCTTGGTTCTTGGTTCTTGTGTCAATGACTGAAATAGGTTGACCAAATAATCAGTTAAAAACGGTCAACTTATGAAAACAAAAGCAAAGATAACCAAGACATTAAAACAGCAGCGTGTTTTCAGTGTAGAAATCAAAAAGCAGGTTGTACGGGATATAGAACGGGGAAAGTGTAGTGTATCCCAAGCTGAAATGGAGCTGGATGTTTGCAATCAGACTATTTATAATTGGATAAATCAATATAGCCGATATTTGCATAGCAATAAGCGATTAGTCGTGGAAGATAAAAGCGAAGCATATCGGACCAGGGAACTGGAGAAGCGTATCCAGGAGCTGGAAGCTGCCTTAGGGCGTAAGCAAATGGAAATTGATCTGCTGAATAAAGTCATCGATTTAGCGGATGAAGAGTACCAGACGGATCTAAAAAAAAGTTTATCAAAGAAAGTCTCGAATGGTTCCGGATCACCAAAGGGATCCGACATAAATGGAAAATGAAAGATCTGTATGCAGTAGCGGGGATCAGTAAACAGGCTTTGTGGAAGCATAAAAAACGACAGGAAATAGTTGATAACACGACCAGGCAAATCGTGGAAAAGATAAAGGATATCAGGAAACGGCATAAGCGAATGGGCTGCAGGCATATGTATTTTGCCTGTAATGAGACCTTACCGGTAGGACGGGATGCATTCGAGCAAATAGGGCTGGCAAATGGGTTCAGGATAAAACGCAAAAGAAACGTAATGAAAACTACCTGGAGTCAGCGGATTGAGATTTATCCCAACATAGTGGAAGGCCTTACGATCAATGGGATCAATCAGGTATGGCAGTCGGACATGTTTTACAATAAGATAGAAGGTAAAAACTATTACGGGGTGACTATCATTGATGCTTATTCCAGAAAGCTCCTGGCATTGCATATGTCGAAAAGTTTGTCCGCAGTCCAGTTGAAAGCTGCAATGAAAAAAGCGTTGAAGGCCCGATCCGGGCAGGATGTCACGGGATGTATTTTTCATTCAGACCGAGGCAGTCAATACATTAGCACCAGCCACAAAAAACTACTGAATGATCAGGGAATCAAGATCAGCATGTGTCGGCTCCCACAGGAGAATGCATACGTTGAGCGGGTACAGGGAACGATGAAATATGATTATATTGAACCTTTTGAGCTTAGTGAAAAGAACCTTCGTTATATGATGCCTAAAATCATCAGATATTATAACGAGGAACGGCCACATAGCAGTTTAAACATGATGACCCCAGATAATTTTGAACACCTATTGGACAAACTGCCTGAAAACTTAAGGCCGGAAATGACCATTTACAAATGGGATCATGAGATATTCACAAAATCTCCGGTTATTAACAAAAAGAAAAAAGAAGCAAAAAAGAAAAAGTCAACACAAAAACTAATTCTAGAAAATCAATTTACAAAAGTCAACCTATTTTAGGCAAGGACATTGTCCCTATGCTCTACGCTCTAAGCCCTATGCCCTAGCTCTACGCTCTAAGCCCTATGCCCTACGCCCTACGCTCTAAGCCCTACGCCCTATGCCCTACGGCCCTACGACCTAAGCCTGCGCCTGAAATCGTCTACCAGGTTTCTCGCCACCGGGATTTCCTCGTCCAGGCCCGGAAGCGAAAGCCGAAGCCCCTGTGAATTGCCGCTGACCCTTGAAATGCGTTCCAGGTTGACAATCCAGGAGCGATGGCAGCGGAAAAAACCGGAGAGCGTGGCAAGGGATTCTTCCGCATATTTCATGGTGTTTCGGAGCAAGGATGAATGAAACCTGTTATTCCTCAGATAACCCACCGTGATGTAATTGCCTTCAGATTTGATAAACAGCAGGTCGCTTGAAGAAACGACCACCTCTTCCCTTCCGGTATCGGAAGTGATGCGCAGTGTATGGCCGGGAGTTGAAGCATGCTGATGCTCCGGTAAAAGGGTGTTGATCTGCGTGGCTGCAACCATATTTTTCCTGTTCAAATAGCTCTGCTTGATCAGGATCAGCATTGTAATCGGTATCACGCCAACCGCCAGCGTAAAACCCTGGAAGATCAGTAAAGTGGGAAGTGTCAGCCGGAAGTCGATAAACCAGGTGGAATAAAGCAGGTTCGCCAGCCCGATGCAGAATATGATCAGGAGAAGGTGAGAAAATTCCTTGATAATTGTCCATTTTTCTTCACGGAAACTTCCCGGGAAAACCGCCGGTAACAGGATCATCACCAGGACAAGCACCAGAAAGGTGACCAGCCCGTAACCGGCGAGGAAATAATACTTATAATCAATTTGTAAACCCTCAAGGCCGAAAGGCTGAAAAATTACCAGAAAAATAGCAATGAAAAGAGAAATGGGAACGATGATCTTCCATTTATTCTCTTCGTATGGGTAACGCTGGGTAAAATATTTCTTTAGCCTGCTCATGAAATTTTTACTGTAAGGACCGCTGGTAAAATTAATTAAAATACGTCAGGATACTTACGGGCGAAACACATGGTCAGTTGATGAAAAACCGTGATCAGGACTTATTGTACTTCATCAATGGCTCACTAATTCTGACATGCTCTTCAATTTGTGGTCTCCAGCTATCCTGGGTGGAGAGAGTGTTGTTAAGTTTTTCCCGGTAATAAACCTGGTACCAGATCTGCGACTGAAACTCACAAACATTTCCGAACACCTTTTCAGAATGTATCATGAGCTTTTTAAAAAATTCTTCGTTCGGTTCTCTGTGGTTATTGATGATCTGACTTAACAGAACGGGAGTAATATCGATATCATCAGCAAAACTGCTTCTCTTTAAATAGATCGTATCAATATACATTTTCAGGAATTCTGAGAAATAATTTCTGTGTACATAAGCAGATTTTGTAAGATAATCCTCCATTTTCAATTTTAACTGCATTAGTTTTGCACGGATGATATCCTCCCCGGATAATCCCTTCATTTTCTTTATACGGGCCTCCATTAAAGATACAGCCTCGGATTCACGTTCCTTTGAAGAACCATACCTTGATTCGACGCCATATTCGGCATCAGCATTAAACAGTTTCTTTTGTTTACTAGTCATGGTCAAATTTTCTGATTAAATCCAATATTTCAGGCACCTCTATGCTCAATGTCATGCCTGTTATGTTCATGTTGTACTTGTCAATATAATGTTGTGCGATTTGACTTTTGGGCCTGAGCGAAACACACGCGAGTTCACCATATTCCCTGACGGCTATCTTCGCTGCAAAGGCGATTAAATTGCCGGTAATTCCATCATATTTCTTGTCTTTTCCTTTATTCTCGATTGAAACAGTCAGAAGCCTGATGTGTATTCTCCATTCACCCGGGATTCTTTCCAGGGATATAAGCCCTGATATTTCATCAGAACCGACTCTGCATAATTTGTACACTTCCTGATTTCGCTCATCATGCCAGTCAAAAAAATATCGTTTCCGTCCTAATGATTTATAATCAACAGGTTCAACAGGCCGAATTAATGCAGGGACATTTTTTCCTGTTAATGTTTCCACGATATTCATGGAACAAATATAAGCATAGTTTACGTATTTTGGAAACTTTTGTAAACAATATTTGCAATTTTTGAAAAGTAGTCAGACTAGATTGTTCAAACTGACAAAAAAACATTGATTGTCATTTATTCCCATAAAGTTATACCGCAAATTTCAATCTTCCGGCAGGTCAGGGTCTACTGCCAGTCTTCCCTGAGATCTTCCCTTCCAGCCATCCGATGGTAAACACTTCCGGATCTGTGAACGCCGGCACATACGGTTTGATATCCAGCAGCGGGGTGCCGTCCAGCATGTCTGCATCCCCGATCTCGATGATGTTCTCCTTAATGCTGATGAGTTTAACCACTGATAACCCGATCTGGTTTGGCCGGCGAGGAGCCCTGGTGGCAAACAACCCTCGCTTCACATCATCCATGAAAGGAACAACCTTCAGGTCATATCCTTCCGACAGGTGAAAATAAAAAATGAGGTAAATGTGCGAAAATCCCTCCAGGTCAGACAGGCCTTCGACATATTCCTGATATATTTCAACGGTTCCTTTCGCTCTTTTGGAAAATTCAGGCTGAATGGGGGCCTCCTCTTTGGACTTGAAAGGGGTATGAATGATGCCGATGGGGTTTAACTTTATCGTGCCTAATGAATTAATTGAATGGTGAATTTGACGGTAAAATTAGAGAATTCTCTTTTTAATGCCATCAGGAAAACCTCATCTGCATCGCTTTTTCCCGGTAAGCAAAGATCCCTTCCAGTTGCCTTCTGATAAGCAAAACATTGGCTATACTGCCGAGAAATCCCAAGGGCGGCTTGTAGGAGACGATATCCGTCATCATCACGCCGTTTTCATGCGGTTCGATGAGATGCTGGTGGTGCCATATTGAATAAGGACCCACCCTTTGCTCATCCACGAAATATCTTTTGTCCTCCACATGGGTAATTTCCGTGACCCAGGTCATCGGGATCCCAAAAAGCGGCCTGACTTTGTAAGTGATGATCATCCCCGCGTACATCTTCTCAGGAAGGTTCTCCGAAATGATATCAAAACCCATGTGTTCCGGGGTGATCTCCTTCAGGTTTTTGGGAGAAGAAATGAAATCCCAGACCTGTTCAACAGATGCCGGGACAAATTGCTTTTTGATCAATTGATGAAAGGCCATTATTAATATTTAAATTATTTGTGAAAGCATTTTATGTTGAAATTATCACCACTGAGGCACTGAGGGCACTGAGAAACACTAAGTTCTATCTCCTTTGCGCCCCTTAGTGCTCTTAGTGCCTCAGTGGTCATGATTACCCGGTTTTGGCAATATTCCCGATCATCCCCCGGAAAATAAAACCATGAAACGGCAGAACGGAATACCAGTATAGTCTTCCCCATAATCCAAGCGGGCGGAAAGTGGCTGTTTGAATTAACTCATTGTTTTCAATTTTAAACTCCAGCCAGGCCTCGCCGGGGAGCTTCATCTCGGCGTACAACAGCAGACGCTTTTCCTCTTTGCTCGCATATAAAACCCGCCAGAAATCAAGGGAATCGCCGGCGACCAGGTTCCGGTCGTCTCTCCTGCCCCTCCTCAGGCCAACTCCCCCCACAAGCTTATCCAAAAAGCCCCGTATCTCCCATAACCAGTTGCCATAATACCATCCCTTTTTTCCTCCAATGGACCAGATCCGTTCAAGGACAACCTCTTCATTTTCGATCTTTGTTTTGCGTATATCCTTGAAGCATCCGTGTTCCGGCACATCGATCAGTTTACTGATGCCTTTTGATAGCTTATCCCCTGAAAGGGCATCTGTCCAACTCGAAAGAACATCGTGCTGCTCAATCTTGTCGAATGCCAGCCGGACAGCATCTTCATAGCTGGGCAAGCTTGAAGGCGGCATAGCAGAGGCCAACGGTATTATTCTTGGCGAGAAAGGCCATGTGCAAGGCGACATAAACGGCAG
>JAWOHY010000137.1:0-7882 GCA_046484945.1 Bacteroidales bacterium
GCCCGTTGCCGGATGGTTCAGTTCATCCCGAAGACATTGAAACATTATCGAACCTGAAAAATTAAAATAACCAATTAAAAAATAGACAATGAATTCATTCAATACTAAACCAGTTGCTCTGGCCGGACTGCTTTCCTTAGGTATGGCCGGGCAGCAAACTGCAGCTGCAGCAGATCCCAAAAATGAAAATGCCAATAAACCCAACTTTATCGTCATTTTTGCCGACGACCTGGGTTACGGTGATTTAGGCATTTTCGGGCACCCGACAATTAAAACACCCAACCTCGATAAAATGGCAGAGGAAGGTCAGAAATGGACCAGTTTTTATGTTGCCGCACCGGTTAGCACTCCCAGCCGCGCCGGCCTGCTCACCGGAAGATTGCCAATCCGGTCAGGTATGTGCAGTGACAAACGGCGTGTTTTATTCCCTGATTCAAAGGGCGGGCTTCCCCAGAGTGAAATTACCATTGCCCGGGTTTTAAAAGAAAACGGCTATCAGACTGCCGCCATCGGGAAATGGCATTTGGGCCATAAATCGCCACACCTGCCCACCGACCATGGATTTGACAGCTATTTCGGAATCCCTTACTCCAATGATATGGACAAGGTGGAGAAAACCGACCATTTTACGCTGGCCGAAAATGAACGCTACCAGGCCTATAATGTACCTTTGATGCGCGACGATCAAATCATTGAGCGGCCTGCCGATCAGCGGACAATTACAAAACGATATACCGATGAAGCAGTTGCCAAAATTAAAAATCTGAAAGACGAACCCTTCTTTATTTACCTGGCCCATAACCTGCCACATATACCACTTTTCCGCTCCGGAGAATTTAAAGATGTTTCGCTGGCCGGATTTTACGGCGATGTGATTGAAGAAATCGATTGGTCGGTAGGACAAATTCTGAAAACACTGAAAGAAGAGGGAATTGATGAAAATACACTGGTTGTTTTTACTTCTGACAACGGCCCCTGGCATACGTTTAAAACGCATGGGGGAACAGCCGGATTGCTTCGCGGCGCAAAAGGCGGAACCTTTGAAGGGGGAATGCGCGTTCCCGCCGTTTTCTGGTGGCCTGAAAAAATAAAACAGGGCGTGGTGATGGACATGGCAACAACCATGGATTTGCTCCCCACCTTTTGTAAACTGTCCGGCGCCAAACTTCCTGACGACCGCGTTTACGATGGATACGATATTTCCCCGCTTATTTTCGGAACAGGAAAAAGCAGACGAGATGTGGTATTTTATTACCGCGGTCAAAAAGTTTACGCCATTCGTAAAGGGGATTACAAAGCTCACTTTATTACGCAAAATGAATACGGAAGTCAGACTGCCCACCCGGTTACCAATCCGCCAATGGAAATAACCAATACACCAACTGTTCACGAAACGCCTTTGCTTTATAATGTGAATATCGATCCTTCGGAAAAATTCAACATTGCTGAAGAATATCCGGAAATAATTGAAGAAATCAGAAAAGTGCTGGAAGAGCACCTGGCTGGTATTGAACCGGTAGAGAACCAACTTGAAAAATAACATTAATGATGAGTGACGACACATAATCTATGAAGTAAAATATTTTTAACTGGAGTAAAACCAAATTGGCCATGATGACCTGTCCGCCCTTTGGCGGCAATAGCTTTTGTCTCATTGCTGGTATTAATATCAGCTTAAAAAACACAATTTGTATATTTAAATTTCAATTTATATGGAAAGGAAAATTTATACACTAAAGTGTTTTTTTATTTTGCCGATATTGCCAGTATTAATACTGGTACTTTATCAATGCACTTCTGATCAGGAACCTGCGGATAAGTTTTTCAAACGTGCAGAAGCAATCTGGCCGGTTGGTAAACAGTATGAAAAAAATATCACCACTGGTTTCAGAACCCAATTTGAAAAACCGGTCAATGGTAAAGCAACTTTGATGGTAACCGCGTCAAGTCTCTACAGGGTCTTTCTGAACGGGGAATTTATCGGACACGGACCTGCACGGGCGGCACATGATTATTACCGCGTAGATGAGTGGGACCTTTCCGGAAAACTGGCAGAAGACAAAAATGTACTTGCCATTGAAGTAGCAGGATATAACATCAACTCTTACTACCTGCTCGACCAACCCTCATTTATTCAGGCAGAACTAATATCAGGTAAACGGGTAATTGCATCGACATCTGCCAATAATGATGACTTTACGGCAGTAATAATAAAGGAAAGAGTTCAGAAGGTCCCCCGATACTCCTTCCAGCGCACCTTTACGGAATACTACAAGCTGGAACCGGGATATGATAACTGGATGTTTTTGACCGATGATGAGATGAATATTGTCGGGTGTGAAGCTGCCGGAGAGAAGGCCCTGCTGGAAAGAAGGGTTCCATATCCGGAATTTAAGGTCGTAAATCCTGTTGTGACCGTATCTTCAGGTAAGGTTAATACCGGAATAAAACGTGAAAGATACTGGAGAGACCGCGCTGTTGTCAATATCGGCGAACAGCTTAAAGGGTTTGTTGAAGATGAGCTTGAACTGAACCCCGCCATTGAGATACAGGAGATGGAACAACTGGAAATTGAAAAAGTTGAGGTAGCCTACAGGGATCATGGGGATTATCTTCTTGCAGAAGATCATTTCAGAATATTTGACTTCGGTATAAACCTTACCGGTTTTATTGGGTCTGAAATAGAAGTTGCCCGGGCAGGAAGACTTTTCCTTGCATTTGACGAAATACTTTCAGACGGAGATGTTAATTTTCGCAGAACGGGAACCATAAATAGTGTAACCTATGACCTTGCTCCCGGAACTTATAGGTTTGAATCAATAGAACCTTACACACTCAGGTACCTTAAGGCCATTATGACCGGTGGAGAGTGCAAAATAAACAAATTATACATCAGGGAATATGTCAACCCGGATGTTGAAAGCGCATCATTTGAGAGCAGCGATCCCCGCATTAACCGCATATTCAGTGCCGGAGTGGAAACATTCCGTCAGAATGCCCTGGATATTTTCATGGACTGTCCCTCGAGGGAACGCGCAGGATGGCTGTGCGACAGTTACTTTATGGCACGTGTTGCGGTTGACCTTTCAGGTAATACACTTATTGAGAAAAACTTTTACGAAAACTTCCTGCTTCCGGAAAAATTCAGATTCCTGCCCGAAGGTATGCTTCCCATGTGCTATCCGGCCGACCATTACAATGGTAATTTTATACCAAACTGGGCAATGTGGTTTGTGGTCCAGCTTGAAGAGTACCTTGAAAGAAGTAATGACAGGGAGCTTGTTGATGCGCTCAAACCAAAAGTCCTTGCCCTGATTGACTATTTTGAACCATTCAGGAATGACGATGGACTGCTGGAAAACCTGGATGCCTGGATATTTATAGAGTGGTCGGAGGCCAATCGGTTTGTACAGGATGTTAACTATCCAACCAATATGCTTTTTGCAGCAATGCTTGATATTGCAGGTAGGTTGTACGGCCTTGAAGGGTTGTGCCAGGATGCATCTGAAATTCGTGAGATCATCAGGAAGCAGGCTTTTAACGGTGAATTCTTTGTTGATAATGCTGTGCGTAACCAGCATGGGGAGCTTATTGTTACGGAAAACACCACGGAGATAGGCCAGTATTATGCATATTTTTTTGATATTGTGAGTCCCGCGAGCCACCCGGAATTATGGAATAAGCTTATAAATGAATTCGGTCCGAAGCGTATTCACAACAATCCATATCCCGGAGTGTATTTTGCCAACGCATTTATAGGTAACTATCTGCGGCTGGAGCTGCTCTCCAGGTATAATTTGAAATCACAGATACTCGATGAATCAATTGATTTCTTCGATTATATGGCATTACGAACCGGAACCCTTTGGGAGCATATATCAACCGGTGCAAGCCTTAACCATGGGTTCGCATCACATATTGTTCATGTTCTCTACAGAGATGTACTTGGTATAACTAATATAGACATCGATAATAAAACAGTCAGTTTTCGCATTCCTGATATTGATCTCTCTTTTTGCAAAGGATCCACTCCGCGGGGAGATGATATATTTGAATTTGAGTGGGAAAAAGATGGAGAAACCGTAATCTTTAAACACAGTGTCCCTGATGGTTTTGATATTGATATACAAAATGATACAAAATATAAACTTAAAAAAGTAAAATAAAAACAAGGAAAAATGAAGTATAACTCAAAAAAAATCAGTTCGGATATTTAAGTATTAATAAAACCTTATCATCATGAAAAGACGAAATTTCTTAAAAAACACGATTGCCGGCAGCATTGCTTTAACAGGCATGGGAAGCATAATGGGAGCTACAGCCTCCGAAGCAGTTTCATCTAATGCAGAAAAATTCAAACTGAATTATGCACCTCATTTTGGAATGTTCAGTCACAGTGCCGGAGACGACCTGATTGACCAGTTAAAGTTTATTGCCGACCAGGGATTTACGGCGTTTGAAGACAATGGTATGATGAGACGCGATGTTGCAACCCAGACAAAAATTGGAGAAACGCTGGAAAAGCTTGGAATGACCATGGGCGTATTTGTTGTAGATAAAGGAGGAAACATGGCCAATACTCTTGCCGCAGGTAAAAAAGAGCATATTGATATTTTTCTGGATGGATGCCAGCGGGCCGTAGATGTGGCCAAACGTGTAAATGCCAAATGGATGACTGTGGTTCCGGGTGCATTTGAGCGAAGATTACCCATCGGGATTCAGGATGCCAATGTTATTGAAGCATTACGACGCGGAGCCGAAATTCTTGAACCGCATGGTCTTACAATGGTGCTGGAGCCGCTTTCAGACTCGCCGGATTTGTATTTACAAACGTCAGACCAGACCTATATGATTTGCAAAGCAGTGAACAGCACGGCATGCAAAATTCTGTACGATATTTACCACATGCAGAAAACCGAAGGGCACATCATTCATAACATCGATCTTACGTGGAATGAAATTGCCTATTTCCAGGTGGGCGATAATCCGGGAAGAAAAGAACCCACAACCGGCGAAATCAATTACAAAAATGTATTTAAATACATTTATGACAGAGGTTACAGAGATGTTGTCGGAATGGAACACGGAAACTCAATGCCCGGGGCTGAAGGTGAAATAGCTCTGATAAAAGCATACCGCGAAGTGGATTCGTTTGAGGCGTCCGGAGTATAGCCTTATTATTGAGAACAACCTCCTGCACAAATTACTTATCCTGGTTTTTGTACCTGGTTTGGAGGATTATTGGCAGGTTGGATCATCCGGGGTAAGTAATGATGAAGAAACAATAAAGAAAAAATTGTACTTATTCCTGAGCTTACAGGATTCATAATATTAATGATTTGAGATATTGAATACTTTCTTCAGCCCATTTTTCTTCCTTGATGATAGTTTCTTCAACACTCTTTTCGGGGGGAGTCCATAATTCCAGGATTGCTGAATGGCAACGGGAATATTGATCAATATTTCTGAACAAGCCAGGGATATTAAGCATCCCTTTTCCGGCCAGGCGTCCTTCTATGACAAACCCCATTTTGTGGCTGACACGGTGTATAGTAAAATCCTTTACGTGAAGGTTAATAGTATATGGTGCAAGTATTTCCGATACTGTTTCAAAGCCTTCGCCTGCACCCATTGAATTCACTGAGTCGAGACATATACCAACCATCTCACTACCGGCATTGTTGATTATTTTCTCAAACTCCCTGGCTTTAAACCTGTCGTGGTTCTCAATAGCAAGTTTAATGTTCCTGGATTTCAATTCAGGGACCAGGTCTCTGAGTATTGAGATTATCGTATTTATATCAGGTTCAAATCCTGTTCCGTCAATTACCATTCTTAATATGGGGGAATCGATCATAGTTGCAGCTTCAAGGCACTTCACAACATGTTCCGGGATAATTCCTCTGCCTCCCATTTCAATGGAGACACCTTTCTCGGATGCATGTTGTTTCAGGTCCAACAGATCCCCTTTCGTTAGCTTTTCAAGTGGCATGTTGTCAGCTATCTGAACCAGGCCGATACCGGTTAACGCAGCCTTATCGATCAGACTGTATGCTGACAAGGGTTTTTCCGGGACCGATCCTGGAACTCCGACAGCCCAGGTGTATGTGTATGAGCTAATTCCTAATTTCATTACAGGTACTTCGAAGTGAGTTATTTAAGGTTCAAGATTATGAACCGGGTTCTTTATAACCTTTTGATGTATCATCGAGTACAAGGATCCAGTCGTTTCCCCTGCCATTGGAGGGTGGGGTGAATCTTCTTGTTCCTGTTGCGGGGACCGTTTCAATCAGCTTTGATTCTCCATTTTTGGGGTTGAACCAGTACGCCGTGACTGATCTGGCGCCTATTCTGTCGAGTATAATTTCTGCGGACCAGCCTGTCGGAAAATATACAAATGCATAACCATCGCCTCTTGTGGCAACCACATAATCTGTCTCAGGGAAATAGGCAGGTGCGATAAGTGACTGGTCTGGCACCCTTGATAAGAAGGGCCTGGATTCAATCAGTCGGCGGGCATGGATCAGATCCCATGCGCCCTCAAGGTCAAGCACATCGTACCAGCTGTTCCTTGCCAGTCCGACCGCCTCCCGTTCAGGAGTTTTCATCTGCCATATCGGGTGGCATCCGTAAGTGTGACCTAATCCTCCGCTGAAGAGATTCCAGTATAGCGCCTGCCTTACATCAGCATCATTGAACCATCCAAGAACCTCAGGATTCCAGCCTACCGGATGATCCTCATACCGCGGCTCCCCGTCGAAACAGGGTTTAACAGGTGTGAGATCATAATCGCGTACCACCAGCCTTCTAAAGATGGCATAACTGCGCTGTCCGTGTCCGGTCTGACACATGTTGAAATCGAGCCACGGAATGTTGTGGAACCACTCTGATGAACTTCTTTCACCCCAGGGATGAAAGGTCATGAGATGGTTTTTATCGACAGATTTGATCCCTGCACCGAGTGCGTTCCAGATCGGCGTATTATCACCCCCGCCATCACGGTCGCCTCCGTTTATCCAAATAATGTTCGGGAAATCTTTATACCGGTTGCCGATCCATTGACCGTATTTATACGCGTTATCTTTTGTGAAGATGACCGGACCGACCCCCCAGCGCTTGTCAACCTTATCGCCCCATGTGGGAAGAAGACCGATGAATATACCTTTTTCGGCAGCTTTCTTAATTACCCAGTCGACATGCAGCCAGTAAGCTTCATTGGGTTTGAGAGGATCGTTGTCGATCAATGGCCTGTTCCCTTCAGAATTAGGAGTGTTGAGGCCATCGAGTTCGGCAAGGGCAACTGCCTGAATCACTGTGAACCCTTTCGCCCGGCGATTCTCGAGATATCTTTCTGCCTCTTCCTTGTTAAGGCGATGAAATAGTTCCCATCCGGTGTCGCCCAGGTAAAAGAACGGGGTGCCGTCTTCGAAAACAAGGAAACGTTTGTTCTCTGAAATGGCAAGCTTGCCCCGGGAAAGATCAACTGATGATCCTTTCCAGGGATTTTCCTGCGCATTCGATGTGATGCAGACGAAGATTACAGAAGCAATTAGTACGAGAGTTCTGTTCATGATCAATGTGTTTTAACATGTAAATATTATAAACCACCAAGCGCACAAAGGGTTACACCAGGGGACACTAAGGGTTCATTAAGCAAGTCTGGACCAGACAATAAGCACCAGTCCGATAAGATAGAATAAAAACATCAGGCTCAGCAGGGTATTTGTGCCTTTGGGGGCATCTTTGAATTCTTTCCAGAGAAAGATACCCCAGAGGGCAGCCACAACTGGAGCGGCATTGCTCAGGCCGTATGAAATTGCAGGGCTGGCAGCGCCAACCGACATGAAGCTCACCGAATTTCCCAGGCACCATATGGCGCCTC
>JAWOHY010000168.1:0-8113 GCA_046484945.1 Bacteroidales bacterium
ACGAACCGCCTGAGCCCGTCAATGCATTCAGGAATAATATCGTGAAGCTCCACCGGAAGAACGGCGGGGAATTCTATATCCTCGCCCGCTCCCGGGGAGTGGCAGTGTTTAACACCACATCACACCAGTTTACTTTTCTGACCAACCCTGAAGATGATGATGAACTCAGGGTCATGCCCTCGGAAATGATCACCGATGACAATGGTTTTTTGTGGCTGTCGACAACCTCGCATGGATTGTTGTTTACCAATACCGATGCCCACCAGTTCGGGAAGATCAACATTCCGTATCCGTTGCGCGGTGTGGCCGTGTGCCCTGTTGGCCCGGACCTGGTCCACACAGGCATCCCCGGTAATTACGGGAAATTTGTGGTGTTTAACACCCGGACAAGCCAGTTTTCAACCTATGGTTATACACCTGTCAACGACCGTTCTGAAAATTATTTTCAGGATTTTTTCTGTGGAAAAGAGCGGACCTGGCTGATTGAGAACTTCAATTTATACTGGTGGGATGACCGGCAACAGAAGGTCAGGCTTTACGGGGCATTTGACCCTGCCAGGGCCTCCGTCGCCAACATTGCCGATATCCCTTACCTGATCAGCGGGTGTGAATCCCCGGAAGGGGAATTGTGGATCGGTTCGAAATTCCATGGCATTTTCCGGATCATTCCGGAGACCGGTTCTGTCATCAACTATTACTTCCCCGACGAAACGGCGGGCAATACTTACCTGAAAAATTTCGTCCATATCATGTTCCCTGACAGCCAGGGAAGGATTTGGTACAGTTCGACCGACTTCGGGTATTTCGATCCCGTCCGGCAGCGGTTCGTGAATTTCTCGCTGGGCAATGACTTCCCTGAAGCACCGGTAAAGTCGGCCATTGTTACGGCCATCACCGAGACCCCTGATGGCCTCATCTGGCTTGGCACGGTTAATAGCGGTGTCATGGTCATCGATCCGGAACCGCCAGCCTCCTTTTCCGGGTTTTATATGTCGCACAACGGCCTTGCCGGCAGCCATATCTATCACATGATCACCGATGACAATGGTGATGTCTGGACCGTGACAGACAAGGGCCTGAGCCGGATCATCCCTTCGGCCGGAACGGTTGAAAACTTCGGCCCCGAATACGGACTGACCCATCTAAAACAGTTGGCCAGGCTGGGCAGCGGAGAGATCGTCGTTGTTGCAGACAACGGGCCATATCTATTTAATCCCAGTGAAATCACCCCATTAAAACCTGAAATTAAGGCGTATATCAAAGCCTTCAGGATATTTGACCGTGTCGCCGGTCATGATGAGCATCTCAGGCATCTGCAAAGAATAAACCTCAAACCCAAAGAGAATTTCTTTTCGATCGAATACGGGGCCATCAATTATTTCTCTCCTGAAAAAACTGTATTTACTTATAAATTCGAAGGGTTGGATGAAGACTGGATTTTGGCCGGCAACCGGAAATATGTCAGCTATACCAACCTGCCCGGAGGGAGTTATACCTTCAGGCTGCGCGCATCTGACGGAAACGAGCAGTTCTCCGAGGTCGGCCTGCATTTGTTCATCAAAACCCCTTTCTGGAAAACAATATGGTTTTATGGCCTGATCTTACTCTTTCTTTCGCTTGCTATTTATGGATTTTTCAGATTCAGGATGAGGCAGGTGCGGAAACAAGAGGAACTGAAGGCAGATTATGACAAGATGATCAACCAGCTTGAAATGAAAGCACTACGGGCTCAGATGAACCCACACTTTCTTTTCAACAGCCTCAACAGCATCCGGTATTATATTCTGAAAGAGGAGTTTGAGAATGCCACCGAATATCTCACAAAATTCTCGAAGCTGTTAAGGCTTATACTTAAAAATTCAAGACAGAACATGATCACCCTGGCTGAAGAGATTGAAACCCTGAATATTTATATTCAATTTGAGCAGATGCGGTTTGGGAAAGGTTTTGAATACATTCTCCAAATCGGGAATGAAGTCAGCCTAGCGGAAATCATGATTCAGCCCATGACCGTACAGCCTTTTATCGAAAACGCCATCTGGCACGGCCTGATGCCGAAAGAAAATGACCGCAGGCTATTGCTCACCATTTTTAAGGAAGGAAACATCCTGAATATCATTATTGAGGACAACGGCATTGGAAGGGCTGCCGCCAGGTTGATGAAACAGGATACTGAGATCAGCGAATCCAAATCATACGGAATGCAAATTACCGGCGATCGCTTCAAGATGCTCCAAAGGATCAGAGGGAAAAAGTCGGATTATGAGATTGAAGACCTGATCGACCCGGACGAGCAGGCGGCCGGCACACGGGTAACCATTCGATACGAAATTTAAAACGCCGAGCCATGCAAATCAAAGCAGTTATTATTGACGACGAACAGCACAGCCTCGAAACCACCGATATCATGGTGCGAAAATATTGTCCCGGCGTTTTGGTGATCGGTCTGGCCAATTCAGCGGAAAAAGGCATCACGCTGATCGATACCCTGAAACCCGACCTGGTTTTCCTGGACATTGCCATGCCCAGGATGAATGGTTTCGAGATGCTCCAGCACCTGAGCTTCCGCGATTTCAACCTTATCTTCACCACGGCTTACGACGATTATGCCATCAAAGCCTTTAAGGTCGAAGCCATTGATTATCTCCTAAAACCCATCGAGCCTGAAGAATTGATCAAAGCGGTTGAAAAAGTGAAAAAGGTCATGGAAAACACCCTTCACTTCAGCCGGATTGATAACATTCTGCAACAGATGGGGGCGATGGGCCATCAAAGGCGCAAACTGGCCCTGCCTATAGAAGGCAAGCTGACCATGCTCGAATATGACCTGATCATCTATTGCGAATCGGACGGAAATTATACCATCCTGCACCTCAACGGCGAAAAAGACCTGATGGTCAGCCGCACCCTCAAGGACATTGAAAACATGCTCCCGCACCCGCCCTTCCTGCGGATCCACAACTCATACGTGATCAATATCAATCATGTTACCCAATACATCCGCGGCGACGGCGGCGACGTCATCCTCACCAACAATATCCAGCTCCGGGTTGCCCGCAGCCGGAAGGAGGAGCTGATAGCGGCTTTGTCGTAGAGCGTTTGCCGTTTGCCGTTAGCCGTTTGCCGTTTGCCGTTTGCCGTTTGCCGTTAGCCGTTTGCCGTTAGCCGTTTGCCGTTTGCCGTTTGCCGTTTGCCGTTTGCCGTTAGCCGTTTGGCCGTTTGGCCGTTTGCCGTTTGCCGTTAGCCGTTTGGCCGTTTGGCCGTTTGCCGTTTGCCGTTTGCCGTTAGCCGTTAGCCGTTTGCCGTTAGCCGTTTGCCGTTAGCCGTTAGCCGTTTGCCGTTAGCCGTTTGCCGTTAGCCGCTAAAAAATTCCCGGTAAATATCACCGGTTTCCTGTAATCCAGTAAGAAGCCCTTGCAAACGCTGGGCGCAGGCCTTATTTTTATCTATTAAGAAAATAATCACCCGGCATATCCCTCCGTTGCCAGCTGACCGGGATATGCCATAAAATTTTTTTTATGAAAAGGTATTCCATTCTGACGGCGCTCCTGCTCATGGCTTCCATTGTTATCGGGCAGGGAAATGTAGGCATTGGGACAGAAACGCCTTCTGCCCTGTTACATACTTATGGCATCGGAACCGGTGAGGGCAATGTCTTGTTCCAGGGACAGTTCAAGACCACTCCTGGCGACCCGCCCATTACCGGCAGTGGTACACGCATGATGTGGTATCCTGATAAGGCTGCTTTCAGGGCCGGTGCACTGCCAGGAGGTGGAGGGGGTTTTAATTGGGATAAGGAAAACATAGGCAATTATTCAGTGGCTTTGGGATATGGTACCATGGCAAAAGGCAATTACACTTTTACTGTGGGAAACTCCTCTACCGCATTGGGAAGCGTTTCAGTAGCAATGGGTTATGGCGCATATGCCTCAGGTGATTACTCCCTGGCAACAGGCTGGTCAACCACAGCCTCAGGTGATTATTCAACGGCTATGGGTGACAGGACGACAGCCCCGTCAGCTTATGAGACGGTCATCGGGCGTTTCAATACGACCTACACACCGGGCAGCCAAACAGGATGGGCATCGACCGACCGCTTGTTTGTCATTGGCAATGGGACCAGTAATGAATTGAGAAGCAATGCCCTTACAATCCTGAAAAACGGCAATTTAGGCATCGGAACAGAAAACCCCGGCTACAAACTGCAGGTTGCCGGAAATGCTACCATAGGCGATGCCAGCCAGATCGGGATTGGGCTGGATTTTATTGGCGGGGAACTAGGGCTTGTCGACTTGGGAGTGGACAGGCTCATCGCTGGAAAACCTGATGCGTACAGCGATGATTTATATCAGTTTGGGGGAACCCCGGGGAGTGCCGAGGGATTGATCATCAATACCAATCATGTGGGGATCGGCACGGTTAGCCCTTCAGAAGGGTTCCATTTGGAGGATGCCAACTTTTTAGCAACGGGAACCTATGGAAGCAGTCCGGCCTTAAATGTTTCAGGAGAAGGCACCAGGATGTTCTTTTATCCCGGAAAGTCAGCATTCAGGGCGGGCAGGGTGACAGGGGCGCAATGGAATGATGAAAACATGGGGGATTATTCTGTCGCTTTTGGTTATAACACCCTTGCTACAGGTAAGTATTCCACCGCACTGGGTTTCTCTACATCAGCCCCTTCGGGATTCGAAACAGTCATTGGTATATATAATCTGGAATATACCCCTACCAGTGCGATTGGCTGGGCGGGGAATGACCGGCTTTTTGTGATTGGTAACGGAAACAGTGATGACACCCGAAGCAATGCCCTCACTATTTTGAAAAGCGGAAAAACAGGCCTCGGAACAACCAGTCCTGCCGAAAGATTGCATGTAGATGATGCAAATTTCCTGGTGACGGGCATACATTCCTCCAGTCCGGTGATTTCAACAGGGGCTTCAGGGGAAGGTACCAGGATGCTCTTCTATCCACTCAAATCAGCCTTCAGGGCAGGATATGTCGAAGGGGCGCAGTGGGATCACAATACCATTGGGGAATACTCCGCTGCCATGGGACACAGCACTGTTGCCTCCGGCTTGTATTCCTTCGCCGGTGGAATATATGCAGTTGCCGGTGGCAATTATTCTGTGGCCATGGGATTGAGCGCAGAGACTGTAGGATATGGCTCTGTTGCCATGGGGGCGAATACCCTGGTCAGCGGTAATTATTCCACCGCGTTTGGGGAAGGATCACAGGTGACTTCCGATCATTCCGTCGCCATCGGTTATGATAATCTTGCCGGCGGCTTACGTTCGGTTGCCCTGGGAGACAGAACCACGGCAAGCGGGGTAGTGTCGGTGGCCATGGGCTCGGAAACCGAAGCGACCGGGCAATATTCCACGGCGATGGGATTTAAAGCCATCGCCAATGGAAATTATTCATTTGCAGTGAATTTAAACGGTGACCCGGGCCCCGTAGTCCCTGAAAACACATTCCAGATTTCAGGGGCAATCAATACCATCATCAGTGAAGGAAATGTGGGTATAGGAACTGCCACTCCGGGTGCTAAGCTTCATGTCGATGATGGAATTTTCCTTACTACCGGAACATTTAATTCAGGACCTGAATTACCGGTATCTGTTGCTCAAACAAGGATGTTTTTCTATCCACGAAAGGCTGCCTTCAGAGCCGGAGCTGCAACAGGAGCACAATGGAATGATGTGAATGTCGGGAACTATTCTACAGCTATGGGATATAATAGTGAGGCAAGCGGGGCATACTCAACAGCAATGGGTGGTTCAGTGAAAGCCCAAGGGGATTACTCTGCTGCATTTGGAGCAGCATCTGAAGCAACCGGAAACAGGTCTACGGCGATGGGTAATACCTCGAAAGCAATCGGGCTCTTTTCAACGGCGATTGGTGACAGAACAATAGCTACCGGCCAGGCATCCACAGCTTTTGGATGTCAATCCAGGGCTTTGGGTAATTACTCATTTGCCATTCATCTATCTAACTCTATTGGCCCCGAAGTTCCAGCAAACACTTTCCAGATCTCCGGTGCAACAAACACTGTCATCAGCGAAGGGAATATGGGCATAGGCACCAATGCGCCCACCCAGAAACTGGATGTCAACGGTCAGGTTCGCATGCGCGGCGGCAGTCCCGGAACCGGCAAAGTCCTTGTCAGCGATGCGGATGGCGTGGCAAGCTGGACTGATCCCGCCGCCGAAACTGATCCCACCTGGAGCGGGAGCGCCAATACAACCGGGGATATTGGAAGAACAGGGTCGGTAGGTATCGGGACAGCGACACCGACCGAACTGCTGGATGTCGATGGAGGGGATGCGATGATACACGGCCATCATATCGGAAGGGGCGGAGGAGCCCTGACCACGAATCTTTCACTGGGCTATCAAGCTCTGAGGGATAATGTGTCAGGTGTTTTTAATACCGCCATTGGTTACCAGGCCCTTTTGAATAATGAGGTCGACCGGAATACAGCAGTCGGATATCAGGCGCTTTTTACCAATGAGACAGGGCAACGAAACACCTCCTCCGGACATATGGCGTTGTATACTAATCAGACCGGTTCATACAATACAGCGTTTGGGACAGAGGCTTTAAAATTGAACCTGGATGGCAACTCCAATACCGGTGTTGGAAACGGAGCATTGTCAGAGAAAACTTTTGGAAGCGGAAATACGGCAGTAGGTGAAAATGCCGGCAATGGCTTTGCCCAGGTTGACAATAGTACTTTTATAGGTAAAGATGCCAAAACCTCTTCTACTTTGTTATCCAATGTCACCGTTATTGGTTATAACACCACTGCCACGGCCAGCAACCAGGTCAGGCTTGGTAACAGTGATATTACCTCTTTTTACTGCCAGGGAGCTTATGTTGGAGTTGTAGGAATTACAAACCGGGATGTGTATGTTGACAATACCGGTAAAATCGGTTACACTTCATCTTCCAGAAGATATAAAGAGAATATCTCAGATATGACAGATATTGACTGGCTCTATGAACTCAGGCCCGTCAACTTTAACTATATATCAGATGAATTGAAAAAAACGCAATATGGCCTGATCGCCGAAGAGGTGGAACGGATCAACCCGGGATTTGTCAGCTACAACGCAGAAGGCACCCCCGAAACCGTTTCATATTCTTCCCTCATATCTCCCTTGCTCAAATCAGTCCAGGAACAGCACGAAATGATCATTCAACTCCAACAAAGAATAACAGAACTCGAGGAAAAATTGAAGGTTGGCAATTAACTCTACCTTATATTCTAACTTCTAACTTCTATATTCTAACTTCTATCTTCTATCTTCTATCTTCTAACTTCTATCTTCTATCTTCTATTTATACCCATTCTAAGTATCCACCTATCCACATAAGTCAGGCAAAAAAAAACTATTTTTGGCGCTTCATCAAAACCTGGTGAATGTGCTGTATCCTTTGAAATTCAAACCGGTATTCGACGATAGGGTGTGGGGCGGTGATAAGATCCGCACGCACCTGGGCCTGGATTTTGGCCCGATGGAGCGTTGCGCCGAGGCCTGGGTCCTTTCGGGCGTCGAAGGCAAACAAACCGTCGTCAGCAATGGCTTCCTGGCCGGCAACGAGCTCAACGAGCTGGTGGAAGTGTATATGGACGAACTGGTTGGAGAGAAAGTCTTCGATAAGCACAGTAGGGTTTTTCCCCTGCTGATCAAATTCATCGATGCACGGGAGTGGCTCTCCGTGCAGGTGCACCCCGACGACAACCTCGCCCGCAAACGGGGCATGCCCAACGGCAAAACCGAAATGTGGTACGTGCTCGATGCGGATGATAACTCGCAACTGATCAGCGGGTTCAAACAAAAAATCAACCAAAAGGCCTTCCTGGATCATCTGCAGCAAAAAAACCTGCCGCAGATCCTGAACTTGGAGAAGGTGGAAAAAGGAGATGTCTTCTTCATGCCCGCCGGCCGCATCCACGCCCTCGGACCGGGCATCCTGCTGGCCGAGATCCAGCAAACCTCCGACGCCACTTACCGCGTGTACGACTGGGACCGGGTGGACAAACAGGGCAACCCCCGCGAAACGCATGTGGAACAGGCCCTCGCTGCCATCGACTTTAACATTTACCCGG
>JAWOHY010000165.1:0-8395 GCA_046484945.1 Bacteroidales bacterium
AAGAGCTCCAGCATCTCCTCACCGCTTTTCAGGTAAAACTCATGATTGGGAAAACCGAAGCGATGCCCCCTGCCCTTCCCTACCGGCGTAGACTGGTACTCATTCATTTGCAGGCAGATCAGCATATCATGGACATCGGCGTCTTTATTCTCAAGATAGTACACATTGTTGGCGGCAATGATCTTTACCCCATATTTCCGGGCCAGTTGCACCAAGATCTTGTTGACGTGCTCTTCTTCGGGCAGTCCGTGCCGGTTGAGCTGCACATAGAAATCCTGGCCAAAGAGATCGTGCCAGTAGCGGAAAGCTTCTTCCGCCTGTGTCTCCCCCACATTCAGGATCAGGTCGGGGATTTCCGAGCGAAGCGCGCCGGTGATGGCGATCAACCCCTGCCGGTGCTGTTCGATCAGTTTTTTGTCGATGCGCGGCACACCATCGTAAAAGCCTTCCAGGTAACCCAAAGAGGAGAGGCGGGAGAGGTTCTGATAGCCTTCCATGTTTTTGGCCAGCAATACCTGGTGATGGCGTATATCGGGATTTTCCTTTGTGAATTTCTTGCGCGTCCGTTCCAGTGCGACATAAAACTCGCAGCCGACGATGGGTTTGATGTTGTTTTTCAGGGCTTCATTGATGAAAGAATAGGCCCCGAAGAGGTTGCCGTGGTCGGTCAGGGCAATCGCCGGCATTTTCAGTTCCACCGCCTTTTTGATCAGCTCTTTCACATCGGCCGTAGCCTGAAGGATAGAATACTGGGAGTGGACGTGGAGGTGGGTGAAGGCGGCTTCTTGTTTCTTGTTTCTTGTTTCTGGTTTCTTGTTTCTTGTTTCTGGTTCCTGGTTTATTGTTTCTTGTTTATTGTTTCCTGTTTCTTGTTCCTGGCACTGGGTATTGGGTTCAGGAGTGTTAAAGCTTCGGATCTGGATCTTTTCCGGAGAGATGGGACCGGGATGGTTTTGAATGAATTGGATGGTGGTTTCTTCGGGCAGTCCCATCTTTTTGGCGGGGATGAGGCCTATGCGGATCATTTCGAGGAAGCAGCGGGCGTTGGCCATGACGTCGGCGGCGGCGTTGTGCGCTTCGGGGAAGTTCTCGCCGAACAGTTTCAGGTGCAGTTCGCCCAGGGTGGGCCATTTGAAGCCGCCGCCCCGGCCGCCGGGCAGGGCGCAGAAATCGACCGATTCGGTCTTGGTGCAAAGGATCGTCTTGCCTTCCAGCAGGTTATCCATCCCGCAGCGGAGAAACTCCGCACCGATGATATGCAGGTCGAAGTCGATGTTATGGCCGATGATGACGGCTGCTTTCTGCAGCGCCGCGGCAAACTGAAGCAGTACCGCCTGCAGGTCTTCTCCCTGCTGCTGCGCCACCTCCGTTGTGATGCCATGCACTTTGGCGGCGTTGTAAGGGATCGTGAAATGATCGGGCTTGACAAGGAAGTCTTTGGCTTCCAGCAGTTTGCCGTCTGCATCGTGCAATTGCCAGGCCAGTTGCACCACCCGTGGCCAGTTCTCCAGGTCGGTCACAGGCGCCTCAAAATTCCTCGGCAGACCGGTGGTTTCAGTATCGTAAATTAAAAACATCTGATTAAATGAGGTTTAGCTTTTCATTTCAGCACCCGCTAAAAATAGGCAAAATGAGGCGGATGAGAGGGAGATGTTAATAAAAAATTGGAAGAAAGAAAAAATGTCAAATTTTCATCCTTTACTATTGACAAACACTAAAATATATTGTATATTAGCAGTTATTAATAATAACCAATTATTATGTACTCCCCCGCCCCGCAGCCTCTGTCCTCAAGCGTTATTGCATATCATTCATAGTTATATGCTCTTTATAATCAAACGTGAAAAAGATATTTTCAAATATAATTCTTTGGATCGTATTAACAACGGTAATTATCTCACTGATCTACCTATTATACCCAAAGGACCTAATTTTTATTATATTCTTTGGGTTTTCTCTTAATTTTATACTGACACATATTTTTTTGAAAAGCCTTAAATTTAAATACCTATTAATTACAGTATTATTGAGTTCGTTAATAATTTATTCAATAATATTTCTCAATATATTAATAAAGTACTTTCCATCAGTAAACGCTGATGGGATTAGAAGAATACTTCCCTTTTTCCTAACGGGTGTCGGGGCTTTTATTCTTGCAAGTATTATAAGTTATTTAGTTTCTAAAAAAATAAATAATTCATTTATTAAGAGAATTGTAATAATAGGTTTATCAGTCATTTTTATTACCATACTTTCTGGAAAAGTCGGTTGGCCAATACAGTTTTCAATCGGAGGTTGCGCATTCTGCATTGCTGGTTATCTGGCAGGCGGAAAAGAATTGAATCGAAATTTAATTGCTTTTTTAACCTTATCCTTACCCTTGTTTTTGATAATACTTTTTCTGCTGCTTAAAGACAACCTTTATCACATGCTACCATTAATGATAGTAATTCCATTATCAGTTTTCTTAGGAATTACCATTAAATATCTTATGCTTAACAAAAAGAAGATTTTCATTTATCTGCTTTCAATATTCAGTATCAGTCTCTATATCTTCGGATATTTCGGGACTCTGAATTGGTGTGAATATACATTTTCTTTAAACAAAAATTCATCAATAAAAACATTATCAATCAATTTCAAAACACTTGATAATAAGATAGTTGATAATAATAGTTTATCAGGAAAAATTTCAATATTTTATTATTGGACAGCATCTTGTAGTATCTGTTATAAAAAAATGCCGGATTTAGAGAAATTAGCAGTTAAATATAGAGAAGATGAAGACATTCAAGTATACGCAATCATTGTTCCGTTAAGTCTTATTGATACTACCAGTAATAAAATACTTAATAAACTATCAATAAAATATAGCCTCAATTATGCAATTTCACTTACTAATATTAATGAGATTACAAGTAATTTAAATTTTCAAACATTTCCTCATGTTATTGTTGTTGGGAAATCCGGAGAAGTAGTTTATAATGGAAGATTTAATAATGATCCTCATATTTTAGTGAATAATATGACAAAAATGATTGATCGCTATAAAAAGGGAACACTCCTACCAGTTACACATTGACTGGATTTCAGCGACGGTTTCGGTTCGAAGATAGGTACGATTGCCGCTGTGGTTTCGGTATCGTATATTAAAAACATCTGTGGTGTTGTTTTCAGATAAGGCAACTTTCAATTAATTTATCATCCGCCAGATGGGGCAGGGTTACCCTTAATTGAGGGTGTGCCTGCATCGCCCTTTTGATAGCGTAGATGGCTTCCCCGTTCCGGGCCCAGCTCCGTCGTGCAATTCCGTTGTTTACATCCCAGAAGAGCATCTGCCGGAGTCGCCGGTCTGCATCGGCCGTGCCATCGAGCACCATCCCAAAGCCACCGTTGATCACCTCTCCCCAGCCAACACCGCCCCCGTTGTGCAGCGATACCCAGGTGGCGCCACGGAAAGCATCTCCGATCACGTTTTGCACTGCCATATCGGCGGTAAACTGAGAGCCGTCATAGATATTGGAGGTCTCGCGATAAGGTGAATCGGTGCCCGAAACATCATGATGATCGCGGCCCAGAACAACCGGAGCTGAGATATTTCCCTGCCGGACCGCCTGGTTAAAAGCTTCTGCTATTTTTATCCGGCCCTCCGCATCCGCATAAAGAATGCGGGCCTGGGAGCCCACCACCAGCTTATTCTGTTCGGCAGCCCTGATCCACAGTAAATTATCGTTGAGCTGTTGCCGGATCTCATCCGGGGCGCTCTTGGCCATGGTTTCCAGGACCTCCCCTGCGATATGATCGGTAAATCGCAGATCTTCCGGCAAACCGGAGGTGCAAACCCAGCGGAATGGGCCAAAGCCATAATCGAAGCAAATGGGGCCCATGATGTCCTGCACATAGGATTGATAACGGTATTTCCCGTCGGATGCAATAATATCAGCCCCTGCCCTGCCCGCCTCGAGCAGGAATGCATTTCCGTAATCCCAGAAATACATTCCCCTGGAAGCCAGAATGTTAATAGCATTCACCTGACGGGTCAACGATTGGCGCACATGCTCTTTGAAGCTTTCCGGATCTTCTACCATCATCCGGTTCGATTCTTCCAGTGTAAGTCCGGCCGGGTAATAGCCGCCCGACCAGGGATTGTGCAGAGAAGTCTGGTCGGACCCCAGTTCAATATCCATATCGGCTTTCGCCAGTTTCTCCCATAAATCGACGACATTTCCCTGGTAAGCCAGTGAGACGGCCTCTTTTCGCTGCCTGGCAAGCTGCATCCTGACCATCAGTTCACCAAGATCAGTGTAAACCTCATCCACCCACCCCTGGGAATGCCGTTTGGCCACAGCCTTCGGGTTGATCTCCGCCACCACGCCGATAGCGCCGGCAATCACAGCCGCTTTGGCCTGCGCCCCCGACATACCGCCCAGGCCGGACGTCACAAAGATCTTTCCCGCCAGGCTGCCATCGGACCCCTTGAGCCTTCTGCCGGCATTCAGTACCGTTATCACTGTCCCGTGAACGATCCCCTGCGGTCCGATATACATATAGGAACCCGCCGTCATCTGGCCGTATTGCGAAACACCCAGGGCATTGAAACGCTCCCAGTTATCCTGGGAAGAATAGTTGGGAATGACCATGCCGTTGGTAACTACCACGCGCGGGGCATCCCGGTGGGATGGGAACAAACCCACCGGATGGCCCGAATAGATGACCAGTGTCTGCTCTTCCGTCATTTCAGCCAGGTACCGCATGGTGAGTAAATATTGCGCCCAGTTTTGAAAAACAGCGCCGTTTCCCCCATAGGTGATCAGTTCATGCGGATGTTGCGCCACCGCCGGATCGAGATTATTCTGGATCATGAGCATAATGGCAGCCGCCTGCAGTGTCTTACAAGGATATTCATGGACCGGGCGGGCATGCATGGCATACCGCGGCCTGAACCGGTACATGTAGATCCGGCCAAATTGCGCCAGCTCTGCGGCAAATTCAGGAGCCAGGGTGCCATGGTGCTCCGGCTTGAAATAACGCAGCGCATTTTTTAGTGCAAGCCGCTTCTCCTCCTGTGTCAGGATGTCCTTCCGCCGCGGTGCATGGCTCACGCTATCATCCCATGGCTGTGGAGCCGGTAGTTCATCGCCAATCCCGCGTAATATAAATGACTGAAATTCAGTAACTTCCATAAATAATATAACTTATAAGTGTCTGTTGCAAAATTAGGGTTTTTCGCCCATGCCAAAAGTAAATAAGCAAAAGTGCATCCATTTACTCTTCCCGAAACCTTTCCTGGTCGCGCTTCAGGATATGGTATAAAAATTCACGGGCCCGGAACAACTGCGCTTTTACCGTGCCGAGCGGCAGATCCATTGCCTTCGAAATCTCTTCATAGGAAAGTTCCTCATAATAACGCATCTCAATCAGTTTGCGGTAATGTGGCTTGAGCCGGCTAACCAGTTCCCGGAGGGTCTCTATCTTTTGCTGCCGGATGATATCCTGTTCCGGGGTCCGCCCGGTCGCCGGGATAATATCAATTAATTCCTCCCCCCTATCATTCTGGTCATCAATATTCAGGGAAATCGTCTCATTCATCCTCCGCTTTCGCATAAAATCTATACAATTGTTGGATGCGATCTTGAAAAGCCATGTGCTGAATGCATAATCGGGGGTATATTGCCGAAGATTTTTAAAGGCTTTACCAAATGCTTCGATCGTCAGATCATCGGCATCCTGCGGATTGTTGGTCATCTTCAGCATCATGAAATAGAGAGAGTCCCTGTAAAAATTCATCAGCTCCGCATAGGCTGATTGTTCCCCTTTTTCCAGCGCTGACTTTACCAGCTGATAATCACGCCTGGCTTTCTCGGTGAGTCGGCAGGCTACTTCCATTTTTCCTGTTTTATGAGCAGGTTTGAAAAATAGATCACCGGGATCAGGGCAAGCAACACGATTTCCAATACCGGCGATAAGACAGCCAGGTCTGCCTCTTTCATTTTATTTGCCGAAAGCGCCACCAGGATCCAATGGCTCAGAAAAAAGACCGAAAATGCGACCAGCACAATCAACCAGTGGTACTTCAGAACCATCAGCACGATAAAGGCAAGGTAGAGTAAAAGCTTGCTGATATATGCCAATGAGAGCAGGAATTTAAAGACGGGCCGGTAAAACTGCGCCGTAGTATAATGCCTTCTCTTCTGGATGACCCAGTGGATGAAACTGCTTTTGGCTTTGGAAACGGTGTGGCTCTGGGGAGAAATTTCAATCCGTGTGTTAGCCTGCTGAGCGACCCGGTTTACAAACAGGTCGTCATCGCCCGATTTCAGCTTGTAATGAGCGGTAAAGCCTTTGGCCCTGTAAAACAACTCACGCTTATAGGAGAGGTTTCGTCCTACTCCCATATAAGGGTTGCCTGCCAGTGCAAATGACAGATACTGCATGGCCACCAGAAAGGCATCATACCGGATGAGTTGATTCAACAGCCCTCCGTGCCGTTGATAGGCCCCATATCCCAGTACAATTTCCGTCTTACCGTCATACTTGGCCTGCATCTTCCTGATCCACTGGGGACTTGCCGGACAGCAGTCGGCATCGGTCAGAAGAATGATATCATGCCGGGCAGATTTAATACCCAGGGAAAGGGGGAATTTCTTTCCGGAAAAGAAATTAAGGTTACGCTCCAGGTCAAAAATCCGCAAATGATGATACTTTTTCGAAAGAGACTGCAACAATTCAATGCTGTCATCATCTGAAGCATCATTGACAACGATCACTTCATATTCCAGGTAATCCTGTTCAAGTACCGGGGGAAGGTTATGCAACAGGTTCTGGTATTCATTCTTGGCGCAGATAACCACGGAAACGGGTTCTGGCTTAGTATCCGGCGTTTTATCCTTATAGAATGAAAGCCTGCTGTACAGGCCCCAGTAATAGATCATCTGGATAAGCCACGCCAGGAAAAACAGGGTGAAAACCACAAAAAGCGGCACCTGATGGATCGCATTGACTGATGGGAGCTCAAACATACCTCAGAACAAAAATATTCATTCCGCGAGGAATTAAATTTATCTTTGATCAATTTTTATTAACAATGAGATTTACAATTGAATCAACTGATAATCAATCTAATGCTCGTTCAGGAGTGATAGAAACCCAACGGGGGTTAATACACACCCCTGTATTTATGCCTGTTGGAACAGCGGGAACTGTCAAAGCGGTACATTTTAATGATCTGGAAGAACAGGTTGGGGCGGAGATTATCCTGGGCAACACCTATCACCTTTACACACGTCCGGGGACAGGGGTCATTGAGAAAGCGGGGGGCCTGCACAAGTTTATCGGATGGCACGGGCCGATATTGACTGACAGCGGTGGTTACCAGGTGTATTCACTGGCTGACAGCAGAAAGCTAAGCGAAGAGGGAGTGACTTTTCAATCCCATATTGATGGTTCAAAGCATACGTTTGCCCCTGAAAATGTGATGGATATACAGCGTTCCCTGGGCAGTGATATCATGATGGCTTTTGATGAATGCCCCCCTTTTCCCAGCCCTAAAGATTATGTGGAACGGTCCATGCATCTGACACACCGCTGGCTCGACCGCTGTCTGGCCAGGTGCAGGGAAACAACTCCCCGTTACGGTCATGAGCAGGAATTGTTCCCGATCGTCCAGGGAGGCGTCTTTGCTGATCTGCGGAAACAATCGGCTGAATACATTGCTGCCGCGAATGCAGCAGGAAATGCCATTGGCGGGTTATCCGTCGGGGAGCCGGAAGAGGACATGTATGCCATGACCGACCTGGTTTGCCGCATCCTGCCAGATGACAAACCCCGTTACCTCATGGGAGTGGGTACTCCCGCGAATCTATTGCAAAGCATTGCCCTGGGAGTGGACATGTTCGATTGTGTGATGCCCACCCGAAATGGCAGAAATGGCATGATCTTTACCAGCCGGGGGATCATCAATATAAAAAATGAAAAATGGAAAACTGATTTTTCTCCCCTTGATGAATCAGGAATCCTTCCGGAAAACAGAACCTGCAGCAAGGCTTTCCTGCGGCACCTGATCATGTCGAATGAAATGCTGGGCGCCATGCTGGCCAGCCTGCATAACTTGTCATTCTACGCCTGGCTCATGCAGCAGGCCAGGGATAACATCAACGCAGGCACCTTCAGCGGATGGAAGGAAAACATGATCCGGCAATTATCGGCCAGGCTCTGACAATTTTTCTAATTTTGAAACGTATAATGTAAAAACCGCCCTTGAGAACCATCGATTACTATATCATTAAAAAATTCCTGGGCACTTTTTTTTATGCTATTTCCCTGCTGATCATGATCGTCATCGTTTTTGACGTTTCCGAGAACATCGATGACTTCATCTCAAAAAATGCACCATTAA
>JAWOHY010000193.1:0-13218 GCA_046484945.1 Bacteroidales bacterium
GATGAAAAGGGGCCCGCACATAGCATTTTCCCCCTATGGTCACCGGCTCGTAATTACGCTCCCACTCCTGGTTCCAGTTCTTATCTTCCAGCGGTACAACCAATACTTCAACTCCCGGATAATTAATTAGCAGCGACAAGTTGTGCAGGGAGTTCTGCTGGTAAAGTTCAGCGGGGATAAATGCCCTTACCAGCCCCTCCTCTTCCTGGAAACTATCAAATCCTATTTCAGCCAATTCCGCAACCAGCAGATCCGCCTCAAACCCCAATGGAAAATTAGAAAACTGAACCTCCAAATATCTCATATCCAAAATCCCTATGCTCTACGCCCTATGCTCTACGCTCTACGCTCTACGCCCTAAGCCCTAAGCCCTAAGCGCCCGCAGCGCGGACAATCTTCACAAACTCCTCTGCCGTAAGCGAAGCGCCGCCAATAAGACCGCCATCGACGTCGGGCATGGCAAACAGTTCCGCGGCATTTTTGTCATTACAGCTCCCGCCATAGAGGATGGACTTTTCAGCCGCCGTTTCAGCCCCGAATTTCTTTACAATCAGATCACGGATAAAGAAATGCATCTCCTGGGCCTGCTCCGGTGTGGCAGTGACCCCGGTACCGATAGCCCAAACCGGCTCATAGGC
This sequence comes from Bacteroidales bacterium, assembly GCA_046484945.1. GTDB lineage: Bacteria > Bacteroidota > Bacteroidia > Bacteroidales > JAGOPY01 > JAGOPY01. Next base: position 639 of record JAWOHY010000193.1, read on the forward strand.
AATGATCAGGGTATTGAAATCTTCCGGCGACAGGTTGAAGATCGTATTTTCAAGTTGTTGCTTCACCACTTCAAAATGACGGCTGACCTCGCGGTCCTCCAACACCTCCCCGCAGCAGAAAATGGGCACCAGGTTTTCCTTATGGGCCAATTTTACTTTGTCCAGCAGCATTTCATCCGATTCATGAAAATATTTTCTTCTTTCGGAATGCCCGATGATGCAAAAGTCGATATGCATGGAACGGAGCATGGCCGCCGAGATTTCACCGGTATAAGCGCCGGATCCATACTGGCTCACATTCTGGGCCCCAATGAAAACTGGGTAATCCGCCGTAATATCGCCTGCCATTTCAAGAAATACATATGGCGGACAAAGAATCACGTCCACGTTTTCAGGCTTGCCCTGTTCATCAATTAGTTCGATAATATCGGTGATCAGATCCTCGGCTTCTTCGAAGGTCTTGTTCATCTTCCAGTTTCCGGCAACAATTCTTGTTCTCATGATGTTTGGTGTTAAATTTTAATGGGAGCAAAGATAGGAAAGAGTTCTGAGTTATGAGTTCTGAGTTCTGAGTTTAGACCGCCGACCAAAAAACTACATCCCCGGGAACGCCTGCTTGATCACCTGGTAATCGGGCAAATCGCGCCAGTGCCATTTGCCCAGCACAACCCCGTCTTTCAGCAGGATCAGCCCGGGATTGGAACGGATCATCATCTTCAGCTCAATGTCGTCGGCATGGTAAATTTCCCAATGAGGATGCTTGTCGTGCCGCCATTTCTCAATAGCATGCTCCAGGCTGCCGGTGATCACAATGACCGAATACCCGTCGTTATAAATATCATGATAAAGCTGGTCCATCTTGCGGAAACCCTTTTTAGAGGCCAGTCTCAAATTATACGATACCACAAGGAACTGGTAATCGGGATTATTGATGAATGTTTCCGTCAAGTCATTGCCTTCGGCATCGTATATCTGCAGGGTATGACCTTTGATAACCCCCGAATCGTCGGTCCGCTGATCGACGAATTCCCACTGCGCCAGCCACTCGGGATCATCCCAGGGATAATGGGGGGAAAGATATTCTTTTGTTTCACCGGTGACCTTATTCTGGTAAGTCAGGTATATTTTCGCTTCGCCCGGGTCATCAGGCACCAGGTCGGTTCCCACCTTCCATCCCAGGAAATCGATCCAGGGGAGATGACGGTACTGGTAATAAGAAAAATAAGCGAAACCAAGGGCGATGATCAGCACAAAGATATTGGCTGCCCTCGGTGTGAGCCAGGGTCGGTACCTGTTACGATAAAAGAAGATGATAATGACAAATACGATAAGCACAAGGTTCTTGTAAAATGTCTCCCAGTTGGTGAGTATGATGGCATCTCCGAAACAACCGCAATCGGGAACCGGTTCAAAAAGGGCATCGTAAAATGTCAGGACCGTGAAAAAGATCATCAGAAGAAAAAGTGGCCATGAAAGTTGCTTCAGCCGGAGATTGATCAACATGGCCACACCCAGTGTAAATTCAAGGGTGCAAAGAAAGATCGAAAGCGTCAATGTAAGCGGGATGGCCCATTCCATCCCGTATGCGATGAAGTAATCCTCTATTTTGAAAGCCGTTCCCATCGGATCAACCCCCTTTACAAACCCTGAAAAAATAAAGACCAGGCCCACGAGCACCCGGCTTATATAAGCAATTACCCTCATCTTATATGTTGTATGTTATATGTTATATGTTATATATTCTAACTTCTATCTTCTATCTTCTTCTCATCAAGTTTAATCAACGCAAACAAAGCATAATTAATGATATCCCTGTAATTCGCATCCACCCCTTCCGAAACAAACGTCTCCCCTGCCCTGTCCTCGATCTGCTTGATCCGCATCAGTTTCATCAGGATAATATCGGTATAGGAGCTGATCCGCATGTTCCGCCAGGCTTCGTCGTAATCATGGTTTTTATTTTCCATGAGATCACGGGCGCTCTGAAAATGGCGGTCGTAAAGCTCCAATACTTTTTCCTGCGGCAGCTCCGGTTGCTCTTCCGGTCCCAGTTCCAGCTGGATCAACGCCATCACCGAATAATTTACGATCCCGATAAACTCGGGCCTGACCCCTTCTTCAACCCTGCGGAGCCCTTTTTGTTCAATTGACCGGATCCGGTTAGCCTTGATATAGATCTGGTCGGTCAGGGATGGCGTCCGAAGAATGCGCCAGGCGCTGCCGTAATCCTTCATTTTATTGAGGAAGACTCCCTTGCATTCGGCCATGGCCTGTTCGAACTGGCTTGCTGTTTCTGTCATCATTTCTTGTATCTTCGCAATGGTTCCAATAAATCTGTCGCTATGGAAAAAAACAGCGATAAAAGTACATTATTTTCACAAAAGCGGGTATTTGAATACAACGGAAAGGTGATGGATTTCACCAGGCCGCGTGTGATGGGCATTCTGAACGTAACGCCTGATTCGTTTTATGAGGCAGGGAGGCAGGGGGGCATGGAGGCATGGAGGCAGAGGGGCATGGAGGCATGGAGGCAGGGGGGCATGGAGGCATGGAGGCAGAGGGGCATGGAGGCATGGAGGAGGAGAGTTGAACAGATGTTGGAGGATGGAGCGAATATCATTGATATCGGGGCGGTATCGACCAGGCCTGGAGCGGCCGGGGTCAGCGTTGAGGAAGAAAATCGCAGGTTGATGCCGCCGTTGAAGGAGATACGAAAGAGCTTTCCCGAACTGATCATCTCCGTAGATACTTACAGGGCTGAAATCACCCGGATGGCTGCCGGTGAGGGGGCCGATATGATCAACGATATCTCCGGCGGCACTTTCGATCCGGATATGATCCCTCTGGTATCAGAACTGGGAATCCCATACGTCATCATGCACATCCGGGGAACCCCGCGCAACATGCAGGTAAATCCTCAATATCAAAATGTTACGGAAGAGGTATTCGCCTTCCTTTTGCAACAGGCAAAGAAGCTGGAAGCGACCGGACACAAGAAAATTATCCTTGATCCGGGATTTGGATTCGGTAAAACGGTAGAACATAATTATACCCTGCTAAGCCATCTGGACCGGCTGACGGCTAACGGTTATACGGTTTTGGCCGGCCTGTCACGAAAATCCATGATCAACCGGGTGCTGGGAACCACACCCGAAACCGCCCTCAACGGCACCACCGTACTGAATACCATTGCCCTGATGAAAGGAGCCACTATCTTGCGGGTACATGACGTGAAAGAAGCAACAGAAGCCATTAAGCTAACTCAAAATGTAACTATTCAGAATTATCCATGAACACCTGAGCACCTGAACACATGAACACCTGAACACCTGAACACATTAACACCTGAACACATTAACACCTGAACACTAAAACAATTTCACTACATTTGCTCCTTCATGCTCAACCTGCTGATCACCGGTTTCCTGCAGATCCGCTTCCTGGATGTGATCGACATCCTGCTGGTGGCGTTTATTCTGTATGAATTGTATATCCTGCTGAAGGGAACGGTTTCCATCAATATCTTTTTTGGCATCGTGGCCATATTTTTCATCTGGCGCATTACCGATGCCCTGCAAATGGAGTTGCTGCGGGAGATCCTGGGCGCTTTCTTCAGCGTCGGCATCATCGCCCTTTTCATCATTTTTCAACCGGAGATCAGGCAATTCCTGCTCACGCTTGGAAAACCCGATTTCATCCAGCGAAGAAGAAGACGTTTTTTGTTCTGGCAATTCCCAGATGACAGCATGTATGTTTTGGATGTTGACAAGATCGTCCATGCCTGCCAGAAAATGTCGAATATAAAACAGGGAGCTTTGATCGTCATCACAAGGATGCATGAATTGAAAACCATTAAAGAAACCGGTAATTATCTCAGTGCAGACATCTCAGTGGAGTTGCTGGAAAATATTTTCTTTCCGAACAGCCCGTTGCACGACGGCGCTGTGATCATCAGCGGGAATAAGATCGAAGCGGCACGGTGCATCCTGCCCATCTCCAGGAGCAAGAGCCTTCCGGCCCATCTGGGCCTGAGGCACAGGGCTGCCGTAGGCGTCACCGAACAAAGTGATGCCATCGCAGTTTTGGTTTCCGAACAAACAGGCAAAATATCCTGTGCCGAAAACGGCCAGCTTATAAAAAATGTGCAACCGGCCGCATTAAAAGACTTTCTGGAAGAAAAACTGCATGGGATCGTCCATGGGGATAAAAAAATGAACAAACCTGCCCCGGAAATCGGTTAATCAGTATTTAGCGCCGCTTCCATTTGTTCAACCGACTCAGGCAAACTGACAATGGCATTTGTAGTAGCATCCACCAATACCATAACCGGGGTGGCCAGGATAAAATAGCTGTTGGCTTCCACGCTATTGATACCGCCTTCGGTCAGGATGTGTTTAAATCCGGGAAGATGCACAATAGCCTGCCGCCACTCAGCTACTTCAGTATCGGTCTCATCCAGGCTGACTGCCAGTATCTCCACTTTCCTGTTGTTCTCCGGTAACTGATACCATCGGTTCAATTTATTCACCATATCGTAGCAATGGGGGCAATCAGCCGACCAGAAGAGGAGCAATTTATAAGGCTTGCCCTTATGGTAGTTGTGGAAATTCACATCCTCTCCGGCATCACCGGTAAATAAAAAATCGGGAGCAATGGATCCGGGAATCAGTGTTTTCATTCCGTCCAGCCTTTTTTGAATCGCCTGCCGCTTCTGTGTCATGCATTGTGGGTCATTGATATATGGGGCCAGCATGGCAATGCCCGGCTGAATATTGAAGCTCTCGTATCCCCTGAAAAAATAATCAACCATCCAGCCATAGACCTTCGGATGCCCCTGTTTCGCTTTTTCAATGGCATTTCTGCCCGCCGCAGTGAAAAGCGAATCCCTTAATTCAGTCGTTGTGGCCTGCTCACCGAATAAATTCACATACTGATCCATCCACGACTTGAAATCACGGGTATTGATCAGCAATGAATCATTGAAATCGATCAGGTCAAAATAATGGTCGATCAGGCTTTGCTTACGCTCTGTGTCGTTTCCCTTCCAGTTTATATCCGGCACGAGCTGGAAGCGGAATAAGGTAGCTGCAAACAGACCGGAGTTTGCCATGATCTGCTCCCTGATCCAGGTATTGTGCCGCGCCCGCCGCTTCTCATATTCCCGGATCCCCTCTTCATAAAAGGCCGACTGATCATCGTCATAATTCAGGAGAAAATTCTGCAACATCCCCAGCACCTCTTTCTGCCGGTAGTTCTCACTCATAAATTGTGCCAATGCCGTGTTCTCCAGTTCTCCCTCATTAAACCAGGTACTGTCGGCATTATTGCTGAACATGGGATGCACCCGGAGTTCAATATCCTGGAAACTGATCAGCAGACTTTTCTCAGAAGGATAAGGCTTTGAAGTTTCCTTTTCTTTGTAATCAAAGCGGATGACAAACTCACCCGGCAGATTTTCAGCGGGGATCGTAAAAAGAACCGTTTCACCATTTTTGATCCCCTCTTCCGAAAGGATCGGCTGCATGGTATAGGTTCTGGAAAGTGCCAGGACACTGATCTTGCTCTCATAAACCCCGCGGTGATGAATGGTAAGGTTGGTTCCGCCGGGTTTTGTTTCCTGTGAAAAAATATGAAGGGGAAAAATTGTTGTAAACAACAATATGAACAATGTTAATTGGGGCCAGATCATTCGGTATGGCATGGTTCAGTTTGTTAAATATATTGATGAAACGGAGAAGATGGCCCGCCTAATCCTTTTTGATTTTTCGCTCCACGATCTCCAGTATTTCTTTTTCCTTATGATTGGCCAGTTTTTCAATGGCTTCGCCTTTCGCTATCATTTCAGAGGCATACGACTTGTCATTCAAACCGGCCGCGTTGATCTTCACATTCAGGAAAGCGCCCATCACAGCGGTACGGGCGCACAAAGCGCCCACCCCAACATCCGAAACTGAAGCTTCCAGGCCTGTTTCAGCCATGGCTTTCATCACCTCCATCGATTCCAGGGATCGCTCCATTACCCGGAAGGGTATCATGATGGCATATTTGGAGGCCTCTTCTATGGCTTCCCTCCGTGCTTTTTTCTCATCATCAGTGGTCCTGGGCAAACCAAATGCATCCATAATGCGATTGAAAGCCCGGGTATCTTCATCGACCAGAAACAGCAGTTCTTCCTTTAATTTCTGACCCTTTTCCGCCCAAAGTGAAAACCCGTCCCACCGATCGTCCCAACCAGGCTTGTGCGAAGAAAGGTTAGCTACCATCGTTCCAAGCGCCACACCCAGGGCACCCACAGCCGCCGATACCGATCCGCCGCCCGGGGCAGGTGATTCGGAAGCGGTCTCATCCGTAAAATCTTCTACCGTCATCCCTATCAATTGCTTATCAGCCGGATCCTCCAGCAGGTACTCGATGATCTTTTCCTTCGGGTTGAAAGGTTTCAGGTCATCCAGCCCGAGTGATTTCACAGCGATTTTGACCAGCTCTTTTTCCGAAATGCCAGAAGAGCGTTGTTGTTTGGCCAGAAAATACTTTGCCGCATCGGTCATAGCCTTCAATGGGATGAGTCCTACCAGCTCCGAGCCCGTTACCCGCAACCCTCTTTCCCGGGCCTTCTGTGAGGCCTCCTCAAAAGCAATGTGAACTGGCGTAATGCTGATATTGGTTAAATTTATAGAGATCTGGGCGATACCATATTCCTCGATGAACCATCCAATGGCTTTACAGGCTTTTAACGAACCCGGCATCCAAATCTCCTTGCCGTGCTCATCCAATTTTTTCTTTCCGGTAATCGGATTCCCCTCCCGCATCGGCCGGCCTTTTTCACGTATATCAAAAGCAATGGCGTTGGCACGGCGTGTGGAGGTTGTGTTGAGATTTACGTTGTAAGCCACCAGGAAATCGCGGGCGCCAACGGCTGTCACACCTGTCATGGCCACTTTATCGTTGAATGCTGCCGGTCCGAAATCAGGCTTCCAGTGCGGATCCCTGAGTTTATCCGGCAACCCTTCGTATTCCCCGGCCCGGCAATTGGCCAGGTTTCGCCGTTCCTCATTAAAAGCGGCATTTTCATAACAATATACCGGTATTTTCAGCTCATTGCCAATCCTTTCGGCCAGTTTACGCGCCAGGGCAGCCACTTCCTCCATACTGATGTCACGGATAGGGATCAAGGGGCAAACATCCGTTGCACCAAAGCGGGGATGCTCTCCTTTATGCGTGCGCATATCTATGACCTCTGACGCCTTTTTTACGGCTAAAAAAGCAGCCTCCAATACCCCCTCCGGCTCCCCGACAAAGGTCACCACCGTCCGGTTCGTCGCTTTCCCCGGATCAACATCGAGTAACTTCACGCCCTCCACGCTTTCTATCTGATCCGTGATCTGTTTAATAATTGCCATATCCCGCCCTTCACTGAAATTGGGCACACATTCGATCAATTGCTTCATTGTTCTATTCAATTTTTTTAATTACAACAAATTACCACTAATTACAACAAATTACCACTAATTACACTATCCTCCCATTCAGCACCACCGTTTCCACCTTGTTGCTGCCATAGGCGTAAGGCATATATTCGACAGATGGAATCGGCTTGGTTATAAATACATTGGCTGTTTTTCCCACCGTAATGCTGCCCAGCTCCTCCTCCACGCCCATTGCATAAGCGCTGTTCAGCGTAATGGCATTGACAGCCTCTTCCGGAAGCATCCTGTAGATGATACAACCCATCGACAGAATCAGTTGCATGTTACCGGAAGGTGATGAACCCGGGTTAAAATCGCTGGCCATGGCCACGGGCAGCCCGGCGTCGATCATCTGCCTGACCGGTGCAAAAGGTATCCCCAGGAAAAAACTGGCCCCGGGCAAAACCGTTGGCATGGTCTCCGTTCCCCTGAGTGCCTCGATCTCTTCCTCCCCCATATGCTCCAAATGATCCACTGATAAGGCATTGTACTTTACCCCTACCTGCACCCCGCCGGTGCGCCCCAGTTCATTGGCGTGTATCTTTGGCCGCAATCCATATTTCAAACCGGCATTGAGGATCCGGTCGGTATCCTCTACGCTGAAAAACCCGCGGTCGCAAAACACATCGATGTAATCAGCCAGCTCCTCCGCTGCCACCATGGGTATCATCTCATTGATAACCAGATCGACGTATGCCGTAGGATCCGGTTTATACGCCATGGGAATGGCATGCGCTCCCAGGAAAGTGGCCTTGATGGTCAATGGCGAAGTCTTTTTCAAACGGCGGATCACCCGGAGCATTTTCAGCTCATTCTCCGTGGTCAGTCCGTACCCGCTCTTGATCTCCACCGCACCGGTGCCAAAAGAAATGATCTCATCCAGTCTTTTACGCGCCGCCCGAAACAATGCATCCTCAGAAATTTCATGCATCTTCCCGGCTGAATTGAGGATCCCTCCTCCCCTTTTCGCAATTTCCTCATAAGACAACCCCCTGATCTTATCCGTATATTCCAGTTCACGGCTTGCCGGAAAAACCAGGTGCGTATGCGGATCACACCAGCAGGGAAATACCATCCTTTCCTTCGCATCGATCACCTTTATCCACCGGTTCGAGGCGCGTTTCAAATCCTCACTTAATTCTTCCATCTTACCGAACGAAGAAATCTTTCCTTTCTCAATAAAAAGGTAGGCGTCAGGTATTATACCCAGCCTCGCCATATCATTGCCCGCCACGTAAGAATGACCATGACCGGCAACCTGCACAAGCGCTTTGATATTCTTTATTAATATTGCCATTTCCCCGGATATCAAATATCAATCAGTCCACGAAAATACGAATTTTCAACCGACCTCCTGACATAACCTCATGTTGATAACTTATAAATTTTTTTAACGTACGGTGCAACCTTTTTATGCTTTATCCTGTCATTATCATTGAATCGGTTGTTTACTGATTTGGTTTTGGTGAACAAATTTGGTTTATTAAATGGTTGTCGGGCACCTGTTGAAATTCAGCAGGTGCTTCTTTTTTAGTAATGAATAATATACCTATCTTTGCAACCAATCTAATTTCATACATACTACTTTATGACTCTTAGAACCTCCTTTGCTGCAATCCTTCTGCTTACCCTTTCATTGAACCTGCCGGCTGAAACCATTACCTCTGACGAGGCCAAAAAAATAGCCAGTAATTTTCTTCACCTCACAATGAAAAAATACGGGAACATTGATGAAGCTGCCGGCATCCGCCTGGCTGATCCTTACGTTTATAAGAGCGGGGATCATCCGGTGTTTTATGCATTTGACACCGACCCGGGCTTTATCCTCATTTCTGCCGAAGATGGCTTTACACCCATCCTGGGTTATTCGTTTCAGGGAAGATTTGAATTTGAGAACGCCCCGCCGCATTATAAGGGATTCATCCTGAATTATGCCGAACAGATCATACATGTCAGGGAAAACAACCTGGAACCCTTACCGGAATGGGATGCTGCCTGGAACGAATTGAGATCTGATAATCTTACACAGGTTCATGTCACCCGCGAACGTGATGTATCACCGCTGCTATCCAGCACTTGGGACCAGGGATATCCATACAACATCCTCTGCCCGCCCGATCCGAATGGCCCCAACGGTTATGTATGGGTGGGATGCGTAGCCACCGCCATGGCACAAATTATGTACTACTGGCGCTATCCCGAAACCGGCACAAGTCAGCACTGTTATACACCGGGGAATTCTTCCTACGGGATGCAATGTGCCAATTTCAGCCAGACACAATATGCCTTTGACGGCATGATCAATAGCATCGACAACCGGAATCCTCAACCCAATGCCGAATTACAATACCATTGCGCCGTTTCCGTCAACATGAGTTTCGGCCCCAACGGCTCAGGCTCCTACAGTTTTATTGTGCCCGACAGACTGAACCTTTACTGGCGGTATAATAACGCACAATACCGGGAAAAACAAAATTATTCCACTCCGGGATGGATCAATCTGCTGAAAGCCGATATCGACCAGGGGTATCCGCTCTATTATTCAGGATTTAATTCCTCTCAAGGTGGACATGCCTTTGTCTGCGACGGATACCAGGGGGATTATTTCCATTTCAATTTCGGCTGGAGCGGCAGCGGAAATGGATTCTATACCTTGTCAAATGTAGGTGGTTTTTCTCAAGGCCAGGCCTGCGTCCGGAATTTCGTCCCGTCCGATCCCAGTTATCCTTATCATAATACCGGCACAAAGACGCTGACACAGAAATCGGGGTCCGTCACCGATGGAAGCGGCCCGATTGCCAATTACCTCGACAACCTCTCCGCTTCATGGCTGATAGATCCCCAGACCGCCTACGATTCAATTACGGATATCACCCTCACGTTTTCCGCCTTTGACGTATTACCCGGTGATACAGTAAAGATCTATGACGGCGGAACCACTGCAGATTCCCTGCTGGGCGCTTTTTCAGGTGATGAGATGCCCCCACAGATGACATCCGGCTCCAACAAAATGCTGATCGTCTTCACTACGGATGGCAACGGCAATGCACCGGGCTGGTATGCAGAGTACACCACTTCGTCGCCTGTATGGTGCTCCGGCCTTACCACACTTACGGAACCATACGGCACCTTTGATGATGGCAGCGGCACCTTCCATTACCAGGGCGGTTCCACCTGCCTGTGGCGGATCAATCCACCGTATGCCAGTGAAATAACACTCTCTTTCAACTATTTCGAAACCGAAGAAGGTAAAGACATCCTGAGCATCTATGACGGGGCAACCTTAATAGGAACTTTTTCGGGTAACACCATTCCCGGAACCATTACCGCTACCTCAGGCATGATGACCCTTACCTGGTACACCAACCCGACCAACAATTACCCGGGCTGGGAAGCCAGCTATGAGGTCGATAACGTGGGATTGGATGAGAATTCAGGGATCAAAGACCTCTCGACATACCCGAATCCTGTTTCAGGAGATCTTTTTATCAACTACTATGCTGAAAAAGAAAATTATATAACACTGACTTTGACAAATCCAACCGGTCAGGTAATCTATACCCGGCAACATCAGGTTGTTTCCGGTGTGAATCAGCACAATATCGGAATGCAGGCTTATGCAGCCGGTATTTATTTCCTGGCAATCCAGACAGAATACGGTCAGTTAAACAAGAAAATCATCGTTCAATAAACAGTTATCATCATAATATTTTAAAAAATGAAAAAAGGAATTTTCACGATTTTTTATCTGGCGCTCGCCTCTTTTACCTTTTCGTTGATAAGCATCACCGGCTATTCCCAGACCTATGAAAGAGATTACCTCGATGGATTGGTCTACATCAAATTCAAAGATCATGTGAATATCGATATTCCTGTCCACCCCGATAAATCCGTTGATATATCACACTTCCCGTTCCTTGAATCTATGATTGAACCATACGGGATCACCGGCATCACCCGGCCGTTCGATTTTAATAATGATTTTCTGCTGCTCCGCACCTTTGAGATCAGTTTTTCCGATTATTCGAAGGTGGAAGAAATGATCACAGTTCTTTCCGGGATCGTTGATCTGGAATATGCCGAAAAAGTGCCGTTATATTACATCGACTACACACCGAACGATACCCTTTATAACCGGCTGTTCGGTTTTGGCAACTGGAACTGGCACCTTGATGTTATCAATGCTGAGATGGCATGGGACGTAACAACAGGCGATCCTGACATTAATGTGGCGATTGTTGACAACGCGGTATGGATCGATCATCCCGACCTGACCAATAAGATATATCTGTCGTTTGATGTGACCCAGGCCGGTAATCATAACTCCAATCCCCCCTCCACCGGAAATCCGGGCGAATGGTCGCACGGCACCCACTGTGCAGGGCTTTCAGGAGCGGAAACAGACAATGTAACAGGTGTCGCATCCATCGGGTACAACGTAAGTCTGATCGGCGTCAAGGCATCTACCAACAACTCCCCTACAGGCATTACGCACTGGACATCCGGTATCCAATGGGCTGCCAATAACGGCGCCAATGTGATCAATATGTCGTTCGGCGGTTCGGGTTACAGCCAGACGTCACAAAACCTGATCAATTCCATCTCAAACAATGGCGTAGTGTTCTTCGCGTCAGCCGGCAACAATAATACTTCAGCCCCCCATTACCCTTCTGCTTATAATAATGTGATCTCAGTAGCCTCCACCAATGAAAATGATATAAAATCAGATTTCTCAAATTTCGGAACAACTGTCGACATCTGTGCCCCGGGCGGTTACGGAACCAGTGGCCCCAGCGGATTGTTGAGCACCACCTATGAAGAAACCGCTCTCGGCCATTATGACTCCTACTTTGGCACATCCATGGCCTCCCCTTTTGCCGCAGGCCTCGGGGGCCTGATCCTTTCCATAAACCCGGATCTTACCCCCCAGGAGGTTGAAAATATTATCAAATCAACCTGCGTGGTCATCGACACATTGCCGGATAATGCCAGCTGGGCAGGGTTGTTAGGCGCCGGAAGGATCGACGCCTATGCGGCTGTTTCAAATACCCCTTATACGCCTGTTGCAGATTTTGAAACTGAAATCACAACCATTCTGCCCGGGACCAGCATCC
>JAWOHY010000225.1:0-7313 GCA_046484945.1 Bacteroidales bacterium
AGAAAAATCAACCTATGCATTAACTCGTTAGCCTATAGGGGAGAAGCAAATGAGAATAAACACAACTAATGTACGGGCGGGGGGGGTAGACGGTGCGGCTCCTCCGGAGCCGGGGTGGACGGTGCGGCTCCTCCGGAGCCGGGGTTACAGACGGTGCGGCTCCGTTAGGAGCCAGCTGTCTGTAGCAAAGCGGGAACCCCACGATTTATGGGCCCCAGCGGGGCCCAACCATCTGTTCATTTGAATTATCCATTCAATCCAACCATTTAAACAAATATTTTTCATTATAATCAACCTCACATTTTTTCAGGTATTCGATATATTCATCCCTGAATTTTTTCTTTCGATGGTGATCGGCTTGATTTTCTATATATCTCGCAACCGTTGGGATCTGGCTCCTGGAATAGGTGAAGCATCCAAAACCCTCCTGCCAGTTGAACTTTTTTTGAAACCACCGTTGTTCATTCATGAATATGGTTGTGCCTGTCTTGACATCACGGACAAGGTCAGAAAGAGATCTGGAAGGTTGAAATCCGATCAGCATATGGGTGTGATCAGGCATGCAATATATTGCAAGCATCTTCTCATTCCTTTTTTGGACAATACCGGTCATATATTTCTGTAGTAATTCCCGGCGGTCTTCTGTGATCATCGCTTCGCGGAATTTGACTGCAAAAACCACATGAACATACATTTTTGAATACGTGTTTGCCATGGCTTTGAAATTTTTTGTTAATAATTGATTAATTGCCGGTTGGATCAGGCTACAGACGATGTGGCTCCTAACGGAGCCATTTTAAAAGGGCTCCGATGGAGTCAGTAGAGGCTAACTATACCTGTTAATCGGGATTTATGAAAAATATACCCGGTGGGATTGATTTTTTTTGTTTGATACAGAACTCCGGAATCCGAAACCCGGAATTCGGAACCCGGAATCAACCTATCTCCAGGACCACCGGGCAATGGTCCGAATGCATGGCATCGGGCATGATGACGGCATTTTTCAGCCGGCTTTCCAGCGATCGGGTGGCCATGTGGTAATCAATCCGCCAGCCGAGGTTCCTGGCCCGCGCACCGGCCCGGAAACTCCACCAGGTGTATTGATGGGGCTCCTGGTTGAAATGCCGGAAACTATCTACAAATCCGCTGCCGATGAATTTCGTCATCCACTCCCGTTCCTCCGGCAAAAAACCTGAAACAGTGGCGTTTCTCACAGGGTCGTGGATATCGATGGGCTTATGACAGATATTGTAATCCCCTGAGATGATCAGGTTGGGACGTTCTTTCTTCAAATCCTGCACATAATCATAAAAATCATCCAGCCATTTCATTTTGAATGCCTGGCGGTGGTCGCCGCTGGAACCTGATGGATGATAAACAGAAACAATGGAAATATCACCATAATCGGCCCGCAAAAAACGCCCTTCGTCATCATAAGACTTAATTCCCATGCCGCAAACAACCTGGTCAGGGTTTATGCGGGTTATAATAGCCACTCCACTGTACCCTTTCTTTAGCGCAGAGTGCCAGTAAGTCCGGTATCCCATCATTTCAAAGTCCAGAACAGGAACCTGCTCCGGCTGGGCCTTTGTTTCCTGGAGAAGCAGGACATCGGGATTGACCTCATTGATCCAGTCAAAGAGCCCTTTCTGCAGTGCGGCCCGGATGCCATTCACGTTATACGTGACAATTTTCATTTTTTTGTTTTAATTACTTCAATAATAGGAGCGCAAAGATTAATATTTTTTGGATAATTTAGCCATCCGATGAAATGGTTTAAAAAACAGTCGCTTTGGATCCGGTTTATCCTCTGGCAGGCCCGTAAAAAGAATCACCGGACATATATCCTGATGCTGAGCGCCGTCGTGGGCGTCCTTTCCGGCATTGCAGCCATCATACTGAAAAATTCTGTTCATTTCATGAGCAAGTTACTGACCAGTGGTGCTCCTTTATATGAAGGTAATCTGCTTTATTTTGCCTTGCCCGCCATAGGAATTTTGCTGGCCATTTTATTTATCAGGTATGTGATCAGGGATGTTGTCGGGCATGGTGTGCCCAGCGTATTATATGCCATCAGCCGTGCCAATGGCATCATCAAGTTACATAACATGTTTTCTTCCATCATCACCAGTGCCCTGACGGTAGGTTTTGGCGGTTCGGTGGGACTGGAGGGGCCAACATTGGCTACCGGCGCAGCTGTTGGCAGCGGCCTGGGGCAAAAGTTGCGGCTCAGTTACAAAGAGATCGTACTGATGATGACCCTGGCCTGTGCCGGCGCCATGGCAGCCATTTTTAAATCACCCATCGCTGCCATCGTCTTTGCCCTCGAAGTGATCATGATCGACCTCACCATGGCTTCCCTGATCCCACTGCTGATCGCTACGGTCTCTGCCGTGATTACCTCTTATTTCTTCCTGGGAAATGCCGTGCTGTACCCGTTTGAAATAACAACCGCCTTTTATTTGCGGCACCTCCCATACTATATTTTGTTAGGAATATTGACAGGCTTGCTATCAGTGTATTTTACGAAGATTTATATCAGGATCGAAAAAGCCTTTAAAAAAGTGACGAAATGGTCGACGAGATGGATCATCGGTGGCGCCATACTGGGGGTGCTGATTTATTTCTTCCCATCCCTCTATGGCGAAGGCTATGAGGCGGTCAATACCTGCCTGGGGGGAGATTACAGTCCGCTTTTTACCGGAAGCCCCTTTTATCATTTGCAGGACAAGATATGGATGGTTTTTCTGCTGTTCGCGTTGGTACTGATCTTTAAAGTGGTGGCTACCGCCACGACCTTCGGTGCGGGAGGCGTAGGGGGTATCTTTGCACCGGCGCTTTTCATCGGTGTCTTCGCCGGTTTGTTCTTTGCCGAAGTGGTCAATTATACCGGGTTGACCCATCTGCCCGGGCCGAACTTCGCCATGGTGGGCATGAGCGGACTGATCGCCGGGGTGCTGCACGCCCCCCTGACCGGTATCTTCCTCATCGCCGAGATCACCAGCGGTTATGAACTCATTGTCCCGCTCATGATCGTGGCTACGCTCAGTTATGCTACCACCAAAATTTTCGTAACCAATTCAGTTTATACCTACCAGCTTGCACAGCGTGGCGAATTGCTTACCCACCATAAAGACCGGAACGTGCTTTCGCTGTTGCAGGTTGAAAAACTGATCGAAAAGGATTTTATCACCATCCCGCCGGAAGCCAAACTCCGGGATCTTGTGAAAGCCGTGTCTGAGTCAAGCCGCAATATTTTTCCGGTCGTGGATGCGGAAAACAATTTCCATGGTTTTATCCGGATGGATGATATCCGGCATATTATGTTCAAGCCGGAACTATATGACCAGATAGAAGTGACACAACTGATGGTTACCCCGGCTACCTCTGTTTCATCGGACGATTCGATGGAAATTGTTGTGCAGAAATTCACCGATTATGATAAATATAACCTGCCCGTTTTAAAGGATGGCAAGTATGTCGGTTTTATCTCCAGGGCAAATGTTTTTGGCACTTACCGGCAGATGATCCAGCAGTCGTCAGAAGATTAAACTTTTAGATCTTTCAGCGCTTTCTCTGCGGAAGTTGTCGGAAGTTTGCATTCCCTGCCATTGCAGACAAAGATCATAGTCTCACCCTCAATGAACCGGTCCTTCATGATGGGAAGCGAGCTTTTGGCCCCACTGCCGAAAATGAGCGCATTGGGTTGATAATACTGACGAATTTCCATGGCTTTCTCAAGAAATTCGGGGCCTGTAATGACCACCGAATAAAAGGGCGATGTCTGTTTGATCAGCACGGATGCCCAATTGGAAAAAGAGGAAGGGTGGTTCAGCATTTGCTCCCTTATCGAAGATAACATCCGGGACGAGATATCAGTATAGTTTTCATTATCGAATGCCTGCCCGAGCTGGAAGAGCGCGTCTGCCATGACTGAATTGGAGGATGGGATCACCGTATCGTAGATTTCTTTTTTCCTGGCAATCAATGCCGGGTCCAGATCGGAAGTATAGAAGAACAGCCCTGATGATTTATCATAGAAATGTTCAAGTGCATATTCCGCCAGTTGACGGGCTTTGAGAAGCCATTGCTCCCCAAAAGTGGCCTGGTAAATTCGAGATATCGCCAGGATGGAAAAGGCGTAATCATCCAGGAAGCCGTTGATATGATCTTTACCGGAGGAAATCTGGTGATTCAGGCCCCCATCCTTTCGGGCTACCCGTTCAAACAGATAACCGGCGCATTTCAAAGCGGCTTTCAAATACACTTCGTTCCCCAAAGCCAGGTATGTATCGATAAAGGCAGATATCATCATAGCATTCCAGGAGGTCAGTATCTTATTGTCCAATCCCGGCCTGATTCTTTTGTTCCTTGCTTTCAGTAATTTGGCCTTTGCCGGTTTCAGGATGCTTTTAAAGGCGGAAGGTTGCAAACCCTGTGATTTCGCATATTCCACTGGTGTCTGCAATCGGAGCAGGATATTTTTTCCGTTTTCCCAAAGCCCTTTGGCATCCACCTGGTAATATTTCCTGAGATGTTCATACTGCTTGCCAAGGATATCTTTCATCTCCTGACCGGTCCAGGTATAGAATTTTCCTTCCTCTCCTTCCGAGTCAGCATCGAGCGCAGCGTAGAAACCGCCATCAGGGCTTGTCATTTCCCGCAATATAAAACCGGCAGTTTCTTCCGCTACTTCCTTATAAATGGGGATTTGGAAAGCCTGCCAGGCTTCGGTGTAAGCAGACAATAATTGTGCATTGTCGTACAGCATTTTTTCAAAGTGGGGGACCTTCCATTGCGGATCGGTTGCATACCGGGCAAATCCCCCGCCGATCTGGTCATATATTCCCCCGAAAGCCATTTTTTTCAGGGTTAGTTGGATAAATTCAGCGGTGTTTTCATCCTTGTTCACAAAAAAATAGCGAAGCAGAAAGGCGAGCGTTCCCGGCATGGGAAATTTCGGAGCGCCGCCAAATCCCCCCTCTTTCAGATCAAATTGCCGCTCAAGCCGTGAATATGTCTGGTGGATGTCGTGAACGCTGATACCGGCATCGGTTGAGGGAGGGTGGATCAGATCATTGGATTTGATCCCTTCTGACAATGCGGTGGCTTGCCCTTCCAGGTCTTTTCTTCGGGAGGAGAAGAGCAGGGCGATATTTTCCAGGAGTTGGATCCACTGGTGTTTCCGGAAATAGGTACCACCAAAGAACGGTTTCCCGTCGGGCAGGGCAAAGCAGTTCAGTGGCCAGCCTCCGCTACCTGTGATCAGTTGCACGGCATGCATATACACCTGGTCCACATCGGGCCGCTCTTCGCGGTCTACCTTGATACATATAAAATGTTGGTTCATCAGGGTTGCTACCTCTTTATCTTCAAATGATTCCCGTTCCATGACATGGCACCAGTGACAGGCCGAATACCCTATGCTAATTAAAAGCATTTTATCCAGCGAACGGGCTTTCTGCAGGGTGTTTTCATTCCAGGGGTGCCAATCCACCGGGTTATGGGCATGCTGCAAAAGGTAAGGGCTGGTCTCGCGGATCAGCTGGTTGGGAGGCATGGCTTTTAGTGTTGAGTGTTGAGTTTTGAGTTGAGTGTTTAGTGTTTAGTGTTTAGTTAGTTGGGCTGGTAAGGTTCCATGGCTTTTCGGAAGGCGTCAGCTTTTGGATCGCCTTTTGCCAGATAATATTCATAGACCAGCCGGTATCCCTCTGAAATCTCCAGCGAGTCGCTCCGGGTCAGGCGGTCGGATGTGCCTTCCAGCGCCGGGATGATAATTTCATTACCAATAATAATCAGTTCCGGATCCGTGATGGTCTCCTGGTTGGCTTTGAAAATCAGCGGCCAGAGGTAGGCGTTGCCATACGCTTCACTGGCGATGCGGAAAAGATAATTGCCTTCGGTAATGTTGAATGTTGGTTCAGGTGTTTCCGGTTCTACGGCTAACCCGGTCTCCGGCTCAGCCTGCGGCTCTTCAGAAACAGGCTCAACTGCCTCAACTTCCGCCTCCTGGCTACTGACTTCTGCCTCCTGACTACTGCCTACTGCCTCCTGACTACTGACTTCTGCCTCCTGACTACTGCCTACTGCCTCCTGACCACTGTCTACTGCCCTCTCACAATTCCTCAAATAATAAACCAGGCTTAATACAACAATGATGGCCAGCATGACGGGTATGATCCAATGGATCTTTTTCTTACCGCGATGCAATTCTTCCACAGGCGGGGGATCCTCCGGAGGTTCAATGGGGATCATAGTTGGAGCGTACACAGGCTCGTGAACAGGCTCCTGTGACACTTCTGCAGCAGCCTTCTCTTCAGGTTGATCAGCCGGAGGCTCCGGAACGGGTTTTTCGTCAACGGGGCCCTCACTTTTTTCTTCCAGTAACTGATAACCGAGCATACGGTAAGGCTGGTTGATGAATTCTTTGAAGGAGCGTTCCGCTATGAAGGTAATTTTATTATGGGGGGGGATCTGTACCCTGGCTCCTGTTCTGGGATTCCTGCCGGTTTTCCCTTTGACCGGTTTGAGCCGGAAAGTTCCCAGCCCTTTCACCTTCACCTCACCGTCTTTCTTCAGGCCTTCTTCTATGATAACGGGCAATGTCCGCAGGATGTCCGCAGCCAATTTTTTTGTGATCCCTGCCTGCTGGGATATTTTCTCGATTAATTCCCGTAATGTGATTTTTTCGGTCATGGCAGCGGGGTGTTTTTCAGTTTATTTTTCAAACTGGCAGATGGGTGATACTGTATAATATCCCTCGGGGGGATCAGGGCTTTCTGGCCAAGGGCCGGGAGATATGCCGACCGGCTTTTAAGTGTTTTTATCCTGAGATTTCCCAGTCGCTGCAGCGACAGGCTTTTCTTTTCCGCCAGGGTCTCACGCAGTACCCGGGTCGTCTCATGCAGAAGTTCACCCGCATCTTTCCGGCTGAGGTTTAAACTTTCTGCCAATGCTGTAGTAAATTCTTTCGTATTCAATGCCTTAAATTTAATGGGTTGATTCTGTTGGCGATAATACGAAAAAAAAATCAGAAAAGCAAATAAATAATTAGGCTTAGGGCATAGAGCTTTGTACTACGCTCTACGCCCTAAGCCCTACGCTCTACGCCCTACGCCCTACGCCCTATGCCCTACGCCCTACGCCCTACGCCCTACGCCCTATTTATGCACTCTCCTCACAAACTCCTCCACCTCCGGCACGCCGCCCTGGTACACGAGGTAGCCGTTGTAAGGCTCGCGCAGGGTGATCTCGTCGTTAATGGGGGTCATCATCATTTTGCGGACTTTTTCGGGGTCGTTGGTCTGGCCAAG
>JAWOHY010000106.1:0-10625 GCA_046484945.1 Bacteroidales bacterium
ACCGTTTATAGTATAAGGTACATCGGGTGTTTCGAGGATGACGGCCGGGACATGACGGGGACTGCACTGGCTGCGGATGCCTGTCCTGATCTTTTTCTGCAGTTCTTCCGATAGCGCAAAACCAGCCTTCATCTTTACAAACAGGATCACCCTTTCGTCGCCTTCATGCTGCTGGCCGACGACCACCGAATCATCTATTTCCTCCATATTTTCGACCACCCGGTAGATCTCTGCGGTACCGATGCGGACACCGCCGGGGTTCAGGGTGGCGTCGGAGCGGCCCAGCATGGTGATGCCGCCGTGCGCGCTGAGGATCATGTAGTCGCCGTGGTACCAGATGCCGGGATATTGCTCGAAATAGGCGGAATGGTACTTTTTCCCGTCGGGGTCGTTCCAGAAATAGACGGGCATGGAAGGGAAGGCCGATTTGCAGACCAGTTCGCCCTGTTTATCGCGCACCGGGTTGCCGTTCTCATCGAAGCAGTCGACGTCCATCCCCAGCCCCCTGCACTGGATCTCGCCGCGGTACACCGGCAGCATGGGGCAGCCCAGCATGAAGCAGCTGATGATATCGGTCCCGCCCGAGATGGATGCCAGTTGCACATCAGCCATCCAGTCGCGGTAGACGTATTCGAACGATTCGTCGGACAGCGGGGATCCGGTGGACGTGATCGTACGGATGGTTGTGGCGCCCGGTGCCGCAACCACCCCGGCCTGTTCCAGCGACGCAATGTATTTCGCAGATGTCCCGAACAGGGTAAACCGCAGTTCATCGGCCAGCCGGATCAGCGCGTCGGGGGCGGGGTAGAAGGGATTGCCGTCGAAGCAGACGATGGTGGCGCCCAAAGCCAGACTGCTCACGAACCAGTTCCACATCATCCAGCCGCAGGTGGTGAAGTAGAAGACAACGTCGCCGGACCGGACATCGCAGTGCAGCTTCAGTTCCTTCAGGTGCTGGATCAGGGTGCCGCCGGCCGAGTGCACGATGCTCTTCGGCAGGCCGGTGGTGCCGGAGGAATACATGATGTACAAAGGGTGATCGAAGGGGAGCTGCTCGAAGTGCATCTCCCCGCCGACGGGCTTCGCCAGGTCCTGCCAGCGCACTGCCTTCGGCATGGCGGCCAGGTCGAGCGTGCCGCAGTAGTCGGTCATGACCACATGCTCCACCGACGGCAGTTCGTGCAAAATGCCCCGCAGTTTCTCCTGCGAATCGAAAAGCTTGCCATTGTAGTAGTAGGCGTCGGCGGCGAAGATCACCTTCGGGGCGATCTGGCTGAAGCGGTCGAGCACCCCCTTAATGCCGAAATCAGGCGACGACGACGACCAGATGGCGCCGACCGCGGCCGCCGCCAGCATGCCGATCACCGTTTCGGGCAGGTTGGGCATGAAAGCCGCCACCCGGTCGCCCTTCCGAACCCCCAGCCGCTTCAGCCCTTCGGCCATTCTGTGCGTTTCTTCATACAATTCCCTGAAAGTGAACTCCTTAGATATGCCCGTTTCGCCACGGAAGATAATGGCCGGGTGGTCGTCACGGCGCTGCAGCAGGTTTTCCGCAAAGTTCAGGCGGGCGCCCGAAAACCACTTCGCACCGGGCATCTTTTTCGGATCGTCCACCACTTCATCATAAACCGCCGTGTGGACAATACCGCTGTATTCCCAGAAATAGCTCCAGAAATCGGCGATGTTTTCAACGCTCCATTGATAAAGCGCATCATACGTGCTGAAGTCTTTATGGAATCTCTGATTGACTTTCTGCATGAAGTCATACATGAAGGAGCTTTCAATTCTATCGCGGGATGGTGTCCAGAGGAGTTTGTATTGCATTTTCGGATTTTTGATGGGTTGGTTCAACAAATATAAAAAATCAAATAGTACTTGTATAAAATACTTATTATTGCGTATGATGTATATATCTTAATATTGTTAACTTCGCATGAATTTTTTAAATTTAAAATTGAAAAGGATGAAAAGGAAAATCTTTTTTTTGCTGGGCATCGTTTTTTTCATGGTTTCCTGCTACCCGGATGGCCCTGAAACTTATGAGGAACTCGATATCGTTTACACCGATTACGATGACAGTTTCGATTTTCAGGGCAAGGGAACCTATTCCATGCCCGACCAAATTGTGAAAGTCACCGGTAATCTTCAGGATGGCGAAGCCCCGGAATTTGTGAAGGAGCCTTACAACACCCAGATGCTGAACAGAATAGCCTCTAATATGGCAACGCTGGGCTGGACCAGGGTGGATGAACCGGAGAATGCTGACCTGGTGCTGTTCCCTGCAGTGTGGACCAATACGACGATCTATTACTGGAATGATTACTGGTGCTGGTATTACTACTACTATTGCGGCTGGGGATGGAATTATCCTGTTGTCACTTCCTATACCACCGGGACCCTGGCTATGGCCCTGGTAGCCTATGGCGATGAATACATTCAGCCTACCATTATGTGGACGGCGGCGATCAATGGCCTGGTCTCGGGTTCTTACGACGCGAACCGGGTCACCAAAAGCATCGACCAGGCTTTTACACAGTCACCCTACCTGAACACGAAATAAGCACAACCTTAAACACATTGAAGCAATGAAAAAGATAATCGCAATCGTTATATTTTGCTCCATGCTGGGTGTCACTCACTTATTCGGTCAGCAAGGGGTGGGCCAGCTTGCCTTTAATTACGATATGAGCTTTGGGACCGGGAACCTGGGCGAATACATCTCTGCCGGAAGTTTCCGCGGAATGTCCGTCCAGTACAGGTATTCTGCAACGGATAATCTCCTGGTGGGTTTTGATCTCGGCTGGAATGTTTTCTACGAAAAAAAGGAGTATGACACCTATACCGTTGGTACACAGTCGCTTTCTGGCGTTCAGTACCGCTATCAGAACCAGGTGCCGTTGTTATTCACGGTAGATTACATGTTTATGGCCGACAGTGATTTCAGGCCTTACATCGGGCTGGGCATCGGCACCATGTACTCGGAGCGCAGCACGCAAATGGGGATATGGACCCTGGAAGAAGATCCATGGCAGTTTGCCCTGAAACCGGAATTCGGCATGTTATATGCCGTTACGCCGGGCACCGGTCTCAAGCTGGGATTCAAATACTATACGGGCATGGGAGGTGAACTGGACACCCAGGGATATTTCACGATCAGTGTCGGTATGGCATTCATCATCAATTGACGGGGATAATTTTTTGTTGGGTATTATACCTTCATGCTAAACCCATACATTTGTCTGGTTTAGTTACCTTACCCCAATGAAAAGAACCATCATCTGCATCGCTTTGTTTTCAGCAGGTATCCTGCTATCATGCGCCCAAAACCAGGATGGCGCCGTCATTTTACCCGATTCCATCTTATATGATCAGGTTGTTTTTTCTGAATGCAGGATCACCGGAAATAAACTGACCAAAGAATGGCTGATCATCAGGGAACTGGATTTTAAGATCGGCGACACGCTTTCTGCCAGGCACAGGGACAAAAAGGGCCTGTCGTCTGCTTTGCGTTATACCCCGGCCGATTCAAGCGAGCTGAGCCTGCGCATGCGCTACAGCAGGGATAATATCATCAACACCAAGCTCTTCCTGACCGTTAACCTGTCGATGGAACAGGTGGAGGGGAATCATTACAGGTTGCTGATCGATGTGAATGAAAGGCATTACTGGTGGCTGTTCCCCGTCGTGAAGCTGAATGCGCCGAACTTTAACGAATGGCTGCGCGATATCGACCTGAGCGCAGTCAGCATGGGGCTTTTCTTCAGCCATAACAACCTTTTCGGTACCAGCCACCAGACATCGCTGGTCGGGTATGTCGGCAAGTCTTATGCCGCTGCATGGGGCTACCGCATACCCTGGATCGGGAAGGGACGAAAAACCGGCCTTACTTTTGGCGCCGCATACCAGAATCTCTATACGGTGGAGTATGGCTCCCTGGAGAACAAACGGCAGATGCTCTACGAATCGAACAGCCTGCAGGCAGTATCCGTTTTCGGGGTCGTCACCCTCCGGCCAGGACTTTACAATTACGGCACTATCCGGTTTACCGGTCAATGGGTGGGCATCTCCGACTCCCTTTTCAACCTGGACCCCAATTTCCTTGCAAAGGGGAAGCAGGATAATTTGTCGGCCTCTTTATATGCAGATTATGCCTATGACACAAGGAACAGCAAATCATACCCCCTGGTCGGAAACTATCTCCGCGTCTATGTTAATAAGGTCGGGCTTGGCCTGATTTCAAAAGATGTAGATTATTTCTTCTATGGCATTGATTTTCATTTTTACCAGAAACTGGGTAAAAGGTGGTACGTGGCCGAGATGATCAAGCTGGAAAATTCGGCCGGTGAGAACCACCCTTATTACTACCAGGTGAACATGACCCAGAAGAAGGACTTTCTCCGGGGGTACGATCTATATACATTAAAGGGCGACCAGATGTATTTCTTCAGGAGCAATGTCAAGTACGAGCTGGTCAGGCCAAATGTGAGGAAAGTCAAAGAGGGACAGGAGAAGAACAAATTCAAGGCCTTGCAGTATGCCTTTTACCTGAATGTTTTTGCCGATGCCGGTTATTGCACCAATGAATTCACGGAAAACAATCCTTACAACAACCAGATGCTTTACAGCTGGGGGATGGGGCTCGATTTTGTGACCTATTACGATTTGGTGCTGCGGTTTGAATACGCCTTCACCTCCATCGGCACCAACGGATTTTTCATCGGGTTCGGCATGCCGATATGATGAAAATTTTTATGATTCAAATTTTCTGATATGCTGAATGCATTTTTATGGGGATTATTAGCCACTTCCTCTCTGATCCTGGGAGGAATTATCGCCACCCGGTTTTCATTAAGCAAGAAAGCCATCGGGATCATCCTGGGTTTTGGAGCGGGAACATTGATCTCGGCCATTTCCTATGAATTGATTTTTGAATCTGTCAAACTGGCCAAAGGCTCCGGATTTACCGCATTTGGGTTCTTTACCGGCGCTTTTGTGTTTTTTTTCAGCGACAAACTGATCGAAAAATTCGGCGCTGGTGACCGCATGAATCCGGGAGCTTCCAGGAGTGCCCGGTTGGTGATCCCCATGGTGCTGGCCATCATCCTCGACGGCATACCAGAATCCATTGTGATCGGTTTGGGACTGTTTGAAGCAGGCTCGATCAGCCTGGCCATGCTGGTGGCTGTTTTTATCTCCAACCTTCCTGAAGCGATTGCAGGATCGACCGGGATGAAAGCGAGCGGCTGGGGCCGGAAAAAAATCAACCTGCTCTGGCTGGTGATAGCTTTGGTATGCACAGTGGCCACCGTGGCCGGGTACAGCCTTTTCAGCAATGCCTCCAACGAATGGCTGGCATTCATCCAGGCTTTTGCCGGAGGCGCCATCCTGATGATGCTGGCCAATTCCATGATACCCGAAGCTTATGAGCATGGGGGAAAGCTGGCGGGTGTGTTTACAGTGCTGGGATTCTTTATTTCCGTTATGATTATAATCTTTGAAAACTCCTGATTAACATGAAAAAGATCCTTCTTATCATTATCCTTCTGACCGGCACCCTGGCGATCAGGGCGCAGGAAAGGCATGTCGATTCCGTCGCCATTATGATCATCGACCGGATGGCCAGCGTCATCGGCGAATTGAATTCTTGCAGCTTTACGCTGCAAATCTCCGAGGATGTCAGTCATCATGATTACGGTCTGGTCAAACGAACTGAGACCAGCAAAGTCTACATGGCCGGGCCTGATAAAATGCATGTCGATACCCGGGGCGATAAGGGGCACCGGGCATTCTGGTACAACGGCGCAACTGCCATTGCCTATTCTTTCGATGAAAACAATTACGCCGTCATTGACGCGCCGGACAACATTATCTCGATGATCGACAGCATCCACAAAGACTATGGTATCGAATTTCCGGCCGCCGATTTCTTTTATCCAACCTTTACCGACGACATCCTGGCGCTCTTTGACACGCTGGTATTCCTGGGCAGGAAGAATCTGAATAACATGGAATGTGCGCATATCCTGGCTACCAATCCCAACATGAGCGTGCAGATGTGGTTTGCCAGCGACGCTTTTACCCTACCGCGGAAATTTGTCATTATTTATAAGAATGAAGGCAACAGGCAATACGAAGCGATCTTCAGCGATTGGGAGCTGAACCCCGACATTCCGGCGGCTGTTTTCGATTTCCTGCCGCCACCCGCGGCGCGCAAAGTATCCATCATGCGCAGAACGAAATGATAACCCTTTAATATCAACACCGATGAAAACGAAAAATATTTCCAGTAAAATCATATCCGGCATGTTCATGATCCTGCTCATGCTCTTTTATCCTCAGATGCTTGAAGCACAGCGCATGGGCGGAGCGCGCGGTGGCGGCGGCGGCGGAGGGATGAACCGGCCATCATCGTACAGCCGTCCATCCACCCCTTCTTCTTCCTATAGCCGTCCTTCATCGACACCAAGCCGTCAGACCGCATCGCAACCGGGTCGGCAACCATCGGCCCAGGACCGGTCGGCGGCACCATCCCGTGGGTCTGCATCCAACCGTTCGATCAACGGCGGGAACCAGTCGTCGTATTCCCGCAGCCAGACAGGCAGCCGGAATGTCAACATAAACCAGACCAATGTGTACGTCCGGCCCCCGGCAAGGCCATATCCCCGCCCGCCATATGCTTACGGAGGTTATCATTATAACTGTTATCACCCCTACGCCTATCATCCTTATCGTCCCTATCCTTATCCTTACTATAACCCGTGGGGCGTTTTTGTGGCTTCGATTGCCGCGACCGCCATCATCGTGTCGGTCGTCAACCAGCAGTATTACTACAACCAGGGGGTTTATTACGTTTCTTCAGGCAGCGGCTATGTCGTTGTCGAAGCTCCCGTCGGGGCCGTAGTGACCGAACTGCCATCCGAAACAACCACGGTGGTGGTCAATGAAACCACCAATAATTACTACTATGCCGGCACCTACTATGAAAAGACCGAAGATGGGTATGTCGTGGTACCTCCTACCGCGGGCACGTTGGTTCCGGGTCTTCCTGAAGGCGGTGAAGAGATCAAGGTCGGCGACATTACCTACGTCAAAGTTGGGGAAACATATTACCAGCCGGTAAAAGTGGATGGGAAGGAGATGTATGAGGTGGTGAACGTGGAGGAGGCGGAGGGATAATCCCTGTTCAGTATCACCCAATCACCCAATCACCCAATCACCCAATCACCCAATCACCCAATCACCCAATCACCCAATCATCCAATCACCCAATCTAAAAGGTTTCCGCCCCGGAAAAATAAAATCCCTTTGATTTCTTCCCGACGCCAAAATCCAGGTTGATATTGGTACGGGAAGTGGTATTGATCATGACCCTGAGGCCCGCACCGAAGCCCGGCTGGATATACTGGAAGAGTTTCACTCCCGTAGAGTTGTTGCTGGCCGTGGTGGCATTGAGGAAGACCACGCCGCCCAGGATCTGGCTGCAGCGGGAGATCGGGAAACGGTATTCGATCTCGCCATAAAGGAACTTCTCGCCGCGGTAGCGCCCCTGTATATATCCCCTTCCGCTCCTGGCCCTTTGATCATCTCCGATGGCCTGCAGTGTAAGATAAGGGGCCCGACCGGCCACCATGAAATTACCCCAGAGCCAGGCGCCGATGACATGCCGTGGCATCCTTTTCGAGAGCCCTCTGTAATACCGGTAATCGAAAAACAGGAAAGTGGAGTTCCTGTCGCTTCCAAGGAAGGTGAAATTCTGCTTCAGGTTGAGATTGAAATACATCCCTTTGTAAGGATTGATCAGGTTATCGCGACTGTCGAAAACAAAATTGAGGCTCAGGCCGGTCAGTGTATATTTTTCAGGGTTAAACCCGTAATATTCAGAATAGGCGTAATGCGGTGTGATCTCCTTTATCTCAAGGGTATCGCTGGCGTTCAACAGTATATCCCTGATATTGGAATAATGATCCAGGTGAAAGCCTATACCCCCGTAAAAATTCGTTTTGATCTTGTAGGAGACGATTTCATGGAATTTAAAATAATTGAACTTCAGGGGATATGCTCCCGGCTCATCACCGGTGGGCGCTGCCATCCAGCCCCAGGAGGGGTCCAGCTCAACCGAATCGGGGGC
The DNA here is from genome assembly GCA_046484945.1 of Bacteroidales bacterium. Taxonomy (GTDB): domain Bacteria; phylum Bacteroidota; class Bacteroidia; order Bacteroidales; family JAGOPY01; genus JAGOPY01. The sequence goes on from JAWOHY010000106.1 coordinate 8,129, forward strand.
ATTTGTCCCCAGTCCGAAGGTGGGTTGGCTGTAAATGTAATAACGCCAATCGCTCTGCAGGAAGAACTTATCATTACTGGTATAAGCATTGGACTTCACAAAAAAGATCCACTGGTTTTTGGTTGTCCACGCCGCGGTAAATCCCGCGGAGGAAATACGGGTTGTCTCCTTTGGTCCGAACCACCAGCCCAGCGCCCCCCCAACTCCAAGCAACAAGCCATTGGACGGGTTTGAACTGATATTGGGCAGCACCAGCGCGGTGAAATTCTTCGGCGGCCTGGGCGGCAGGTCCTTTTTCCGGAAAAGGTCACCCAGGGATTTTGGCCTGCAATCTTTTTCCACCTTTGCCTTCAGGGTATCGGCTTCCGGTTGGGCATAGACCCCAGCCGTCAACATCACTATTAACATTAATAATGAAGGAATAATGCACTTCGATTGTTTCATACATTTAATAAGGGATTTGGTATCATTCCGTACCTGTTTTTCCACCTTCAAAGGTAAAATCTATCATGTACGAAAACACATGCAGATATAACTAAATTTTCTTTATTATCCGGTATTTGTATATTTGTTGAAAAAAATGCCAATCACCAGGAATAAGAGGATTTGATCAAAATCTTTTCTTTTCGCAATGGCCTAAAAAGGGTTGTTCTTATTATGAGTCATAAAAGATTTAATTTTCCGGTTTCTACACTGGCAGGCACCACCGTCAGAAATTCCCTGCTCATTTGCAGGGGGCACTCTATTGGAAGGAAATATATCGGAAAATTGATTCTTACCTTCCTGGTATCAGGGATTTTCGGTATATTTAGTTTATATGAGTGGCTTATCTGGAGAAGGCGCCTGGCCCGTTTCAAACCATCTGAACAACCCGTTTTCATCATCGGGTTCTGGAGAAGCGGGACCACCCTGCTGCACAACTTGCTGTGCCAGGACTCCAGCGCTGCTTATACCACCACTTTCCAAACCGTTTTCCCGCACCTTACCCTGACGCAGTCGTGGTGGCTGAAACCCCTGGCAGACAATTTGCTTCCTTCCGGAAGGCCTTTTGATAATGTCAGTTGGGGGATGGATTCTCCGCAGGAAGAAGAATTTGGCCTGATGAACCTACAGCCTGATTCTATCTATAAGTTCTTTCTATTCCCTGAAGATTTCGATGATATAGTGGAACAGGAGCTGTTTACGGCAAATCTCCCGGAAAAAAAATTGAAATACTGGAAAAAGCGCTACCGGGAAATGTACGCCAAGGCTGTTTTTAACACCGGCGGAACGCGCTACATTTCAAAAAATCCCTGTAATCTCACCCGCCTTGGGTTATTGACAGAAATGTTCCCCGATGCAAAATTCATCTTCATCCACCGCGATCCATACGAGGTGGTTGAATCGCTCTACCGCTTCATCCTCGGAGTTTTCCCGGGAGTGCAGCTGCAAGATGTACCGTCGGATTTTACGCGCGAAAAAGTTGCCTTGCTCTACGACAAGATCATACGTACTTATTTACAGGACAGAAACCTGATCGATCCCCGGAACCTGATTGAATTAAAAATGGAAGATTTAATGGAGGACCCATCCGGAATCATCAGGAGTATTTATGAAAGGTTTCAATACGATGGAATTGATGATCTTGCCCCCATACTTGAACAATTTATCGCTGGTGAAAACAATTCCGGACATGATCCTTATGTTGTAGAAACCGAAACAATCCGGCAGGTGAATTATCACCTGGGCGACCTGGTGAAACAAATGGGTTATAATGTTGTGGAAGCTGAATAAATCGGATTACAAATTCCTTAAATAAGGCTTTACACGGGAGTATCATTCAACTTCGAAGAAGTAGAAACTACACGGTATTCAGCGGCCAGATAGGTCTCTATCTTTTTATAATCCAGGAATGATTTTGTATCGAGATAAACCGCCAGCATGTTCTGTATCAGCCGGTGCGGCTTGCCGAAGAACTTGAACGGGTTCAGCAGTTCCGGCCGCGTCCGTGTCTGTTCTTCCACGATGCCGTCGTACCATGCGGGGTGGTCCGTTATCTTATCCAGCACCACGTTCCGGTTGTAGCTGGTCAGCGGGTGGAGTTTCAGCGTCAAGGGAGTGTGGCTGTTGTGCCAGCGATCGATGAAAGCGTCGTAACTGATGCCGGGTTTCCTGTGAAATAGCGTCAGCAGGCAAACCCCGGGCGTCGCCTCACCGTCGGGCCAGGTTTTTTCGCAGACCACCGGCATCGCCTCCTCCACGACAAAAGCGCCGCTGAAACCCATTGCGCGGACCAGGATTTCAACAGGTGTCGCACTTTCTTTGTAAACCGAAATAACAGCGATCTTTTTCTTTTTGAAGGGGATAATGGAGATCGAAGGCGGGGCGGTTTCGGTCAGGGTCACCTTCAGCCTTCCCGGGTTGCTCTCTTTCCTGACTTCTTCTGTAAGGGCCATAACGCCCGACCGGAAGTCATTATAATTTTCATTTTTATCCCCGCGGATAAGGTAGATCTCTT
>JAWOHY010000242.1:0-54967 GCA_046484945.1 Bacteroidales bacterium
AAAAATACGGCTTTTACAAAGTTTCACGAGGCGATGGGTGCACGGATGGTTCCTTTCGCAGGCTATAATATGCCGATACAGTTTGAGGGTGTGAACGTTGAGCATGAGACTGTGCGGAAAGGTGTTGGTGTTTTTGATGTTTCCCATATGGGCGAGTTCTGGGTTAAGGGCCCCAGGGCGTTCGAACTGGTTCAGAGATTAACCACGAATAATGTGGCAGCATTAACGGATGGCAAGGTGCAATACACTTGCTTTCCAAATGGTAAGGGAGGGATTGTTGATGATCTGCTCGTTTACCGCATGGATGCAGAAACATACCTGCTGGTTGTAAATGCTGCCAATATTGACAAAGACTGGGAATGGTGTTCCCGGATTGCAAATGATATGGGCGTTGAAATTGGTAAGGAGTTGTACAATGCATCTGACGAGATTGCCCAGCTTGCAGTTCAGGGGCCGAAAGCGATGGAGCTTGTTCAGAGGATCATTGACGAACCTGTAATGGACATGGAGTTCTATACCTTCAGAAAGGTCACTGTTGCCGGAGTGAAGGATGTGATTGTGTCCACCACCGGTTACACTGGATCTGGTGGTGTTGAGATCTATATGGCAAATGAAGATGCTGAAAAGATATGGATAGCATTGTCGGAGGCAGGCAAAGAGTTCGGATTAAAGTCTATAGGACTTGGTGCACGCGATACCCTTAGGCTTGAAATGGGATTCTGCCTTTACGGTAATGATATTGATGACGAACATTCACCGATAGAGGCAGGCCTTGGATGGATAACAAAGTTTGTTGAAGGGAATGATTTTATTGACAGGCCTTTCCTTGAGAAACAGAAGGCCGGGGGGATAACTCGTCAGCTGCGTGGTTTTGAGATGATTGACAAAGGAATACCCCGCCAGCATTACGAGATATGTGATGAATCGGGCAAGCAGATAGGGGAGGTCACCTCAGGAACAATGGCGCCGAGCCTTAAGGTCGGAATCGGGATGGGGTACATTGCCAAAGAGCATTCTGCTCTCGACAACACCATATACATCAGGGTTAGGGATAAGCTGCTGGCTGCCAAAATAGTAAAAACCCCTGGGACTTTGCTTTGACGGCGAACACCTGTGGAATATGGACTACCAGCAGAACAAGCTCTACCAGATAAAACGGCAGGATGACGAGAAATTTACCAGGATCAAGGAACGGACGGGACAGGTGACTTTTACACAGCAGGTCAAAAATTTCGGCCCGGGGATGGTGACGTCCGCCGACCTGCACATTGCCATCCCGGTGAACCGGAACAACCAGGAGCTTTTGGAGGAGATCACCTTCAACATGGAGCCCGCCGGTTTTGTTACGGACCGCTGGGGACAGCAGACGGCGCATTTCCGGTTTGAGAACCTGCAGGCCGGTGAGACCCGGACGGTGGAAATGAACGTCAAAGCGAAAACCTGGGAGGTCCGGCAGTTTATCTTTCCTGACCAGGTGGGCGGCCTGGATCAGATCCCGAAAGAGATCAAAGACCGCTACCTGGAGGATAATGAGAAATTCCAGCTGGACCACCCGGTCATCCGCGATGCCGTTAAAAATGTCGTCGGGAATGAGCAGAATCCTTACTGGATCATGCGGAAGATATACGATTACATCATCGACAACATGTATTATGAGATGACGGGAGGTTGGAACACGGCGCCGACCGTTATTTCGCGGGGGAATGGGTCGTGCTCGGAATATACTTTCGTGCTGATCGCCATGTGCCGTGCGGCGGGGCTGCCGGCCCGGTACGTCGGATCGGTGGTGGTGCGCGGCGACGATGCCAGCATGGATGACGTCTTTCACCGCTGGGCGGAGGTGTATCTCCCGAATTTCGGATGGATCGCAGTGGACGCCAGCCGCGGCGACCGCGACTGGCCACGCGACCAGGCCATCGCCATCGGTACGGTCAGCGGTACGCTATTGATCACCACCCAGGGCGGCGGCGGTTCGGAAACCCTCGAATGGACCTATAACTCGAACCATTTCTGGACTACGGAACCGAAAACTTATGTCAATTTTGAGCATTTTGCAGATTGGGATGTGTTTCAATGAGTTTCTTGTTTCTGGTTTCTGGTTTCTTGTTTCTTGTTTCTTGTTCCGGATTTAATTCAAAATTCAAAATTCAAAACTCAAAATTCATAAGCAGTGGTTCGTAAACTCAGACTGACATCAGTAGTTTCTTATGATTATACCATTTTTGGTGTGTCATGCCATTTGAAGGATTACCGCTTTGCTTTTTTCCTGAACGATAAACTGGGATTTGGTTTTAAGAGAAAAGAGGATCTGATATTCCGGGAAGGAGCGGATGATAAGGCATACTCTTTTTATATTTATCCACACCCGGATGAGCGGCGCAACTACTATCTTGTTTCCAATTACAATGAAGCCGGGCGCCTGATCCCCTCTGAAAAGGGGGTCGATTTCTTTATCATTGCCGATGACCTGTTGCCGGCCCAGCTCAAAAAGAGCTTGTTATCAAAGGTTCAATCGGTATCGCAGGTCCTGGCAGCATATGAGATCCCGAAAGGAAAAGTGAAAAACCTGGAGGTGATCTTCGAAGAGATCGAGATGCACCTGCTGTAACCGGGATGGAGTCCCTTTCGTTTATACCGCCCCGGTGAATTGTTTGAGGAAGCGGACGTCATTCTCGAAAAACAGGCGGATATCCTGGATGCGGTATTTCAGCATGGTGATGCGCTCAATGCCCATTCCAAAAGCGAAACCGGTATATTCATCGCTGTCGATGCCGCAGTTTTCGAGCACACTCGGGTCAACCATGCCGCAGCCCAGGATTTCGACCCATCCGGAATACTTGCAGATGGGGCAGCCCTTCCCGCCGCAGACGAAGCAGGTGACATCCATTTCGGCGGAAGGCTCGGTGAACGGGAAATAGCTGGGGCGGAACCGCACCTCCGTCCCTTCCCCGAACATTTCGTGGGCGAAATAATAAAGCGTCTGTTTCAGGTCGGCAAAGGAGACATCATGGTCGACATACAACCCTTCCACCTGGTGGAAGATGCAATGGGCGCGGGCGGAGATGGCCTCGTTGCGAAAAACCCTGCCGGGGTAAATTTCCCGCAGCGGGGGTTTGCGCGTTTCCATGGCACGGATCTGCACTGAAGAGGTATGGGTGCGAAGGAGGATATCGGGGTTGCTTTCGATGAAAAAAGTATCCTGCATATCGCGTGCCGGGTGGTCGGGCTGGAAGTTCAGCGCGGAAAAATTGTGCCAGTCGTCTTCTATCTCCGGGCCTTCGGCCACTACGAACCCGATCCGGGCAAATATCCGGATGATCTCCTCCCTGACGATTGAAAGCGGGTGCCGGGAACCCAGCTGCATATAATCGACCGGGAGGGTCAGGTCGGTTTCGCCCTTCTGCTCGCTGGTTCCGGCTTCGATTTGTTCTTTCAGCAGGGTGACCTTTTCCTGGGCCGTTTTTTTCAGCACGTTCAGCGCCTGGCCCATTTCCCGGCGCTGTTCGGGCGGCACATTCTTGAAATCCTCGAACAGGGCGGGGATCAACCCTTTTTTGCTGAGGTACCTGATCCGGAATTGTTCCAGCTCTTCCGCGCTTTGCGTGGTGAAGCTGTCAATGTCGGAGAGGTACTGGTTGATGAGGGATTGCATTGTTATTCAATGATCTCTATCTTCATCGTCACCGGTTCCAGCGGTTTGTCGCTGCCATCGCGGGGCACAGCGGCGATCTTATCGACCACCTCATAGCCTGTCACCACTTCGCCGAAGACGGAATAGCCGCCATCGAGCCAGGGTGCGCCGCCGATGGTGGTATAGGCCTGGCGCTGTTCCGCGGTGAATTTCGTGCCGTACCGCTGCTCATAGGAGTCGAGCGTGGCGTTGTCGAGCACGGTGCCCTGGACAATGTAGAACTGGCAACCCGAAGAGGCTTTTTTGGGGTTGACCTGGTCGCCCAGGCGTGCAGCGGCCAGGGCTCCTTTTTTATGGATATGGTTGGCTTTGATCTCGGCATCGATGGTATAGCCGGGGTCCTGGCGGCCGTCCTTGTTCCCGCCGCCCTGGATCATGAAACCAGGAATGATACGGTGGAACGGGGAATCGTCGTACCAGCCTTCATTGATCATTTTAATGAAGTTATCGCGGTGAACGGGTGTGTCGTTATACAGTTTAAGGGTGATATCACCAAAGCGGGTAGTGATCAGCACCAGGGTTTCATTGCCGTCTGCCGGCTGTTGCTGCTGCTGTGGAATGTCCTGTGCTTTGTCCTGGGCCTTGCCCTCTGTTTTGTCCTGTGGATTGCCCTGTGAGCAGCCCGATTGTTGTAAGGCCATAAATAATACTGTTAAGATGAGGAATGTCTTTTTCATAAGATGATCATTTTATGTGGATATGACGGGCAAAAATATGAAAAAATAGCAAAAGAGGGGGCGGAATAAATTAAGGGTGCGGCTTGTGATGTGTTTTTTCGACATAGCAATTGCGGCAGAGCGGTTCATAGCGATCGCCTTCTCCCAGCACCACCAGTCCTTTCTGGTCGCTGGTGCGATGGGAATATTGCGCCAGCCCGCCGCACCGGATACAGATCGCGTGTACCTTGTCGACGTATTCGGCGGTGGCCAGCAGGGCCGGAATGGGCCCGAAAGGCTTGCCGGTGTAGTCCATATCAAGTCCGGCGACGATCACCCGTGTACCGGCGTCGGCCAGCTTGTTACATACCATCACCAGTTCGTTGTCGAAAAACTGCGCCTCGTCGATGCCGACCACGTCGAAGTCGTTGGCATAAAGGAGTATTTGCGCTGCGGCCTGGACAGGGGTGGAATGGATGACATTTTCATCGTGCGATACGATATCCTGGGCGTGATAACGGGTATCGACGGCCGGTTTGAAGATCTCCACGGATTGTTTCGCGATCAGGGCCCGGCGCAAACGGCGCAGCAGTTCTTCGGTCTTTCCGGAGAACATCGACCCGCAGATCACTTCGATCCAGCCGGAACGCGTATGGCCGCTTGTACGCTCTAAGAACAAGGTTTGAGGTTTAAGTTTTAAGGTTTAAGTTCGGGTTATTTTGGAGATCAAAGTTACGAAATAATTGTGGATGGGCATTAGGTTCCGTGTGCCGTGTTTCGTGTTCAAAGAACCAAGAACCAAGAACCAAGAACCAAGAACCAAGAACCAACACCTAATACCCAACACCTAATACCCAACACCCGAAATACGTTCATCCCGAAAAACCCGGCGTTCACACATTAAAACCCGGCGTTCATACATTTGTTTCATATTGGCTTTCCGTGTATCGTATATTTACCCTTGACCTTTTAATCTTTATTTATTAATCAAAAATGGAGGAGTTATGAAAACCTTTACAAAAATTCTGTTGACTTTGTTTGTTATTATGGCGGTAATTCAAACCGCATTTTCACAACAGCAGATCCAGTTTAACGGCCTTATTTCAAACGGCTTTGGCCTGGCCGGCTGGAATGCTGACGGTACAGGCCCGGAGCCCGCGGGTACCGGGCATTTTGTCCCGTTGCCGGGTTTCGGGAATCTCTATTACTATGGATCTACCAGGGATTATGTGAGCGGTGATCCCGATCATGGAGGGTTTCAATTTTTGCCTGGGATGACAGGATTCCCACAATTCACACAGGCGCTGGCAGATCATGGCTATTCACCGGAACAGGTGGTTCTGAAAACGGGCCTGGTGAGCTTAGGTGATGATGAGGAGGGACTGGACTGGTTTGTGATGGGAAACCATCATTATTCCAATCATTATATTGTCGGATACCAGCACCTGGAACTGGACGGCGAGCCCATGCTTGCCCTTGATATGAAATATCTGTTTTTTAGTGTATCTACCACCGGAAACAGCTGGTTTGTGGAATCCGATTACAGCCCGGTAACGGATATCTCCGATTCCAGTTCTGCCGGCGTAAAGGCTGCCGCCCAGGCTTTCCTGGATGATCTCGGCGGGAAAGAGATCAAATTCAGTTATCAGTGCCCCTTTGCCGGCTCTGTTTCTTTTACGGGAAATGGCCGGTCAGGTGCGTACTACAATGTCACCGACGGCATACTGACGACAGGGTATCCCACCCTTCCCTTCCAGGGATTGTATGCCGACAATGAGGGCTTTGCCGGCTGGGATGCGGATGGCACAGGGCCCGAGCCTTCTGGCGACGGTCACCTGTCACAGCAATATTATGGCGCATCGGTGGATTACGACGGCATTAACCCGCATCCTGACGCCTGCCTCGGTCATTTCCTCGATGGCTCCACAGGGTTTCTCAATACCCTGTTGCAACTGGAATACAGAGGGTTTGATATCGATGACATGAAAATAAAACTGGGACTGAACAGCCTCGGCCCTGATGTGGAAGGTGAAGACTGGGGGTACGAAAACGGGTTGCATTGGTGCAATTATTACAACAACCACTTTGTAATTGAATTGAACGGTGAACCAATCCTGACGATATTGGCCGATACCAATAAGCTGGTCAGCCATTCAAGTTACTGGACCTCCGGCACCACGGCAGGCAAGGTGTATGATATCTCTGAAAATGCAGCGCCGGCGGCGCAGTTTGTCGCCCAGTCATTCCTGAAAGATATGGGCACACATTACCTGAATTGCATTACCGACTATATTGAATACGTGACGCTTTTCAGTGGCAACGGGAGAGATGGCGCCATCTATCAAATCACGGAGGGGAAGATGACGGGCTTGCATAAAAACATGACTTTCGTACCCCCCGGTATGATCAGTGGCACCTGGGCTGCTGAAGGATCGCCCTATTATGTGGACGGTCACATTGAAATTGCCGATGGCGAAACCCTCATTATTGAGCCGGGAGTGAAGGTGGCCGTGCGCGGGCCTTATCACTTCACTGTCCAAGGCTGTGTGAAAGCCGAAGGTACCGAAGAAGAAAACATCATTTTCACCCGCTCTAATCCCAATTTACAATGGGATGGGTTTGATTATGACATGACACCCAATACCAACGAACTGTCAGTCTTTGAGCATTGTCTCTTCGAGCATAGCAGTGCCCTTGGTAATTGGCCTTACAATTCGGGTGGTGTTTTTGCAGTAAAAGAATATGACAGCATCCTGATAGATCATTGCGTTTTTCGTTCCAATGAAGCGTTGAGATTGCTTATTGGGGGCGCGGGTGGTGCGGCCATCGCCTTGTGGGGGGCCAGTCCCGTTATCCGTCACAGTGATTTTTACGACAACAAATCCATAAATGGGGGCGCCATTTTCTGTTATTTGGGATCAAACCCTGAGATCAGCCGATGTTTGTTTTATAACAATAATGCTATTGATTATGGCGGAGCCATAGAAATATGGTCAAGCAGTCCGGAAATCATTAACAATACTTTTAGTTTGAATTCGGCGCAGATTGGAGGAGCAGTTGATATATATTCTGACCTTAATGTGATTGAACCGATTTTTGTAAACAACATTTTCTGGGACAATACTGCCGTTCAGAATGGTCATCAGGTATCAATCACCTCAGCCAACTGCTCTCCCAAAATCAATTACAGCAATGTAGAAGGTGGCCGGGAAGGCATTGGCCCTTACAGCATGAATCCGGATGATTACCGGAACAACCTGGATACGGATCCGCTATTTGTTGATGCTGGTGCGTTCAATTTCATACTGGACGAGTGGGCCCCCTCTCCGTGCATCGATGCCGGCGATCCCGCATCACCTCCCGATCCGGATGGCTCACCGGCCGATATGGGCTGCTATTACCAGACCATTGCCACCGGCATCATTGGCCGGCAGGCGAATGGGTTTATGGCCAGTATCTATCCCAATCCGTTCTCGGATCATCTCAATATCCACTTTGAATTAACGGAAACTGCAAATGTGCGATTATACATCTACAACAGCACGGGCGCCCTGGTTGACCATGCAGATTTTGGCAGCTTGCAGCCGGGAAATGTTGAAAAGCGCTGGGATTCATCCACAATGCCCGAGGGTGTTTATTTCCTGGTGATAAAAACCAATGATGGTCACTACACCGGGAAAATTGTGAAAATAAAATAGCTCCTCCGGGCTAACCTCATCCCGTTGAGATGTCATATGGTTTCATATGCATGCACCTCACCCTCTCTGCCATCCGGCGGAGAGGGGGCGGGTGAGGAATCTGTTCCTGTTTGCTGCGCACCTCACGACATTAGGTGGACATTAGGTATTGGGTATTGATGGGAAATCCGTGAAAATATTCTCATCTTTACAGGATAATTCAATCTGCCATTTTATGATGAGATTACAATCTGTTATCCAGTCAGGGGTCGTCCTTCTATATATCCTGTTTTATGCATCTGCCTTTGCCCAGCCTTTCCAGGTGGGCCATACCACGCTGACGTTCATTGATCCGTCGCGCAACAACCGGCAGATCCCGACAGAGATTTATTACCCGGCCTTGGTTGCCGGGAAGAATGTGCCGGTGGCGCCGGGCCTGTTTTCCGTTCTCTCCTACGGCCACGGTTTTGTCATGACAGTGGATGCCTACGCCAATTTCAGCGATGCGCTGGTGCCGGAAGGTTATATTTTCGCACTGGCGAATACCGAAACGGGCTTTTCTCCCAGCCACAACGACCTGGCGCTCGACCTGGCTTTTATCATCCAGTCGATGGCTGCCGAAAACACTGATCCCGGCTCAATATTTTACGGCGCTGTGGCCGGGACATCGGCTGTGTTGGGCCATTCCATGGGCGGGGGCGCCTCCATGCTCGCCGCTGCGAATGACCCGTCCATCACCGCGGTGGTAAACCATGCGGCAGCCAACACCAGCCCGTCGGCCATCCAGGCGGCAACGGACATTAATGTCCCTGCATTGATTTTTGCAGGGTCTGAAGATTGCGTAACACCCCCTTCCCAGCACCAGGAGATCATGTACGATTCGCTGGCATCTGACTGCAAGACGCTTATCAGCATCACCGGTGGCGGACACTGCTATTTTGCCAACTATAACCTGCTGTGCACCATCGGCGAGAATTCCTGCGCACCGAACCTGACTGTCACCCGCGAAGAACAGCAGGATATTACCATCAGCTTCATGATCCCCTGGCTGGATCATATGCTGAGAGGAAATACTGCAGCCTGGGAGGTTTTTCTCGATTCACTGGAATCCTCCACGCGGATCACCTATCAGCATCAATGCGATCCGACACTGGCGCCGGGAGATGAATCCGGGCAGAACCGGCTGAAGGTTTTCCCCGTTCCGTTTAAGGATTACCTGACGGTAGAGGGTGATGGAAGCTTCAGGTCGCTGAAAATATATGATCTCACCGGCAGGGAAGTGCTTGATGTTCCTGTTGATAAAAATCCTTTCATTTCTGTGTCAACGCGATTTATACGGCCGGGATTTTATCAAATGGTGATGCTTTCGGATCACGGGGTAAAAGTTATACGAAAGGTTTGTAAGTATTAAGGCTAACTATGTTGCTCCGACGACTAAAGCCGTCGGTTCGGGTTTTATTCTTCCGACGACTAAAGCCGTCGGTTCGACTGTTTTTCTTCCGACGACTAAAGCCGTCGGTTCAAATGCTTACGGAAGTTCTCCGACGACTAAAGCCGTCGGTTCGGGTTTTATTCTTCCGACGACTAAAGCCGTCGGTTCATTCGCTTATGTTTTTTAAAGCGGCGATATTTTTTGTTGAAAAGCTTGACAGAGGTGCCAGGCCATGCTTTTTGCTGTTATTATTTACGTAATAAATATCGTTTTCATAATCTGTCGCCGAAGTAATAATTTTTTGATAATGACCTTTTGCCCAAAGGTTCTGAATTACATTTTTATCATTCCTGGATTGAGAATCATTATTAAATATTTGAATTTGATGATGATAAAGAAATGCGAATTTCCCTTTCCAATACCCCAAAATTTTGATTATTTGTTGAGAATATATTTTAGGTAAAAATAGTACTAAAACCCCGAACCGACGGCTTTAGTCGTCGGAGCAGTATAGGCGGCATAGCCGTCGGAAGAAACAAATCGTCGGAGCAGTATAGGCGGCATAGCCGTCGGAAGAAACAAATCGTAGGAGCAGTAGAGGCAATACAATTTTCTCCCCCTTTTTCCAGTTTTCACTGTATCATCCTTCTGATATTCTTTATACTTTTACTGTCTGGAAGCAAGGGTGGTGTAATGAAAAACATAACGATCCATGGACAAAAAGATCATCAAAGGACTTATTGACGAGAAGCTGGAGGCAATCCAGGAGCAATTTTCGATCATCAGGGCATACGAGGGCAAGATCCCGGTCATCGAGATCGACCTGGTGATGGCGAACATCCGGGATCTGTACGAGCTCTTCCTGGTTTTGCAGCAGCAGAATACCGGCACTGTCTCTCCCGCTGCTCCCTCAGTGCCGCATGAAACGGTTACTGGGTCTGAGAACGGTTCAGTATCCCAACCGGAACCTGAGATTACACCTCAGCCCGAGCCTGAGGTACATTCACAGTCTGTACCAGAGCCTGAACCTGAACCCGAACCTGAACCCGAACCCGAATCTCAGCCTGAACCTGATGCGGTGGAAGCCCCTGCCCCCCCACCCCGCCGTTCACCGGAAATACTTGGCTTTGAACCGGTTGTTGAGAATGAACCGGTTACTGAACAGGAACCGGAAGGCCCGCCGCATACTGAAAAAACCACCAAAATAACTTTCGACCTGTTTTCAGATGGCAGCGCCGCTACCCTGGCTGATAAACTGAAAAGCCCCCGGGACCGCCGGATTGCCGATAAACTGCAGGAGGACCAGGTGAACGATTTGCGCATCACTATCGGAATTAATGATAAATTTCTGTTTATCAATGAATTGTATGATGGCAATATGCGCATCTACGACGAGGCCATTCAAAAATTGAACGATTGCACCACCCTGGCACAGGCCGATTTGCTGTTACTTGACCTGAAAATCGCCTACAACTGGGATAGCGAGTCGCCTACCGTGAAGAAATTCGTTGAACTGGCCAGAAAGAAATTCGCGCAATGACGCATTCATTCAAGCTGTCATAAAAACATACGGTATGGCAAAGCTTTACCTGGTACCCACCCCTATCGGCAATATCCGGGATATCACCCTCCGGGCTATGGATATGTTAAAAGAGGTCGATCTCATTCTTGCCGAAGACACCCGGAAAACGGGTATCCTTTTGAAGCATTATCACATCTCCAAAAAAATGACCGCGCATCACCAGTACAATGAGCATAAATCGGTCAAAGGGATTGTGGAGCGCATCCAGAGGGGACTGAATATTGCACTTGTGACCGACGCCGGGACGCCCGGCATCTCCGATCCGGGTTTTCTGCTTGTCAGGGAGTGTATCAGGGCTGGGGTGGAGGTGGAGTGCCTGCCCGGTCCCACTGCGTTCATCCCTGCCCTGGCCTGCTCCGGCCTGCCCACCGACCGCTTCCTGTTCGAAGGGTTCCTGCCGGCGAAAAAAGGGAGGAAAACCCGCCTGGAAGAACTGGCGGGCCTGAACTGCACCGTCGTTCTGTATGAATCCACCCACCGACTGCTGAAAACGCTGGAAGAACTGGCGCTGTATTTTGGATCCGAACGGCAGGCCAGTGTCTCCAGGGAACTGACAAAGGTTTACGAAGAAACGGTCAGGGGCACTATCACAGAATTATCCGGGTATTATAAAACACATCCTGTCAAGGGAGAATTCGTTATCATCATTTCCGGTGAGATGCCGTCGCAGTGAAAATTATACCACCAGCAGGTTGCAGCCCCTCACATCGCTGTCGTCGAATCTTCCCAGCACTTCGAAAGAACCGTCGGATGACAGCCTGCCAAGATCCTGGGTGGCTATGAAAGAACAGGAATAAAGATTGGCCAGGTCGATGATGTTAATGCCACCGGTCTGGCCGCATGGGAGCCACTGCATCGGATCGTGGGTGTCGCGGATAAGGATCCTCATCCAGGGGGGCGCCCGGAAAACCCCCTTGCCCTTCGAATAAGCCTGCGACAAAAGTTCCGTCATGCCATACTCCGAGTGGATCACTTCAACCCCTAATTGCCTGCAAAGGATCTCATGCAGCTCTTCCCTGACCATTTCCCGGTTTCTTCCTTTCATGCCACCCGTTTCCACAATGGTGGCATCGTGGAGAGGTAAAGGATAGTCACGGGCAAAGTCGTGCAGCGCATAGGAGGCCCCGAAAAGCATGGTTTTAATGTTGTCACCTGCCGGTTTTTGCAGCTCATCTGCCAGCTTATCCCTTTCATGCAGGTACATCCCGCTCCCATTTTGCCCGGTTGCAGCCAGCAGCCTGTCAACCATATAAACCAGCGAAGAATCCTGCCTTTCCAGGTATCCCGGCAACAATGCCATGATCCGCCAGCGTTCCGGGCTCCCATAAAATAACCGGAATGATTGCATGAAACTTTCTTCATAGAGCTTGGTATCTTTAATGTAATGCCTGGAAGGGATCACTCCGGTAGTCCCGCTGCTGGAAAAGACCCGCTCATATTCCCCTTCATCTCCCGATATCACCTTCTGATCCCGGAAAAAAGTGGCCGGTATGAATGGAATATGATGAAAGTCAGTGATATTATCCGGGCTTTTCCCAAGAAGGTCAACAAAATCCTGATATACAGGGTTGGTTCTGTACTGAAAATAAAATATCTGAATGGCCAGCGCGTTAAAATCTTCAGGAAGGCTGATATTGAATATTTTTTTCCTGATTTCTTCCGGTGAATTCATGGCAGATGGTCAATTCAGGTATAAAATTTGTTATTTTTGACTATTCCGTGTGTTTTTTATGAAAATCTCCATAAAGATAAAGGTATTTCTTCCGCTGATCGTTATTCTGGCAGCGATTTCATGCAACCGTACCGAGGAGTTTCCTCCTGAACCGTCCATATCTTACATTGGGTTTGAGAAATTATTGAATACCACCGACAGTATCTACGACCGGGGGATTTTGAAATTCTCTTTTAAGGACGGGGACGGGGATATCGGATTAAGGAAAAGAGATACCTTCCCTCCTTTTAACCCCGGCAGCAAATATTATTATAACCTGATCATCGAATATTATGAAGTAAGGAACGGTGTGGAGACTTATGTGCCGTTGGTTTTTTATAATGCAAATACCCAGCAGTTTGATACGGTCTATCTAAGTGCACGGATCCCCATGCTAATCCCCGAAGGATCCAATAAACCCCTATCCGGTGAAATCCATGACACCATATTCGTCTATAATTATAATTCTCCTTTCGACACCCTTTTCCTGCAGTTTTATATTGTTGACCGGGCACTGAATGAAAGCAATGTGGAAAGAACAGAGTATATTGTCAGGCGTTAGCTCCCTGCCTTTATCAGCAGCCTCTTCAGAATTAACATAATGACAAGGAACCAAGATAAAAAATCCCTGGAAGCCCGGAAATACATCTTCCTGGCAATATTTGTCATTACAGGCCTGATCTTCCTGATCAAGCTATTTCTTTTACAAGTCATTCAGGACCAATACAAACTTTCGGCCGACAACAATGTTTTACGCCATGTCATCCAGTACCCTCCCAGGGGTGTGATCTATGACCGTAACGGTAAACTGATGGTATACAATGAAGCGGCTTATGACCTGCTGATCATTCCCAGGCAGGTAAAGGTTTTTGATACGCTCGAATTTTGCCGCATTCTTGATTTAACCCCGGAGGATGTTACCCTGCGAATCAATAAGGCCAGGCGTTATTCTCAGTTCAAGCCATCCATTTTCCTGGAACAGTTGTCAAAAGAGGAATTTGCCTATCTCGAGGAAGTTCTGTTCAAATTCCCGGGATTTTTCGTTCAATTGCGGTCGATCCGGCAGTACGATTCTCCCATAGCGGCCCATGCCCTGGGTTATATTGGTGAAGTAGACAATCGGGACATCGGGCGTGATCCTTATTACCGGCAGGGCGATTATATAGGGAGAAGCGGGATTGAAAAGGCATATGAAGCGGTCTTGCGGGGAAAGAAAGGGATTAAGATCAGAATGGTGGATGTCCACAACCGGGAAATGGGCAGTTACCAGGACGGGCGGTACGACAGCACGGCCGTACCGGGAAAAAACCTCATGATCAGTCTTGACGCTGATCTGCAGGCTTATGCCGAGCAGCTGATGCGTAATAAGAAAGGGAGTATTATCGCCATTGAGCCTTCCACCGGTGAAGTGCTGGTAATGGTTACCGCCCCGGCCTATGACCCGAATGTGCTGGTGGGCCGTGCCCGGGGAAGGAATTTTCTAAAGCTCAGCCTGGACCCTCTGAAGCCCCTGTTTAACCGGGCTGTCCTGGGACAATACCCGCCCGGATCCACCTTCAAGGTGGTCAATGGTTTGATTGGCCTGCACGAAGGGGTATTGCACGATTACAGCCTTTACGGCTGCCGGGGGGTTGCCACAACACCCATCCCCTGCAGTCATGACCATCATTCGCCCCTCAATCTAATACAGGCCATGGAACAATCATGTAATCCATATTTCTGGGAGGTTTACAAATCCATACTGAACCAGGATAAATTTGCTACCATGCAGGATAGCTATACTCACTGGCGTGAGATGGTATTGAGTTTCGGGATCGGGACCTATCTGGAAACAGACATTCCCGACATTGAAGACGGCAACCTGCCGGAAGATAGTTATTTCGACCGGTATTACGGGAAAAAGGGATGGCGTCCCATGACGATCAGGTCATTGTCGATAGGCCAGGGAGAAATTGAGATGACCCCGTTGCAACTGGCCAATCTGGCGGCCACGATTGCCAACCGGGGATATTACTATCCGCCCCATTTTCTGAAGGAGATCGAGGGAGAGGGTAAACCGGATGGCCTGAATGAGCAAAAGAGGTTTACCGAAGTATCACCCGGGCATTTTCAAACCATCGCCGATGCGATGGAGATGGTTTACAAGGGGGAAAATGGCTCAGCCAGATGGTACAGGATAGATGGCGTGGAATGTTGCGGCAAGACCGGAACATCCCAGAATCCCCACGGGAAAAACCATTCTGTTTTCATAGCTTTTGCCCCTAAGGACAATCCCAGGATAGCGATTGCCACGGTAATTGAAAACTCCGGTTACGGCGCCACCTGGGCCGCGCCCGTTTCAACACTGATCATGGAAAAATACCTGACCGGAGAAGTTAAACTGAAGATGACGGAAGAAAGGATGATGAATGCAAATTTACTTGATGACTGATGGTTCGTGACCGGAACATATATGGAAAGATTGATTGGGTCACGATATGGCTTTGCATCCTGCTGGTGTTGATGGGATGGGTCAATATTTATGCTGCGGTGTATGATGAATCGCACAGCAGTATTTTCGACATATCGCAGCGTTACGGCAAACAGATGATCTGGATCATGGCGGCCGGGGTCATCGCTTTCGTTATTATGCTCACCGATGCCAAGGTATTCAATGCGTTTGCCTATATCATCTATGGTTTATCCATGCTTTCGCTAATCATCGTGTTGGTGATCGGAACGGAGATTGCCGGATCCAAATCATGGTTCCAGGTTGGGGGCGTTGCCCTGCAGCCCTCCGAATTTGCCAAGTTTGCCACCTGCCTGGCACTGGCGCGATACCTGAGTTCCTATTCCACCGACTTCAATGTACTGCGGGCCAAAGTCATATCGGGAATAATCATCTTTCTTCCAGCCGGCCTGATATTTCTGCAAAACGATACCGGTTCAGCCATTGTATTTGCCGCGCTCGTCCTGGTCCTGTTCCGGGAAGGGCTTTCGGGTTACTTCCTTCTGTCCGGCCTTTACCTCATTATCCTTTTTATTGTCAGTTACCTGGTAGACGAGCTTTACGTGCTGATCGCCCTGACGGTGCTGGCCGGCATGGTTTATTACTTCAGCAAGACCATGCGCCGGAAGTGGTGGAAGGTGTTGCTGGTTTGGCTGGTATCGCTGGGTTTTGTCATCACGGTAGATTATGCGGCGGATCATCTGCTGGCAGCCCATCAGAATACCAGGATCAACGTTTTATTGGGCACAGAGCTGGATCTGCAGGGGGCCGGATATAATGTCCACCAATCGAAAATTGCCATTGGTTCCGGCGGTTTGTTTGGAAAAGGATTTTTGAAAGGCACCCAGACCAAGTATAATTTTGTCCCGGAACAAAGCACCGACTTTATATTCTGCACGATTGGCGAAGAATGGGGTTTTGCCGGCAGTACTTTGTTAATCAGTCTGTTCGTTATTTTGCTGATAAGGCTGGTCAGGATGGCCGAGCGACAACGCTCCGTATTTAGCCGTATTTACGGCTATGGCGTCGTCTCCATTCTTTTCTTTCATTTCCTGGTGAATATCGGTATGTCGATCGGTTTGGTCCCTGTCATCGGCATACCGCTGCCTTTCTTCAGTTATGGCGGATCAGCCTTATGGTCCTTTACGATCCTGATCTTTATATTCATCAAGCTGGATGCGAACCGCCTGGCGTTATTTTAAAAGAAGAGCAGCCGGTTATCTTCAATGGCGGCTTTTTCCTGCAATACCGTGAAAATACTGTTCGTTGTGGTACGGCCGCGGAAAGCATTCATTATCTGATCGCGGTATACATTGTAATTTTCAGGCGCCGGGGGTTCATAGAACCTGTCGAGGGCGACAACAAATACACCGCCATTGCCGATAATGGGTTCCGATATTTCGTCCGGTTGCATCGAAAAGATCTCCCCGATCACCTTAAATTCGCTTCCAAAACCGGGAATGTTCCTGGATGAGAAAGTGAGTGTCAGGTTTGTATCAACCTGGGTATTATATTCGGCTGCAATCCCGTAAATATCCTTTCCGCCACTTTTTATCCTGGAGGCGAGCAAATCCCCTTTCTTCTCATTCATGACAAATGTGGTGAGATTTTCTTTCATCTGTTCCAGCGGGATGGTTCCTTCTTCCCGGATAGTTGTCAGAACGGCTACCACATAAGAGCCGCCCACATCAAATACAGGCGACACCTCCCCTGCCTTGATACCTTCGTAAAATGCCCACCGGATGATCTCCCGCGGGTATTCAATACCGGGTATACTGTTCCCCATTTCCCTCAGATAGGTGGCCGTTCTCATATTCAGGCCCATGTCGGCAACGGCCTGGTTGAACTTTTCGAGAGAACGGTTTTCACCGGCGAAAATACTGGCCTGCGTATATACATCCTGGAAGGTCTTACTGCTGGGTTCCACCGCCCTGTTGATGACGGCTGCGCGGATTTTTCTCACCGGGTCTTTCTTGCCGGTTATATGAATGACATGAATACCGAACATGGTTTCAGCCGTCACGATATCACCGATCTTACCTTTCACAACTGCTTCATTGAAAGGATATACCATGGCTCCGTCGGCAAACCAGCCCAGGTCGCCATTATTCTGTATTGCAGAAGGATCATCGGAGAACCGGGGGGCCAGCTCCTTCATTTTGCTTCTATTGGCCCTGATGAGGGTGACCAGGCTATCGGCCAGGCTCGACGCATCTTCCTTCGAGCGCGTAATCGATTCAGCGGCATTGAAAGCGCCCCGGTATGAAACCAGGATGTGTTCCGCTTTCAAAGAATCAGGCCGGGTCTGTGACTCCAACAGGTATGCCATGTGCCAGGCATTGTCTTCTTCATAAGGAGGAATGAAATCCCCTACGGAAGAAGCGAACAACAATGAATCAAGGGTTACCGGCAACTGGCCTTTTTTGTACCAGGTACTGTCATAACGCCTATCGGAGGTGTAATTGACAAATGTAATGATGTCTTCAGCCTCCTGAAATTCATTATAAATCCTGTAAATACTCTCACGGGTCTTCTCGCGGTCATCTTCCGAGGGCAATACGTCAAAGATGACATAATCAATGTCCCTGGAAGCGTCCTGCGTATAAGTATGCTCGTGCTTCTCGTAATATTCCTGATAGTCTTTATCGGTAATGGTTATCTCATCATCCGGAATGGCCGTATATCTGACGGCCACATAACGGAACTCGGCGCTGTTTCTCTTGGCATCATGATCAACTTTGGCAAAAACTTCCGGAACATAATAGCCCCGGGAGACAAGCGTTTCATATTTTTTATTAAGCCGGTCTTCCTTAATATATCTTTCCAGATTCAGCCATTGCTTTCTGACTTCCAGCGGCCTCTGGTCAAGGTCTTGCAAAAAACCCTGCACCATCATGGGACTGTACATCCCTGTGCCGGGATCCTGGAAATATTGCTGGATCAGGCTGTGAGGCCGGGGGCCCTGTACCAGGTCATACAATTCTTCAGTTGTCACGGTCAGCCCCAGCTTATCATATTCTTTGCCCAGTATGATTTCACTCATAAACTGGTTCCAGGTGTTTTGCCTGACGTCGAAAATTTCCTGGGCCGTAAGGTTTTCCCTTTCCAGGTTTATGCGTTGCACCTCCAGGTTATCTTCCACCCTGCGGTTATAATCGTTATAAGATATTTCTTCACCTGCAATCGATCCGACAGGCGGAATGCCTCTCCCCCCCTGGTCGCTGAACAGATCACTTAATATAAAAGCCGCGATAGCGATCCCTATCAGGATAACAGCCAGGGCCGAATGCTTGCGGATAGTTCCAATTACTGCCATATCAACATTTTGTTAAAAAGAGGTGCAAAAGTATGAAAATAGTTTCTTGTTTCTTGTTTTTTGTTTCGAGTTTCTTGATTTTTCACCTAGCTTTCTTGCTCAATGTTTAAGCGTACCAGTTCGACGCGCGTCTCGCTGGCCTGAAGAATGTGAAACATGAAATGTTTTATTGCGATGGTTTCTCCTTTTGCAGGTATGCTTTCGTGATAATGGATGATCAGCCCTGCAAGGGTTTCATATTCTTCGGCCTCGGGAAGGTCCAGTTTGTAATTGTTGTTCAGATAGTCGATCTCCAGCCTGGCGGAAAAGATGTATTCCCCGGGCCGGATCACCTGTTCCACCTTTATATCCTCATCGAATTCATCTTCAATTTCACCAAATATTTCCTCCATGATATCTTCTATGGTCACCAACCCGCTGGTGCCGCCGAATTCATCCACCACCACGGCAATGCTCTTCCTTTCCCGGATGAATTGTGTCAGGGCTACCTTGGCCGGCATAGTTTCCGGGATGAAAAGAATAGGTTTGATAACCTCTTTTATATTCTCCGGATTCCGGAACATATCAAATGCATGCACGTAACCGATGATCTGATCGATCGTTTCGGTGTAAACGGGAATGCGCGAGAAACCGTTCTCTATAAAGGCCATTTTAAGATCTTCAACAGGGTCATCTTCCTCAACGGCAATGATCTCGTTGCGGGGAAGCATGGTTTCACGCAATTTAACTTTTCTGAAACCGATCACATTTTGAAACATCTGTATTTCCTGTTTAACATCTTCCAGGCTTTCTTCCTGATTTGATAATTCATGGATGTACTGGTCGAGGTCTATGGCGGTGAAAACAGGCTCCTGCCGCGTAAATCCAATGTTAAAAAACTGTTTGAGGATCATTTGTGAAGCGCCTGTGAAAAGCAGTACAAATGGATATAGCAGGTAATAAATCACCCAAAGGGGGATGGCGAAGATGTTGATAACGGCATTGGGATTAATGCGGAACAGGGTTTTGGGAAGAAATTCCGCGAAGACAAGTATGATGAGGGTGGCGATAAGCGTTTGCAGCAAAAGGACAACGAATCCTGTTTGTATATTTAGTGGCAGGACAGACCACAAGCGGGGTTCCAGCAAGTTGGCAAAGGCAATTCCATAGATGACCAGGGCGATGTTGTTCCCCAGCAATATTGTTCCGATGAAACGTGACGGATCCCTGAAAAAACCCGAAAGGATCCGGGCGGTAAGCAACCCTTTGCTTTTGTCCAGTTCCACTTTCAGTTTGTTGGAAGTGACATAAGCTATCTCCATCCCTGAAAAAAAGGCGGACAGGGCGAGCATGAACAGAATGACAAGAATTTCATTCATTAGTCTGGCTCCTCTTTGATCTCAATGAGACCTTTGGGATTTCGGATTTCGATCTCGTTAAATGGCTGTTGGGAATATAGTCCGTCACCGGTAATCACCTGCTCGTCTGTAGTGATCTTGACAAATTTATCGGAGTATATGATCTCTTTGCCCCGATCCCAGAACAGTTCTTCAGTATTCAGCCGTTCATCTTTTTCGAGATTATCGACCACCACATTATACCGGGCTTCCATGATCTTTGTTTTTTCATGGGAGATGCCATAATCGGCCGTGATGGTAGACTGCAGGTTCAACAGCGAATCGTAGAAGAAAACGGTAAATCCTTCCGGGAAGATCAAAACCGGCCCTTCAATGTCATGGTTGATCAGGAGCGGACTCTCCAGTTTCATTTGAATTTTTGCGTTTTCGCTGTAAATGATCTCTACATCTTTCACCGTTAAACCTGGCAGCGTATCGGTATAATCGAGCTTACGGATGGTTTCCATATCATTTTTACAGGAGGTTAACATGGCTATGGCCATCAACAGGATGATGCTCATGCCCAAAAATATCCGAAAGGCAAATTCTACCGATAACGGTATGATTTTCAAGGGTGATATGGTTATTGTTTGGCGGCCCTGACCCGTGTTTCCTCGTTGATCCAGCATTGTACGGTATAGCTGTCCCCTTCCCGAAGGGTATAGAAGAAGATGGTTTCCATCGACGGGAAGTAAACGGAATAGGCAGCGATCCTTTTGTTGGCTATTTCAGCGATATCAGGGTCGACCTGCCTGGCCCGGATATATTTATCCACAGCCGCCCAGTAAGCGGTGCGGGAAGTCAGATCATTGTCGCCACAATCCGCTGCCGTTTCGGCATACATATCTCCGATCAGCAGGTAGGGTTCTCCGTCGGCAGGATCCAGTGCGGCGGCTTTCAGGGCAAATGACCTGGCCGCCGGATAGTTTCTTAAGATCCGGTATGCCTCGGCTATGATTTTATAGCTTTGCTGCACGGCCGCCTGCTCTTCCATTCTTTCAGCATCTTTCAAATATTCGATCGCTTCGGCATATTTCCCCTCACTGAACAACATTTTTCCGATCAGATAAGCCGATTCAGGAGAGGGTTCCAATTCGTAAAGCTTTTTGGTAGTTTCGAAATATAATGGATCTGTCTGACATTTCTTTGCATCCAGCAACCCGGTGATCTTTTTCAGCAGTTCCAGGTCGTCGGGAGTTTCCCTGAATTTTTTTCCGTAAATGGCCACCAGGTCGGTGCAGGTGGCAAAGGGCTCCAATAATAGCTCCAGGTTATTCTGGACGATCTCCCAGTTGCCTCTCTCGGCAGGTTTGTCCTGCAGTTTTTTTATGTTATGGTCAATGATGGCGGACGAAATTTCATAGGCATCGAAAATAACCGTTGAGTCGGCTTTTCCTTCCCGGGCCATATTGATAGCCGACCGCATGTAATAGACGAGGATGGGAGGAGCCGATTTGTTTCCCTCGAGTTCGACGGAACGTTTCAGATCGTTGTATATCTGTTCTGTATCTTCAGGGCGATACGTGAATAAATCAACCCCCTTCCTGCCAAGCACAAAGCCTTCTCTTCCGAAGTATTCGATCCGTTGATCGTAAACCATCATCAGGGTATCGATATATTTATCACGCAATGCTTCGCTATCGGCCTGTTCGATCAGATAGGCCACAATCCGGGCACCTTCGATATATGTATTCTGCGTTCCTTTCGGGCAGTTCAGAAAAACCCAGCGCCAGGGACCGATCAGGTCCTTGACCGTTTCATTCTCATAATTACTGGCCTTCCATTGCTTGAAGAACTCACGGTAAAGTGAGATGTTCATAATGCAGGTCAGGCTGTCGGAACCATACCGGCCGCTTCCCACATTATTATTCGACTCATCTTCCTGGGCGTTGACTTCAAAAGAAGGGACGGTAAGTGTCAGGATACTCAGAAGGATTACAATAATTGAGGCTTTCATATTCATACTGCTTTAGTAGTATTTACTCTTTATGAACCAGTTTTCAAGCGCATTGACTCCGACGGTAAATCTAAAAAAATTTTCCTGAATCAGACCATTCTGGGTGGTACCTCTTTTTCCGATGATTGCCGAAAGATTCACGGTTGATCTGGATCTTTTTATCGGTAAACCTACTCCAAAACTTATGCCAACTTCGTCAATATGCTGATTTTTAAGGTTTATAGGGGTTTTTCCATAATAAAAGCCAATTCTGTAACTGGCCCTGTTATAATACACATTGCTTCGTGCATCGGGAATATATTCACCGCCAATGTTAATGGACCACCGGTTCAGAAGCGAGTCCGAACGTCCGTCATAGGTGAATCTCTCCCAGTTCTGCCAGAGAAAATCGGCACCGGCTGTCCAGTGCCGGGCCTTGCCGACGGAAGTTCCAATTCCCATCCTCAAAGGAAGCGTGAAGCTTCCTTTTTCATCAGCGCGAAAGTCAATAGTGTCATAGTTTAGCTGGGCTGCTGTAATATTGCCATAATAGGTTGTGACCAGGGAAAATATCTTGGAATTGATATTGGTTTCGGGTCCGAACATGGCTCCTGCCACCAGGAAATGATCTTTTGGAAGGGCTGTTTTATACTGGATCCCTATTTCACCATAAATATCCCTGGGCCTCACGCTACCCAGGATAAACGTGTTCATCATTTCGGTTGAATCGGGAAAAGAGATACCCCTGCTGCGATCCACCGAGCCAAACATATATTTCAGGTTAAATCCCACCGATAATTTTTTACCGATCGGGAAGGCATTTCCCCAGTAGATCTGATTGAGGCCTCCGGAGCCCAGGTAAACATTCGTAACTTTAGTAATTCCCTCCAGTTCCTCGGTATGGAAGATATCATAGCCGACATAACTGAATGGGAGAAGGCCCAGGCTGGTTTTCCACCACTTTGTAACGGAGAATCCGAAGGTGAGGTTGCTCAGGGATATATAACTGCCCTGGTTGTTGAAGTTATCTGTTCGCAGATTAACCAAACTGCCGAAGATACCAGCATCGAAGATAAAGGTGAGGCTGTCGAAAGCGACATAAGAAGCCGGATTGGCAGGGTTGATGAGGTCGCTGCGCTGCAGTCCGAAGTGCAGCCCGCCCATGGCGGTAGTTCTGGGATCCAGGCCGTTTTCCACGAGCGTGCCGAGACCGTAACGGGTATATGGCGAGTTGATCTTGATCTGCCCCTGTACCGTCATCATAAAACCATACAGCGATAGTATGGTTGCCAGAATGTATATTTTCCGTTTAGCCTGGTTGGTCATTATAATCCAATATTTCGTTCAATCCGGTCAGCACGAGATTTGGGACTGCAAAGATGTTAATTTTTAGATTATTATGCAAGAGTTCATGATCTCCGCCTGTAATTAATATGGCAAGATCGTTGTAACGCTGCTGGTACAGGGCTATCACGCCCCTGATCTCTTCGGTAACACCATTGATAACGCCCGACAGGATCGATTCGCGGGTAGTGCGCCCGACCAGTCCGTGAAAGTCTGCCGGTTCTACTAACGGTAATTTACCGGTGAAAGTATGCAAGGCTTCAAAACGCATACGGATACCGGGGGATATGGACCCTCCGAGGTATTCATCGTTGGCAGTGACCAGGTCGAAGGTAATACACGAGCCGGCATCAATACTGAGGACATTCCGGCCGGGGAAGAGCGACCGGGCGCCTGCAGCGGCTGCCAGCCGGTCGTTGCCCAGGGTTTCAGGCGTCTGATACATGTTTTTCAGCGGCACGGGTGTCTTTGCGGTAAAAACCATCAGATGGGCTGAATCCTGCAAAATGCACTCCAGGCTGGCCGCATGATTGATCACGGACGACAGAATGGCGGAATGGAAGGGGCCATGACGTGAGATGAATGCTGCAAGCTTGTCATCGTCCAGATCATTGAAGGTTTCCTTCAGCAATATTTTTTTATTGCTGAAAACGGCCAGTTTTTGCAGTGTATTACCAATATCGAGGATGAGGTTCAACAGGGCGGGTATTTGTTAAGGATTGCAAAATTAGGAAATAGTTTCGTGTTTCTTGTTTACAATTGGTTGCATCCAGGTAAAATTTATTTATATTTGCATCCCTTTTCGGCGGTACCATAGCTCAGTTGGTAGAGCAACGGACTGAAAATCCGTGTGTCGCTGGTTCAATTCCGGCTGGTACCACAGTTAACATCACGAAACCCTTGCAGGATTTGATTTTGCAAGGGTTTTAATTTTCCAGGTGACGGATGGGCTCCGGTATATGCCATCGGCATCATCAGATTGTCAGAGATGAAAGGGTGGATGATTGAAATATGGCTATGTTCGGGTAAGCTTACAATGGAAGAAATATTATTTCATTTATGAGCAAGACAAATCAAGCAATTGCATTTGGAATCCGAAAAATGCCTGACACCAACAACTTTTCCATTCTTGGAATCTGCCCTTGGAAATACTAAGTTGATTAGACTATCATCATTTTTCTCCAAGTATTTCCTCAGAGAATAACTACAAACATCCGCAAGTTGAACCATCGATGTTAATTGAGAATCGACAAATAAAGGAGTTTCTATAATGTTCTTTATAGACGTAAATAAGGTACCTTTTTGGTGAAAAGATTTCATGAGATCTGTATGTCTCTTACTGACAGTCGGATTGTTGTCATGGATTAATAAACCATACTGCTGCTTTTTACATGACCTTGTATAGATTTTTAAATACTGTTCGAATCGGGATACAATTTGTTCAAAGGCTTGTTCATCTATTGTTAATCTACTTATTGAAGGGTTAAAATGGATCTTATCTATGCATTCGGCAAAAAGCCTGCAGTATTTCCAAGATCCCAGGAGGGCTGCAATTTCTTTAACAAAGTCAACTCTTTCTTGATATGTAAGATGAATGTAACTATCTGTTAACCTATAGTTCTTTTTTGTTTGATGATAATTTTTTTTGTCCTTTGGATTGTTCAATCTCAGTAATTCCCGATGACGATATTTAAGAGCCTCTGTGCGTCTGTCAAAAACACTAAGCTGCCCAAAGTCTGGAATAGCCCTCTGTTCCTTATAGGGGCGTATTAGCCATCCGGTGTGGATTTCAGCATTTTGTAAATGATATTTCGTTTTAATCTGAGAAACTTCGCTTTCACACTTCCTCCATTTATCTATTGGGATTGAAATACCGGCCAATACATAGTGCGATGTGTTGCCAGGTATATCCGGAGTACCGGATTCATCAATGTAGCAAAGGATCATATGGATTGGCTATAAATAAAAAAAGCGACTGGATTAAGGGAAGTATCCCTCTTTTGAGACGCTTAGCGACTCCAACCAGACGCATTGCAAAGATAAAACAAATTATTCTTTTGTCAAGCAAAATCATCAAATTTCATTACAATATGATAAAGAATTTTCATTTTACTCCCCCAGACCCCCTCATTTCAACAAATACAATTATATTTGAATAAATTATTGTCCAGTCAGACTAGACCATCTCAGAAGTATTTCAAGAACATTGGGTGTAAATTACCCGAAGAGTTATTCTCGGATCAACACTTTTCATTTTTTAGCTCAAGCATCACTTCAATCCGGCATGTTTTCTCCATGCTGTTTTCAACCAGTGTTTTATATGGAATGACCATTTCTGGTTGGTTGCCGCTGTTCATATTCAGTTGCCGGCCATTGATGATCACCTGGCTGATCATGTAATCGGGATACGATAACTTATGATGGTTTTGGTAA
Source organism: Bacteroidales bacterium (assembly GCA_046484945.1). GTDB lineage: Bacteria > Bacteroidota > Bacteroidia > Bacteroidales > JAGOPY01 > JAGOPY01. Next base: position 25,643 of record JAWOHY010000242.1, read on the forward strand.
TGAACGTGTATGCGCAAATCCCTGAAATTCAAGCTAATCGAGGCCTGGCCCGACCCGTCAAAAAACGAGTGGTCGAGCCGGGGCTGCAGCAATAGGTCCCCAAACCGTCCGTCGACACCAAAGATCTGGGTGGTCAGTGTCAGCAACAGCCATGTAGAAGAACCGGTGAGATAAGCATAAGCTCCCCTGTCACCCGGTTCAAAATAAGAGGGTATGCCAGGAAAAATCAACGCCGTCGACGAGTCAGTGCTCAATCGTTGGATATCCCTGAAAAGCTCAAAACCCTGCTTGACAAATCCACGCTTATATAATCCGTACATCAGCATGATGTTCTGCTGGCTCCATTTGCTGCCATGTTCTTTATACCCGTAGGTAAAGCCCGTTATCCGTCCGATACTCAGGTTCAGCCGTTTGAAATCGGTACACAACCTGAGGCCGGGTGTATCAGGGTCCTTCAGGTACTTTTTCGACGACCTGAGCATTTCACTGATCTGCTCATCACCAGCTACCCCGCACATTACGGGCATCACCTGGGAGGTCAGATCCATCCGGACACCGTCGTCAGTATCTCCGTGCACGGGAAAGCCGTCATTATCATAATGTCCATTGAAGAAGCCATAGCCCTCTGATGTGATGGTCCATTCATTGTTGCGGATATGTTCGACCATGTGGGCCGCCTTTTCCCGCAAATCGGCCATCAGATCAAGGATATTCACCTGTACCCTGTTACCCGAAACTTCATGCCGGACCTTCCGGAAAAAACGATTCAGCCTGTTTTGCTTAGCCTCAGGGAGATGATAATCCACCTCTGTCTGGTCTGGCAACCTGTCGAGCAGCAAAAGGATCTCTGAAAGCAGGTATATGGTATCATGACCATTTGCATGCAGGTATTCCAGGATATGGGCTATGGTCGACAGGTTATGGCTGTAGAAATTATGAAAGCAAACCGATTCGCCCTTCTCCCGGGCCATATCCAGGGTATCGTTCCAGTCGCCGCCTTCCAGCAGGAGGTTGTTATTTGCTCCTACATTGAAAAAAGCGGTGAGTTGTTGCACCAGCATGTGCTCTAATACGCTGCCTTCGTAAACCTTCCCATTTTCATCCAACTGCTGATATCCCTGCGAAGGGTTCCAGTGCTGGTCTTTGTTTTTACTACGGTGGGTAAAAACATCTTTCCAATAGGGCAGTTCTTTGAACAGGATCTCAGCATCACCGCTTTGCCGGATATAGAAATCAAGAACAAACACAGGCCAGGCGCCATGGTCGCACCAGGTCCGCGGCACGTTATTGCGATCGGCGATGAATTCGCCGGGCCTGGTACCGATAATGGTAGCATTGGAACCATCCAGCCGCACCCCCCTGAAGTTGTTCAGGATTTCCTCCCGGGCCCCGGCCGGATCAACCAGGAAAATGGAGAGCAGGTCCTGCCAGAGGTCTCGCCATCCCCTGCCGCCGCGACCGTATCCGAAATCGGGGAGATAGGAATTCCCGAAAATCTGCCGGCACTTCAACTGGAATGCCACCCACTTGACCCAGTTATCAAAGATCTGGTCGCCGGTGTTAAAAGTAACGGTGGTGGCAACTTTTTGCCAGTAGCCCAGCGTATGCTGCAGGTGCAGATCAAATTTTTCGGCGCTGCCATACTTTTCCCCCCAATCGCCAATGTCATTTTCATTATCTGTAATCCCGTGAATGATAATATAATCAGCAACCTCACCCGGGGCCAAGGTTTTCTCCCGATATCGCATGGCTCCGATGGCTTCCCTGCCATCGACGGCACCTTCCCCGTAAACCGGGGCCGGCAGGTGATTGAAAACCGCTTCGGGATTGTCAAGGCTTCCCCCCTCACCGATAAAATCAGCCATCACAGGCCATATTTCCGGCGGCCGGTTACCATTTCCCTCGAAGCCCAGCACCGCGTAATTCATTTGATTCATCGCATGGCCGTGTTCATCATGCACGATGGATGGCCTGACGCGTACACCATGTTTTTCAATGAAGACCTTCTGAAACATCGTGGTCACCTGCCGGTGATCCCTGAAATTATCGGCATGCCGGCCAAAGATCGGTGTGGCTGAGGCAGGAGTGAAAGTAATGGTTTCATCAGAAATATTTTTAATCGAAACCTTCATCAATTCAACGAAATCTGCGGTATGGGGAACAAAAACCGTCACCTCGCTTTCTATGCCGGGCTGTGCATTTTTCCTCCTGAGGACGAATGCCCCGATATGCCCCTCTACTTCCGACTCATCGCGGAGCGACGTCCACTTTTCCGCTTTCTGAAATGCGCTGTTCCCCGATACAGACCATGGTTTTCCAGCCTTAACCGCAACCCAGAAATTCCTGCCCGACACATTCCTGTGCAACTCTTCAGTAACGGTTGCCGCGGTCAGATAATGCTGAAAAGAAGAAACGATGTCGCCTTTCAATTCCGGGGTAACCGAACATTTCATCCCATGTTCGTTCATCAGCGGAAAATAAAGACGGGAGATGTAGTCTGCAAACGGGACTATAAATGAGCCGTCATTTCGGGGAGTGAACTTCCACAGCGGGCCTTTTTTTTCCTTCGCCGCGATTCCTCCGTATGTGTTATGCAAATCCATATGAGCTGATCAGTATACCAACAGTTGCGATGAAGTTTTAATTCCTCACATAGAAAGGAATATTGGCTGTTGCAGCATTATTATGGCCATCAAAGGCATAGACAAACAGGCGATAGGCCCCCGGTTGCGAGGGTGCGGCGGCTGTCATCTCGTTTTCCCCCGATTGGTGTTTGAAAACCGTGGGCTGTCGCTGTTCAAAATCTCCGCCGTCGCTCTGCAGGTGTTCCGGCACCTCAGGAATGATTTCCCACTTGTATAGCAACGGATCCCCGTCAGGATCTTCCACCAGGGCTGTTGCACTGAATGTTTCACCAGGGCCGAGATAAATATTGTCGTATGCTGTATTATTGTTCAGCAGGAAAGATTTAAGCTGCGGAGACCTGTTGTCAGGCCATTGACCTGTCCAGACGAACTGCATAACATCGACCGATTCAGTGTTTTCACCTGTTTCCAGGAACATCCCGTACCATGTGGGGGTTCGTTCCTGCTTCTGTCCCCATAAAAAAACGAAGGATCCGATACACTGCCCGTTATGCGCTGCAATCACCTTCTCATATCTTTCCCGGTAGGCCAGGGCTTTTTCATGGCTGGTTTGTTCAATCGGCACGCCCCATTCTGTCAGGGCAACCTCCCAATGACCCGTCGCCCCCCATTCAGAAATGATGTAAGCACCGGTATACCCACTTTCAGCAATATACTTCGGAAGGTTCATAATGTCCCCATAAATTTGAAAACTCAGAAAATCAATGGCCGGGCAACGTTCCATCACATATTCAACCTCTTGTTTTCCCGCCCCGGCAAACATGGTGGTTGTCGGATGATTCGGGTCGATCTCCTTGATCATCACCGCAATTTCATTCACGGCATCCCAGACCTTCGGATTGGAATAATGCAGATTCAGTTCGTTTCCAATTCCCCAGGCAAGCAAAGCAGGATGATCCTTGTACTTCATGACCTCTTTTCTGGCATATTCCAGTTGCTCTGCCACGGCCTGCGCATCGTCGTAATCAAAACCATGGCGTTCCCGTCCGATTTCCAGCCCCATGCAAACCATCAAGCCATGAGCATGAGCCTGATCGAGCAACTCCTGGCCTGTCATAATATGGTTGTCCGTGCGCCATGTCCTCAGGGCATTCCCTCCATGCGACGCCAGGGCTTCAATATCGCCCCCTTCAAGCCCGGCCCCCTTTATAAAAAACGGCTGACCGTCACGATACAACACATAGCCATCCTTCTCTTTTTTTAGCGTTGCTTTCACAGGTCCGTCAGTCGTGATTACTTCCGAATGGTTGACGCAACCAGAAATAGCCAGTCCCAGCGCCAGTATGCAGGTAATGTTTTGTAGTGCTTTCATATTCAGGTTTGTATTAATAATTGATTAAAATGATTTTTCATTTATGTTTTTCTTTCACCAGAATGGTTTCCAGCTCCTCGAGCGATTTATTTTTCGTTTCGGGCAATAAGACCATGATGAATATCAGTCCGACAACAGCAAATATACCATAGATCAGGAAAGTCATTGAACTACCCAGGACAGACAATTCCCAGGGGAAGACCAGTTGTACGAGAAAGCTCACGCCGGAGTTGAAAAAACCGACGAAGGATATGGCAACACCGCGAATCCTGTTGGGGAACAACTCCGAAAAGAGCACCCACATCACCGGCCCCAGTGAAATAGCAAAAGAGGCCACAAAACCAATGATCCCGATCAGGATCAGCAGCGCATTCATGCTGATGGCAGCGGTGATCAGGTTGGATTCGAATTCTTTGGCCTGCGCGATACCAATGGCATCCTCCATGGCATTTTTAAAATCCACATCACTTTTGAATGTTTGACCTGCCAGTGGAGCCAGTTGTGATATCTCGATACTTGCAGGAAGGGACCGGATCGAATCCTCCGTCAGGGTATAGGTGGCCGAATGAAAGCCCCAGGCCAGGATGAACATGCTGACAGCAATTCCCGATACCCCAAAACCCAGCAGTATCTTCCGTCCGAACCTGTCGATGAACAGGATGGCAAGGATGGTAAAAACCAGATTCGTCAACCCCACCAGGATGGCCTGTATAAATGATGCATCGGTGCCTATTCCCGATTGTTCAAAGATCATCGGGGCATAGAAGAACACCGAATTTATACCTGTGATCTGCTGCAGGACAGCGATCACGATGCCTATGGTTAACACCAGGCGCAAGGCAGGTTTGAACAATTCAGAAAGGGGCACTTTCTTTTTACCGGTTTCTTCAGAGATGGATGCCTTGACGGCAGCCATATCGATTCGCGCCTGTTCTTCCGATGATACTTTTGCCATTATTTTCCCCGCCGCTGCTTCCTCACCTTTCATGATCAGCCAGCGGGGGCTTTCGGGTACCATGAGCAGAAGCATAAAATAGCTTATCGCGGGAAGAGTTTCCAAACCCAGCATCCAGCGCCAGTTAAAATCCTCCAGTCTTAAGGCCTGCGACCATGCACTGCCGGATTGCCCCCATCTCAGGATCAGGTAATTGGTGAAAAAAGCCACCGAGATACCCAGTACGATATTAAGCTGGTTGAACGAGACCATTCGTCCGCGCAGTGCCGGGGGGGATATCTCCGCGATATACATGGGCGCAATGATCAATGAGGCTCCTACCCCGAATCCGCCGACCATGCGGGCGATGACAAGCCACGCAAACGAGGGGGCCAGGGCGGAGGCAATGGCTGATACGGCATAAAACACCGCGGCGTACTGAAGGATGACCTTGCGGCCAAATGCCGTACTCAGCGGGCCCGCTATCATCATGGCCAGGGTTGCCGATAAAGTGAGCGAGCTGACGGCCCATCCTAACTGTAATTTAGTCAGCAGGAACTCCGGTTCGATAAATTTCACCACACCGGATATCACCGAGGCGTCAAATCCCATCAGGAAGCCTCCCATGGCCACGATGAGCGAAATTTTTACGGTATATTTTTGTTGTCGGGTCATTGTTTACTGATGTTACTTCAATGTAAACGGTAAGCTTAATAATGCTTCGGAACTACCTCCAATCCACAATATGAATTCCCCTGGCTCAACGATATAATTGCCGTTCTGGTCATAAAATCCAAGCCGGTCGGGTGAAAGCCTGAAATTCACCGCCCGGCTTTCTCCGGGCTTCAGGCGGATCCTTTTAAAATCTTTCAATTCCTTTACCGGCCGGGTAATGGAAGCTGCCAGGTCGCGTATATAAAGCTGCACCACTTCTTCTGCTTCAAAATCGCCTGTATTGGAAAGAGTTACCTGGATGTCAAGTGTCTCGTCTTTCATCAGTTCATCGGCAGAGATTTTTAGATCAGAATATTCAAATTCGGTGTATGACAATCCATAACCAAAAGGGTAGAGCGGTTCAAATCCCACATCGAGGTAATGGCTGGTGTTTCCCAGGGAGGTTTGAAAACCGCGCACCGGTATGTCATCGATGTGCACAAAGGATTCCTTGCTGAAGGGTCTTCCGGTATTCTTATGGGCATAATACATCGGGATCTGTCCGGGCGCTTTGACGAAAGTCACCGGCAGTTTCCCGGAAGGCGACTCCAGGCCGAAAAGCACATCTGCGAGGGCGGGCCCCGCCATAGTCCCCGGGTGCCAGGCATACAATACAGCATCGGCATATTCCGATATCTCGCCAATGGTCAGGGGGCGGGGTGTCATGATGACCAGTATCAATGGTTTTCCGGTTTTTGCCATCTCCATGACCAGTTCATTCTGGGCGCCGGGCAGGTCAAGGTATGCCCTGCTGTGGGCTTCCCCTGTGATGATGGATTCTTCGCCCAGAAACATGATAACGGCCGTTGCCCCGGCCGCCGCCTGACGGGCTTTATCAAATCCACTTTTTTCGAAGCTCCGGGTATGGCTGAGGCCTTTGGCATGATATACCCTGTTGTTACCAAGCAAATCCTGCAACCCCATCAGGGGTGTGATGCTCAGGTTGGTGTCGCCGTCAAATATCCAGGTTCCCAGCTGTTCGTAACGGTCATGAGCCATCGGGCCGATAACCGCTACTTTCTCCATTTCCCGTTTCAGTGGTAATACCCGCTTATGATTTTTCAGGAGGACGAAGCTCTGAAGCGCCATTTCCCTGGCTGCTTCAAGATGTGAAGCGGGCGGAGAAAAGATAATGCTGTCCTGGTCCACGTAGGGCTTATCGAATAACCCCAGATCGAGCTTAACCCTCAAAATCCTGCGTACGGCATCGTCTATCAGGTCCTCTGAGATCATCCCGGTTTTGACAAGTTCTTCCAGATGATCTTCATAGGATGAACTGGCCATCTCCATATCGACGCCCGCGCGTAATGCTTTGTATGCAGCTTCCCGGTCATCGGCGGCAAAGCCATGTTCCTTCATCTCCACTACCGAAGCCCAGTCGCTGACAACAAACCCGTTGAACTGCCAGCGATCTTTCAATATATCCCTGAACAGGAAAGCGTTACCGGATGCCGGAATGCCATTCAGCTCGTTAAAACCGGTCATAAACGTAGCAATTCCCGCATCGCTCAAAGCCCGGAACGGCCTGAGGTGAATGTTCCAGAGGTCCACATCCGGGATACTGGTGGTATTATAATCCCTGCCCCCTTCGGCGGCGCCATACCCGGCAAAATGTTTGGCACAGGCGGCCATGGTATACGGCAATCGTAAATCATCACCCTGGAACCCATTCATCACGGCAAGGCCCATTTCAGTTACCAGGAACGGATCTTCGCCGAAACTCTCGGCCATCCTCCCCCATCGCGGATCGCGTGATATATCGACCATGGGCGCAAAATTCCAGTTCAGGCCCACACTGCCGGCCTCCCTTGCCGCAATTTGCGCCCCGTATGTTACCAACGCCGGATTGAAAGTAGCCGCCTGGCCGATATTGATGGGAAAGATCGTTTTAAATCCGTGAATCACATCCCTTCCAAACAGCAATGGTATCCCAAGTCTGCCCTGTTCGACGGCTGTCTCCTGGAATTTCCGGATCATCTCCGGATGGGCCTCATTGAGTATGGCGCCCACCTGACCGTTGCGAAGTTTGTCCATAAGCCATTCGTTATCAAATCTTCCCGGGCTATGGACAACCTGCATCTGGCCGACTTTCTCCGCCAGTGTCATTTCCTTCAGCAGGTTGTCAATAAACCGTTCATTCTGATCAACCCGGGAAGGAGATGAACATCCGGCCAATAAGATAGAGATGCAAGCAAAAAATATGATTTGCAGGATTTTCTTTGACGTTATGGATACAGCAGGTGACATAATCATTTAGTTAGCCGGGTGCCAATCAGCATACGGGCTAATAGCCGGTGTTTTGCTTCAGCACGCCTCCCGATATGTCAATTTCCCTCTGCGGGATTGGCAGGAAGCCCTTTGGGCCGCTGTTGAAAGTTACATCGAATATGACCTGTTCCCCGATATAATTGGGCCCCCGTAAACCGACGGATGTCAGTTCCTGGCTGGCATAGCTCAATCCGCGGCGGATCACATCAAAATAGCGCAGCCCTTCAAGGGATAGTTCCAGTCTTCTCTCCTTGTAAATATTTTCGAATGTTGCCGGGATACTTCCCAGTCCAACCCTTGCCCTGACACGGTCCAGATATTGCTGTGCGTTGGGGCTGCCCAGCTCAGCAGCCATCAGGAGCACGTCTGAAAAGCGGATAACCCGGAAATTGCAGGTCCGGTTGAGTTCGAACTGCCCGCCGCCTCCCCAGTGTTCGGCATCGGAGCTGTATTTTTTAGAATAATACCCGGTATGCTGGTACCCCTTGGTTAGGCTGCCATCGAGTTCCTCTTCAAAGAGGACGGTTTTTTCTAATCGGGGGTCACCCTCCATGTCATTGACAAGTTTCTGGCTGACGGTGCCGAAGCTCCATCCCCTGTTCCAGTTGCTGGAACCTGTTACCCTGGGCCCCTGCATTTGCGCTGCCAGGTTGCCTTCGCCTCCCTCCACATAATCCCAATCCCACCACGGAGGGGTGTCACCGTATGAAATTTCAAAAACGGATTCGACCCCAAATTCTCCGGCCAGCTTGAAATTCTGGGAATATTCGCTGAACAGGTCGTGCCCGCTGTTAGCAATCAGATCCTCGAGATAACCCAGGACCAGGGCTTGGTTCACCACAGTCCCACCGGCATTGAGGTCGGCATTGTAAACCCCGTTATAGAATAAATACACCCTGGCCAGTAATGCTTTGGCCGCCCATTTACTTATTCTTCCGTATTCGGCCGGCGGCATCATTCCCGGCAGGACGTCAGCGGCGTCCACCAGGTCGCTGGCAATCTGATCATACACTTCAGCCGGTGTATTTTGCTCCTGGTCATATTCGGAAGGCCCTTTGATGGTTTCCGTCAGTAAAGGGATATTATCAAAGAAACGCACCTGTTCGAAGTAGAAATAAGCCCTTAAAAACTTGCATTCGGCGATGATCCGCGTTTTAAATTCTTCTGAGGCATCGATTTCATCTATTTTTTCAAGCAATAGATTGGCCCTGTAAATGCCAAAATAGTTCTTGATCCAGATGGCATGCACGATTTTGTTGGTGGTAGGGATACTAAAAGTATTGAGTTCATTTTCGTCCATTCCGTCATTGGCATCGGCCCCACCGGCGAATGCATCATCCGATAAAATATCGGACATCGTCAGGAAAGGAGCCCATGACACATTCACTATCGATTGATAACCCAGCGCATCATAAACGGCAACCAGCGCCTGCATGGCATCTTCTTCCGTTTGGTAAAAGTTAGATGACACTTCCCGGTCCAGTGGCTGCCGGTCCAGGAAATCTTTTTCACAGGCATTCAGCAGGAACAGGATCGCTGTTGCAACAATGATATATAAGATATTCTTTTTCATAATGGATGATGTTTTTCAATTAAAATGAAATGGTTGTACCGAGGCGGAAAGTCCTGGCCTGGGGATATATTCCCCGGTCAATACCGATATCGAAAGAGCTCATGGCGCCGATCTCCGGGTCAGCCCCGCTATATCCGGTAAAGGTGAACAGGTTTTCGGCCGAAAGATAAAACCGCCATGTCGTGGCACCGATCCGGTCGAGGAAACTTCTGGGAAGGGTATAGCCCACCTGGATGTTTTTCACCCGCAGGTAAGACCCGCTTTCAATGTACAGATCGGATATGCGGTAGTTATTATTGACGTCGAGCCATGTATAACGCGGAACGTCATCAGAGGTGCCTTCTCCTGTCCAGCGGTCGAGAGCGGAAACAGGCCGGTTGGTATACTGAAGGTCATGTCGTTGGATGCCATTGAAGATTTCATGACCAAAAGCGCCTGTCAGCAGGAACGAGAGGTCAAATTGTTTGTATTCAATGGAAGCATTCACGCCCAGTGTCCAGTCCGGTGTCGGACTTCCAATCAAGGTGCGGTCTTTTTCATCCAGCACGCCATCACCATTGACATCGACAAACCTTACATCTCCCGGCTTTGCCCTGGGCTGTAAAAGTGCGCCGGTACTGCCGATATGCTGGAACACCTCGGCTTGATTCTGAAAGATGCCATCGGTCTGGTAACCCCAGAAATAGGCGATGGGAAGCCCTACTTCCGATCGGGTGACGGTTCCGGCAATCGCCCAGGTAGCGCCCGGAATGAACTCATCGTTATTACCGATGTTTGTCATTTTGTTTTTATTGTAAGCCGTGTTCACTCCGAAGGAGTAGCGCAGGTGCTCAAGATAATTCCGCCAGTTGACCGATATCTCGACGCCCTGGTTTTGTACGCTGCCAACATTGGCATAAGGCGGGAAGTTTCCGACATGTGCCGGAATATCAATGCGCTCCAGAAGCCCTTTGGTATTCTTATTGTAATAGTCAACCGTCAGGGTCAGACGGTTGTCAAAAGCCCCCAGGTCGATGGCAATATCGAGCTGTTCCGATTCTTCCCATTTTATATCCTTATTCTCGATATACTCTGGTGAAGCGCCCACAATCCTGCCTGCGCCAAAGATATAGCCCCTGCTTTTATCAATCGGTGAAACATATTGATAGTCGCCAATCTCCTGGTTTCCGTTAATTCCCCAAGAGGCCCGCAATTTAATAAAGCTGACCGGACCGAGTTCGGGGATAAAGGATTCCTCCGTCAGCAGCCACGATATCCCCACCGATGGAAAAATACCGTACCTGTTGTTGGGGCCGAATTTGGAAGACCCGTCACGGCGGATAATACCCGTAAAAGCATACCTGCTTTTAAAGTCGTAGGTAATACGGCCAAAAGTGGATAAAAGGGCCGAACTGGCTGCGCCGCCCGTTGCTACCCATGCCGTATCAGTGGCCATGTTCAGGTAAATATTGTCGGGGTCTATGATCGGAACCTTGGAATTAAAGCCGGTCAGGTCCTCATAATTGTATTCATAGGCTGTTGTACCTATCAGGGCTGAAAACCGGTGATCCTTGATCTTCTTTGTATAGGACAGGGTGTTTTCCCACTGCCAGCTGAAGTACCGGTCCATACTCTTAAAAACTGAGGTTTTTTCCAGGTTGTACTGGGCGCCGTTGAGGTAAAACAGCGGAGTGTATGTATCGTAGAGAACATAGGCCAGGTCGATGCCCAGGCTGGTCCGGAATTTCAGGCCTTCCAGGAATTCCACTTCGCCGAAGATACTTCCAACGATCTTGTCTACCCTGCTCTCGCCTCTTTGGAGCTCCAGAAGTGCCATGGGATTAACTACCTCCGCACCGACATATTCGGAAATCCCGTACACCTGTCCCGATGGATTTCTCACCACAGGATATTCAGAATAGGGGGGTAAGGAGAGGACTTCCGGATCTTCTTCATACAGCGGTGTGAGCGGGTCAAGGTTTAAAGCGCTGCTGTATACCCCGTTAAAAGATTGATTGGAAGCAATGCCTCTTCTGACAAGATGCGAATAGGACAGGTTGTTCCCAAAATTAAACCAGCTGGTAGGCTGGTGCCTGCTGTTGATCATCGCAGTGACCCGGTCGAATTGTGATTTATCGCCACCTATAATACCCTGCTGGGAAAAATAGGAAATGGAGGAGGCATAGGAGGATTTTTCATTACCGCCTGAGATCCCCAGATCATAATTCATAATGGGGGCATTCTTCTGGAACATCAATTCCTGCCAATCGGTATCATATTGTGGTATTTCATCCAGGTCGAAGGGTTCATCTCTATCGGCATTTCGCGCCCCTTCATTCATCAGCATCCTGTATTGTTCAGCATCGAGCATGTCAATGGTTTTGGCTGCGTTTTGAATGCCGTAATAGCTGGAGAAGGTGAGGTTCATTTTGCCGGCTTTCCCGCTTTTTGTCGTGATCAGAACCACCCCATTGGCGGCCCTGGCGCCATAAATGGCTGCTGAAGCAGCATCTTTCAGCACATCGATCGACTCAATATCACCGGGATTGAGGTATTCAATACCACCCACCGCCATCCCATCGACGATATAAAGGGGGTCGGAATCACCGGTGGTGCCGGTTCCCCTGATCCGCACGGTGGGGGCTTCCCCGGGCTGTCCAGAGAGATTGGTTACCTGCACCCCTGCAGTACGCCCTTGCATGGCCTGTTCGGCACGCAGGATAGGGGTCCGGGTGATTTCTTCCTCGGATACCGAAGAAATTGCGCCGGTTACCACCTTCTTTTGCTGCGTACCGTAACCGATGACCACCACCTCATCGAGTTGTGTCAGGTCGGCGTAGAGGGTCACATCAATGAAAGCACGGCCGTTCACCGGAATTTCTAAAGTTTTATACCCGATAAAGGAAAATACCAGCGTATCATTTTCACTGCTGATAATAAGAGAATATTTTCCGTCGACATCAGTGATCGTTCCGTTATTTGTCCCCTTTTCGAGCACAGTTGCCCCGGGGATAGTGCCGGGCGTTGTCCCGTCCATCACAATTCCGGTAACGGTGTGGGTCTGTGCCGCCAGACCGGAAGTGAAACCAATGATCATGACGGGAATGATGATCTTGTGTAAGATTGCATTCATCTGGTTAATTTTTTGACATTAATTTTGCAATTGATTAAAGCGAAGCGTTCTAATCAGGTTATGAAACGGGTCTGCAGGAAGTGATCGCCGCGATTAGTCTTTTTGAAAAACACGGATATAATCGACCTTCATTTGCTGAGGGAATTGGGTGGTACCATCGGGATTCCCCGGCCAGTTCCCGCCAACGGCTATATTCATGATAAACCAGAATTCCTGGTGAAATTCACTCATGGTTGGCTCCGTTATATTTACCTGGGTATAGGGTTGGTCATCCACGTACCATTTGATGGAATACTCATCCCATATGATCGAAAAAACATGATATGCTTCAGCAAAGGTTTTTGACGTCAAAGTAAAGCTGGTGCCGTAACTGGCATGGCCCTGTCCGTTATCCCAGTGGATGGTACCATGACAGGTATTTTCCCGGTTATTTCCGCCAATCATCTCCATGATATCAATTTCACCGCAGGCAGGCCATCCAACGGTATTGATATCATTGCCCAGCATCCATAATGCCGGCCACATGCCCTGCCCCCTGGGAAGTAGCGCCCTGATATCGATCCGGCCATACCGGAATGATTTTTTGCCTTTGCTGATCAGGCGGGCTGAGGTATAGTTGCGGCTCATAAAATCCTCCTGCCGCGCTTCGATCGTGAGGACATCATCCGCAACCCATGCATTTTCAGACCGGTAATATTGCAGCTCATTGTTTCCCCATCCGCAAAGGTTTGGGCAACCGTCGCCGATATCGTACCCCCAGGATTCCGGATTAATGCTGTTGCCGTCAAATTCATCATGCCAGGCAAGCACATATCCCTCGTACTCCATCGGGGTGAAATATCCGTTTTCAAGCGGCACCGGGTCATACTCCTCAGCCAAAATGGTAACCACCTTCAGGGCTGTTATATACCTGCCTGATGCTCCATAAGCCCTTACAGTAATGGTATATTGACCTTCCTCTGAAAAAGTGTATCTGAAAAATCCAGTCTCATTCACCTCCACCGGCGTGCCTGCATTTCCGATAAAGAGCTGGAATTGCACAGCATATTGCGCACTGGCCTGGATGACCGCTTCGCCCGTTTCCTGATCAATGGACAATACTTCAACCACCAGATTGGAAGGATTTGAAAAGTCAACAGGATTATCTTCCTCACAGGCACAAAGCACCAGGATAATCATTAACAAAACCATGAGCCTAAGCATTGAAATATTTGGCATGATCAATAATTAAAATAAGTGATGGCCGGCCATGCCGGCCATCACTCTCCTTTTCTAACTAATCAAATACCAGGTCGCGAATGTAGAAGATACCTTCCACTTCATGGCCTCCGCCACCAATACCAGGTAAAACGTAATTGACATAAAATATCCTGATAAACATTAATAAAAATAAATGTTATCAACAAATATGGTTGGAGATGCTCCAGTTCCAGCATCATCAAACTTCAATTGAATAACCGCTGTTAAGTCCGGTACAGTATATTCTGAAAGCAGAATATCGAAGCTCTTCCAAACACCTGCTTCAGTTGTAATTGTAACAGGATTCTCACCATTACCTATCACGGATAAATTTACATTGGTTTCAACTGAACAATAAACATCTACATGAAGCTTAGTCTTGCCCGAAACGTTCTGAGGATTACCGGCAAAATCAATTCCCTGGTAATTCAAACCGGCCATCTTTATGACCTTTTCACCAGCAATTTCTATTTCTGTAGTCACAGTTGCCTGGCCCCAATTTGGATTAAGGTCAACCCCTGTAATGTCTGTGTAAGCATCGCTATAAACAGAAATAACGTTTTCTTCAGGCTCAGTAGGAGCAGGTGGGAGTTCCGTAGGATCCAGACTAATAGATACATTCTTTACAGCTTCTTTGGTACCACCGGTAGAACCTGTAGCTGTTAAGACAACCTCATATATACCTTCTGCAGCATAGGTATGAATCGGATTTTCCTCAGTAGAGGTATTACCATCACCAAAGTCCCAGCTATAGGAAATTGCATCTTTAGATTCATTTTCAAACGTTACAGTAAAACCGTCAACGCTAAAACTAAAATCTACAAAGAATGAAACCACTTCAGGCTCAAGGGCCGCATTGGAGTATGAAGCATAGTTAAATACCCAAACACCCCAATCGTAAATGAACTTAACAAACATATGGTCGTAGCCATCATTTTGAGTAATTTCCATTTCGAAGGAAACACTGGTTTGTGGTGTAGAAACCTCACCTGTAGTTCCTGTCTTGACCAAGCCTATCCAGGCACCTTCTCCCATCAAAGTAACCGTATTAGTAGATGAATTATACTCAAACTGATGTGTTCCACCCAGCCATGGGCTGAGATCTTCATTATTGGGTCCAACCATATTTGAGGGTATGGCTTCGAGGCATTCACCAACCAGATCCGGATGGAATATGCCTCCTTCACCCCACATAAATCCTTTATCATCAAAAATATACTCCATATTTCTGGTGAAGGTAAATTCATGGAAGTACAGGCAGGGCCGGGAACCATCGTTCGCAAGGGACCACCAGTCATAGGGTGTATCCAGGCTGGGACCAACACCCATACTTGCATCTATTCTGAAAAGCTTCCAGGTTTTCGATACTTCTCCGGCCAGTAAAGCCAATGCTTCATCCGGATCCTTAATGTCGATGCTTTGCATAAAAGTGGCACTGGTGCCTTCATCATTCATGGCAGTCAGCACTACATCATATTTGCCCGCAGTGGCATAAACATGCACCGGGTTGACATCAGTGGAATTTTGTCCGTCTCCAAAATTCCAGTTATAGGATGTCGCATTTTGAGAGAAGTTGGTAAAAGTAACTTCCAGGAAGTTGTCGGTGCTGATCTCAAACTGGAAGCTGGCAATCGGGTTCAGCACGTCCGGATCATCGTCTTTGCAGGAAACCAGTGTCATGAGTGAAGACACCGCGATCACCAGGAAAGACCAGTAAATCCATTGAAATGATTTCATTTTCATAATAAGGAATGTTAATAAATTAATAAATTTTGGTTATTTTATCCCAACAAAGTAAATGTTAATAAGGTCTGAAACAAAATTTTTATTATGCTCAAAAACTCAGCATATACAAATTCTCACTACATCAAAATTACATCATTATAATAGTATAATACTGAAAGAAAATTATTTAAATGTCTTATTGAAGGGTTAACTTACTTCTCATTAACCAGTTCAAACCAGTAAATCGTGACTTGTAGCCTACAACCCTAAAATGACATGATAAAATCGGTGAGATTGGTATCATGCTCCAGGTTTAGTTTTTTACGGAGGCGGTAACGGCTGATTTCAACCCCTCTCGTGGATATATTCATCAGGGTGGCGATTTCCTTGCTTGATATATTCAGCCGGAGATAAGCACAAAGCTTCATTTCACGTGGCGTCAGGTGAGGATGTTTGGATTTGAGGCGCTGGAGGAATTCCTCATGGACACTTTCAAAATGCTTCTCAAAGATTTCCCATTGATTTTCGGTGTCTATCTCACGGTTGATCTTTCTTATCAATGCATGGATATGACTGGTGATCAGATCATCTCTGATTTCTCTCGACAACTGGCTGAGTTCCCTCTTTATAGCGATCAGGGATTTGCTCTTCTGGATCATCTGCATCGTGCTATTAGCCAGTTCTTTATCTTTCTGTCTCATTTCGGCGGAAAGTTGTTCGTTACTCAGCCTGATGACCTCCTTTTCGGCCTCCAGCGCCTCGGTCTGAAGCTGTTTTTCCCTTTCCCTGAATAATTGCTTTTGCCGTTCTTCTTCAAGGGATAGGGATTTTGCCATCCGATATTTTATATATTTAACCGTGAGTATGGAAAGAATGATGAAAACAATAAAATAAATAAGGTATGCCCACCATTTCAGGTACCAGGGAGGAAAAATCTCAAACAGCATAGTGCTGGATGAACTTTCCGTACCAAAAATGTTTTTTGCTTTCACATGAAATTTATAATTGCCTTTTTTAAGATTGGTGAACTCGCGCATAGAAAGTTTTTGCCAGCCTGTCCAGTCATTTTCAAACCCTTCCAGGTAAGTGGAAAACTGTATGCTTTGCGGGTTTTCAAAATCATTGGCCGTGAATTCAAATTGCAGATGATTGAATTTGAAAGGAATGCCGGCTAAAATGGTTTCATCCATGGAATGTCCCTGGTATATCACTGAATCATATCCTGAAAAATAGACGCTACGGATAAAGGCCCTGAAAGGATACTGATAATTTTTCGGATATTCAGGGGTATAATGTACAAAGCCATCATGAGTGCCGAAAAAAACATGCTCGTCACCCAGCGGATAAACGAACTGGAACCACTTGATGAATTTCCCTTTTAATTCCCGGAAGGGTACCTCGACCTTGACATAACTGCCATCCTCCTGCAGGCGGAAAACCCCGGCATCTTCCAGGGTAAAATACCATATGTTTCCTTTCTTATCAGGGTGCAGCTCATGTATGTTACTCCCCGGGAACATGGTATTCAGCTTGTCATGTGGAATGAAAGTATTCGTTCTGATATCATATTTATAAAAGCCATCTTCAGTGGTAAATACCGGTTCGCCCATGATTTCAAAGACATTGATATTCTTTTCAGAAGGGAGCCCGTTATGCCGATCAAAAAACTCAACCCTTGTAATACTGTCGCATGCATCGTCCAGCCGGATCCTGAACACTCCCTTATAGCCATGGGTTATCCAGATCATGTTCTGACCGGCTTTGGCCAGATATCTTGATGATTCATGAAATCCCCCGATGGCTTTGCCTTCCTGCCAGGTATTGTCTTTCTTATCAAACTTAACCAGTCCGGTATAGGTACCGCAGATCAGCAAATCATCTCTGCCGGGGAGCTGCATAAATGTCCATCCTCCCTGAATATCAGAGATTAATCGTGTTTCTGTGCCATCAATGATGAAAACACCGGAATTATGCCCGCAAAACAAGGTCCCGTCGATCACCCTGAGATCCCACACCTGCCCCCGGGTTCCGGGAATGATTTTAAAATCCTGATTACCGCCTTCATTTTGCAAATTCTCCCAATCATGATAAAAAACCCCGCGATTGGTTCCGAGATAAAGCAATCCGTCATGCATCACGGCGGCGTATCCTGCGCTCAGGCTGTGGAAATGCGAAAAGTAGGTGAGGGGTGAATTGATCTCCACATAATCGATCCCTTTATCAAGACCGAGCCAGAGATTACCATATTGATCCGGTTTCATGCTCAGGATCGTGTTATTCTGCAAACCCTTTTTCAGATTGATGTGTTGCAAAATACCTCCCGCAGTATCACAAATGACAAGCCCGTCCTGGATGGTACCGAAGGCATAGACTGTTTCGCTGAGGGCCAGTCCGCAATAGACCTGGTTTTGTTTCAGAATACTAAAAGCGGGATTCTGCCACTCCTTCAGGCTCATCCCGTCGAATTCAAAGATCCCTTTATCCGCCGTGGCGATCAGCAGATCATTTCCCTTTGGCAGGATTGCCCAGACAAGCTGTCCCCGGAGCCGGTCGGTACCGGGTACCTTCACCAGCCGGTCGTGGGCCAGGCGGTACAACCCCTCCGATTGATCATTGATATAGAGTTCGCTGTTAGCCAGAAAGGAAAAGTGAAAAATTACAGGTGCCGGGATGATGTTCATTTCTTCATCCTTTAAGATCATCAGTTGCTGGTACGACTGAAATACGATGCCGAAGGGCAGTTCATATATCTTCCAGACCTCGCCGAAATCCTGCTGGTGATCAGGTATAAGGTGCAGTAAAGACCTGTAAGACAAATCCCCGCCATTATCCCGGATAAAATAACCGATCTGGTTAAAGCCGCCTGCATAGATCCTGCCGTCGGGTGTGGTTTTGACACTTCTGACGACGATATTCCCCGGCAAAGGGTAGTTCTGCCAGAATAAGCCGTCAAACTGAAGCACCCCGTCATTATTGGCAAAATAAGCCAGGCCCTCCGGGCTGATGTCAATCATCCACGTTTGCATTCCTGCCTGGATGCCTGATACATCAAAATTCCTTACGTATGGAATGCCGATGCTTTTAACCTGTGGAAAAACTGCCTTGCCAATCAGCAAAAGGATGATGAGCAAAGAATATGTCAATGATTTTGACATCAGTTAAAGGGCATTGGTAAATCTATTATTATTCTTCCATATTCTTTTTACTGTCCCTGTTCATCTGGTACTTCTTCACCGGGATAATGGTCCTCACCAGTCCGCTCTGCAAAGTTTTCCAGATATAATTAATGATTCCCTTGTTCTTGTCGCGTTCGTAACCAATATCGACGCCCTTTACTTCTTTACCGGCAGGGGGATTGTTTGATAAAACAGCCGTGTTGGCTAATGCGGAAATAAACTCCCATTGCTTATCGTGATTCTTTTTCAAGATCACTACATCCAGATCCTTATAAAGAAACTCCATCCAGCCATTAGATTCATGGTCATCCGCCTTAAAATCAAAGGTCATCCTGGTCAGTGTGCCGCCGTTGATGCGCATGCTGATCGCCGGTTCCAGCATTGGGTTAAGCGGCGCCAGTGCCATGGCGCCCACGCTGCCTTTACAGGTGAAACGGTGCAGGTCACCCTCCAAAGGCAGTTGCAGTTCTACATTTAATATTCCTTCTCCCATGACCTTGGCACGCATTTTCACATTCATGGCAGTCTTCATTCTTATGCTATCCCGGTAATTTCTCAGGTCTGTCGCCATGGCAGTAAATTCTTCCAGCCTGATGACCCCGGGTTCATCATTGCCTTCGGCCAGTTCGCCATATTGAATAACGGCATCGACGATCGACAGGGTATCTAGAACCAGCGGAAGCGGGATTTTGAGGAAAGACTCGTTGTAAAAATCGGGGTATTTATGGATATTGATAGCAACGTTCTTATCCCTGTAAATGTCAGCTTCCAGGTGTTCTACCAGGAGTTTTGATATTTCAGCCGGATGACCGGCCAGCATTCGCTCATAACCGATTCTGTTGATCGTGACCTTTCCCACTTGAAGGTCGAAACGGTCATCCTGAAAATCAATCATCCTGGAGAAATCCGTTTTGCTAAAATCAGGAGAAACACGGATGTTATGGATAAGGATGGTTGAATCAAGGTTGGTGGCCAGGAGTTCATCCACGGAGATAGTATATAATGATGTTTTCGGATGCCATTCAATATCTTTGATGGAAATGGAACTTTCCCCGAAATGCATGATGATCTGTTGGTCCGTTTCATCTCTTTCAAAGGATATATCCTGCCCTGAAAAATCGATGTCAGAAGAGGAGGCGTTCAGGTCGTCCTCCTCACGATAAAGTTTAAACTCGCCATCAGCCAGCAGGATATTTTTCAGGGAGAGGCCTTTGAAAGAGGCCAGGTTAATTTTCTCTGCTGTAGTTTCAGCCCTCGCACTCCTGACTTTATCGGTTTGTTTTTCAAGCAGATGCACGATTACCCGCGGCTCTATAAAGATAAGGTCTCCGATCCTCAGCTTCTTGTGAATAAGGAATTTCATGATCCTGAATTGGGTCAGCTCAACAGATGAGACGTGGATTTCCATCCAGACATTTTCATCTTGTGTCCAGGAGGTATCAGGGGTCATCCGGATACCGGTGATCAGCAACTGCCTTTTGACCAGGTTCAGACGGAATTTTTCATAAGTGATATTGTGCTTTAAAGGTTTGTTTTTTTCGAGAAAATTGTTCAGGAAAGGTGTCACGAGCCTGTCGGTGTAATAGGACCCTAATAAAATGAGGGCTGCCAGTAGTGCAATAATAGCACCCGTGATGGATAACTTAATCTTCATTGAAAAAATACTCAGAAATCATCATCCTGGCTGGAAACCGATGAGAAATCTTCTTCCTGAAATTCCTCGAAAGAGAGATCTTCCGGCAAGTCCGTTTCCATCGCCATACCATTCAAATGATTCAGGATCTCTTCATCGTCGTTCGAACCGAATTGACGCTGCATATCCTGATAAATGAATTCATCGATGAGATGAACGACATCACCATATTTCCGGTTTTTTATCTCGGCGAATAATTCATTGAAATCGGGATCATATTTTACCCGTTCGCGGATATCTTCCACGTATTCATCCAGTTCTTCATAATCGCCCGTTTCGATTGTTTCGCGGATGGTTTCCAGGTATTCAAATTTCTTCGTATCCATAACAGAAAAGGTTAAACTGTCAGATAGATTAGCAGTCTAAATTAATCAAAATTATTGAAAAAGCAAGTGTATTTATGAATAACTTTAATTTTGAAGATAAATATAATACGTTTTATGGAAATGGATAACAAGGTTTTCAGAAAATATGCCCATGAATTTGTCGACTGGATGGCTGATTACCTGGAGCAGGTAGCGCATTTACCGGTCAAAGCGCAGACGGAACCGGGGGATATATTCAAACAAATATCTGATCATCCGCCCGACGAAGGGGAAGAGATGGCTGAGATTTTCATTGACTTCATGAAGATCATTGTCCCTGGGATGACGCATTGGCAGAGCCCCAATTTTTTTGCCTATTTTCCGGCGAATTCAAGCTATCCTTCTATTCTGGCCGAGATGCTTACGGCTACCCTTGGGGCCCAGTGCATGAAGTGGGAAACCTCCCCGGCTGCGGCAGAACTGGAGGAGAAGATGATGAACTGGCTGAAGGAGATGACCGGTTTGCCGGGTCATTTTCATGGAGTGATCCAGGATTCGGCATCGACGGCCACACTCGTTGCGATTCTGACAGCACGGGAAAAGATGTCGGATTACCAGGTGAATGAGAGGGGGCTCAAATGGTTCGATAATTTCAGGATTTATTGTTCTACCGAAACTCATTCCTCGATCGAGAAAGCGGTAAAGATTGCCGGTCTTGGAAGGAAGAACCTGGTCAGGGTGGGCGTCGATGGTGAGTTGCGAATGGATCCGCGATTGCTGAAACTCAGCATTGAATCTGACCTGAAAGTGGGCAACAAGCCGGCTTGCGTGGTGGCCACCCTGGGCACCACCGGGACCACGGCCATCGATCCGCTGAAAGAGATCGCCGAGATATGTTCCCGTTACAACATCTGGCTGCATGTGGATGCCGCGTTTGCGGGCTCCGCCCTGATCCTGCCGGAATACCGCTGGATGATCAAAGGGATCAAGCAGGCCGACAGCTTTGTTTTCAACCCGCACAAGTGGCTGTTCACTAATTTCGACTGCTCGGCCTATTTTGTAAAAGATAAATATGCCCTGCTGCGGACGCTTCAGGTCGTGCCTGAATATCTCCGCACGGCCGACCAGGGAAAGGTGAACGATTACTGCGACTGGAGCGTGCCGCTGGGCCGGCGTTTCCGGGCGCTCAAGCTTTGGTTCGTCCTTCGTAGTTTTGGTGTGAAGACCTTGCAGGAAAAATTGAGGCTCCATCTCAGCCTGGCAAGGGAACTGTCGGAGATGATCGCGCGGGATGAGGATTTTGAGCTGATGGCGCCGGTGACCCTCAACCTGGTGTGTTTTCGCTATAAACCAAAAGGCATCACAAATGAGGATGATCTGAACAAAATCAACGAGGACTTGCTGAAAAAGATCAATAAAAGCGGCGAGGCCTACATGACCCACACGAAAATCGATGGAAAATTTGCCATCCGGATGGTGGTGGCGCAGACGAATGTGGCGAAGGAACATGTGGTAAACGCTTGGAAATTAGTTCGTGATGAAAGATAGTCGGCCGTTATACAAGATCTTTTCTTCCGTTCCGCCGAGTTATGATTTGATCAACCGGTTGTTCACCTGGCGGCAGGATGAGCGGTGGCGAAAAAAGGCAGCAGGGCTTATTTTAGAAGATAATCCGCAACGTATCATGGACCTTTGCACCGGAACGGGCGACCTGGCCATACATATCGCGGGCATTTCCGGGGGCGGGACCGGAATAACCGGTTTTGATTACAGCCGGCCGATGCTGGATATTGCGGAACGGAAGGCACAGGAATCAGCTGGCGGAAGGATCAGTTTCGTCCTGGGCGATGCCGCCGAGATGCCTTTTACAAACGGTTATTTTGGAGCGATTGGAATCGCTTTTGCTTTTCGAAACCTGACCTATAAAAATAAAGATTCCGATAAGTTCCTGGCGGAGATTTACCGTGTGCTCGAGCCCGGCGGCAGATTTGTCATCGTGGAAAGCAGCCAGCCTGCCAATGGCCTGTTACGGTTTTTATTCCGTGTATATACAAAAACGATGGTGTATTATCTGGGCAGCTGGATTTCGGGCAATAAAACCGCTTACCGTTACCTGGCCAACTCTGTGATCGATTATTTCACACCGGAGGAGGTGACTGCTTTATTGCAAAAAGCCGGTTTTTCAGGGATCCGTCACATTCCGCTGATGGGCGGCGTGGCGGCGATCCATTTAGCCATAAAAAGGTGATCTCTTCTCAAGATGTTTTTTCAACCGGAATGATCTCCAGTTCCATAAGGGTTCCTTTTCGGAGCACTTTTATCTTCAGCGGTTTGTTGATCTTTTCTGCGGTGAGCACCCGGAACAGGCCCGGTGAGCCGGTGATCATCTGATCGTCGAACTCAATGATGATGTCACCTTCGGCCAGGAGTGCTTTTTTGGCAGGAGAGTGATCGTTGACGCCTGACACCAGCAATCCTTTCGTATTGGCCAGGTGATGGAATTGGCGCAGGCGGGGATGGATCTCCACTTCCTGTATCATCACCCCCAGGTAGGCGCGGGTGACTTTCCCATACTGCATCAGCTGCCTGGCGATCTCTCTGGCCATGTTGATGTCGATGGCAAAGCTAAGCCCCTGTGCCCCGCCGATGATCGCAGTGTTGATCCCAACGACCTCCCCGCTGGTATTGATGAGCGGGCCGCCAGAATTTCCGGGATTCAGCGAAGCATCCGTTTGCAATACATTTTCGATCACCTGGCCGCCGGCGGTGCGTAATGTCCGGCCGACACCGCTCAGGATACCGGCCGAGACCGAATGCTGGTAGCCCAGAGGGTTCCCGATGGCGATCAGCAACTGGCCAATCTGCAATTGCTGTGAATCTCCCAGCGTAGCGACAGAATACCCATCCCCGTAAGCTTTTAGTAAGGCTATATCAGAATCAGGGTCTTTTCCGGTAATGGTCGCTTCCAGCTCGCTCCCGTCAAGCAGCGTAACCCGGATGATGCCGGCTTTGGCGATAACATGGGCGTTGGTAAAAATCAGGCCATCGCTCGAAAATACAAAACCTGAACCGGTCCCTGCCGGCATTTTCCGGTTATTATGCAACCGGAACACATCGATCTTGACCACCGCGTTCTTGATCTGATCAATGGCATTGATGATGATCTTTGAGAATTCGTCCATGATTACAGTTCAGCTATCCGGATCCCGGTTTTCCGAAGTTCTTCCAATTGTGTGGCGGCATCGCCGGCAATCACGTAATACATCCTTGACGGATCAATGTATTTTCCTGCCAGCTCTTTATGCCGGTCAGCGGACATTTCGACAACGATCCTCTCCTGTTGGCGAATATAATCATGCGGCATGTTATACATACTGATTTCCTGCAGCATCCTGATCTTGGCGGTCAGGGTTTCGAACTCCCTGGCGCGGGATTTATTCAGCGCGTTTTTAGTGAAAGTAAGGTCCTCCTCCGGAATGCCTTGCCGATACATTTCCATCAGGCTTTTGAAGATTTCGACCGATTCTAGGGTTGCTGATGACCGCACACTGGAGGATGCAATGAAAGTTCCCGGCAGATAGGTTCCGGAAAAACTGGTCCTGGCGCCATAAGTAAAACCTTTCTCTTCCCGCAGGACCAGGTTGACATAGCTGTTGAAAGACCCTCCCAGTTTGTGGTTCATCACCGTAACCGGGTAAAAATCCGGGTCGGTCCGGGCAGGACCGGTCCCGCCGATGTATATGACCGATTGTTTGGCGCCGGGAACATCCACGAAATGAATGATTGATTCTTCAGGAGGCTCCGGCATATGATATTCCGGGAAGATAACCTCTTTTGCCACCCATTTCTCCCCTAAATTCTTTAACGAAGCCATTGCCTCACGCTCATTAATATCGCCTGTGACATGGAATGATGCAACGGAAGGTGAGAAATTGGATGAATAATAATCTTTAAGGTCTTCAATGCCAATGCTTTCAACCGTAACTTCTGTCCCAAAGCGATCCACAGAAGAAATATGATCCGGGCCATAAACAAGTTGCAGGAAGGTTTTCCTTGCCAGGCTCGAAGGGTCTGATTTGGCACGCAAGAGCCTGTTTTGCAGTCCGGTTTTGGCCAGTTCAAACTCTGCTTCATCCCAGCGGGGTTCCAGCAGGATCTCTTCCACCAGTGCCAGTGTTTTTTCAAAATTCCTGGCGAGGGTGTTGGCACTGATGATGATATCCGTTTCGGAAGCGCTGACAGAGATGTAAGCTCCCAGTTTTTCAATTTCTTCTTCAAGCTCCCGGGGTGTTTTGTTTTTGGTCCCTTCCATCATCATCCCGGATACCAGGTAGGCAGTTCCCGATTTATCCAATTTATCCAGGTAATGTCCTCCTTTCAGCACAATATTGAATTGGATCAGCGGCAGTTCATGATTTTCCACGCCATAAACCCGCAGACCATTATTCAAAGCACCTTCCCAGACAACCGGCAAATTGATTTCAGGGTCAGGACCATCTTCAGGGATAATGCTTCTGTCGAATGAGGAGGGTGTTTTTGCGATAGGCCCTTCTTCGACATCCTCAATCGCAACCTGGGTGGCCGAAGCAATGTCTTCCTCCATAACCGCAGCATCCACAGACCCTTCCGCTACCAGGTGCAGCTGTCCTTTCGGAACGAAGCTCGTCGCCAGATAAGGCTTGTTTTTGATGTATTTTTCATAAACCCGGAGGATGTCTTCCTTTTTCACAGCACTGGTCTTTTCAATGTCGGTGAGGTAATAGGATGGATCCCCGGCGAATTCATTGTAATAGCATAACTGGAAAGATTTCCCGAGGATGCTGCTGATGCCGTTGTAGAAATCGGTTTCCTGGCTGGCTTTGATCCTTTCGACATCTTCTTCCTTAAACCCTTCTTCCTCAAATAAGCGGAAGGCTTCAAATATTGCCTCTTCAACCTCTTTCAGGCTTGCCCCCTCATTGGCGGTTACCGTGATCATGAAACTACCGGCAATTTCCTGGCTCCGGTTTCTGGCGCTCTGGCTTGTGGTCAGTTTGCGGTCCCTTTCCAATACATTATATAGCGGGGCTTTTTTCCCGACGGATAGCAGCTGGCCTAAATAATCGAGCGGGTAAGCATCATCGCTGTATTGTTCGGCAGCGGGCCATATCATCCTGAACTGAGGGGCACGGGTGAAATTATCTTCATGATACAGTTTGTGGGTTTCTGACAGCTCGACCGGTTGCGGTTCGGGATCCGGCACCTCATTACCACGGGGAATTTCGCCAAAATATTTTTCAATCAGCCGTTTGGCTTCATCAATATTAAAATCTCCCGCTAATGCGAGTGTTGCGTTGTTCGGTACGTAGAATTTCGCGTGAAATTCCTTTACGTCTTCTACCTGTGCATTAAAAAGATCTTCCATGTCTCCTATCACCGTCCAGCTATAAGGATGTCCTTCCGGATAGAAATTTTTGGCGATCACTTCTTGTGTAAATCCATACGGGCGGTTGTCGTATGACTGCCGTTTTTCATTCTGTACGACATTTTGCTGGATGGCAAAAGACTTTTTGGTGACGGTATTGATCATATATCCCATTCGATCCGATTCCATCCAGAGGATCTTTTCGAGGGCATTTTTTGGCACAACCTCGAAATAAGTGGTGTAATCGTTGGAAGTGCCTCCGTTAAGGGTCCCGCCGGCATCCTGGATCAGTTTGAAGAACATATCTTCTCCAACATTCTCTGAGCGCTGAAACATCATATGTTCGAAAAGATGTGCGAAGCCAGTGCGGCCCTCAACCTCCCGGCTTGAACCCACATGGTACTGCACAGCCAGCGCCACGATAGGATCTGAACGATCAACATGAAGGATAACCTCCAGGCCGTTATCAAGGGTGTATTTTTCAAAATCAATTTTCAATTTTTTCTCTCCAGGATTGCAAGCAAATACAATGATCAATGCGATTGTCAAAAATAAGATGCTTCTTTTCATGCGCGTGATTTTTGCGCTAAAACTATAAAAAAATAGGTAAGTTTGCCCAAAATGTTTACCATTAATTACCCATGATCAAGAAAAACATATTTGACCGGATGCTTGGTTTTGTTGAAAAAGCCGGTAATTTGTTGCCGCATCCAGCCACTTTATTTTTCATATTTGCCCTTCTTGTCCTGATATTTTCCTGGCTGGCTAAACTGGCCGGTTTTCATGCGATCAACCCGGCTTCAGGGGAATATGTTGAAGTCAATAACCTGCTGACACGCGACGGGTTGCACCGGATCATCCTCGAACTGGTGACGAATTTTACCAGTTTTGCGCCGCTGGGCATCGTACTGGTGGCGATGCTTGGCATTGGAGTCGCTGAAAGCAGCGGTTTGATCGGCACAGTGATCCGGCTGCTGGTATTGTCAGCTCCAAAGCGGCTGCTGACCTTTGTACTGGTTTTTGCAGGGATTCTGAGCAATACGGCCAGCGATATCGGTTATGTGTTGTTGATACCGCTGGCGGGGACTATTTTCCTGGCTGTCGGGCGGCACCCGGTGGCGGGCATGGCCGCCGCTTTTGCCGGCGTATCAGGCGGTTTCAGCGCCAACCTGATCCTGGGTACGATCGATCCTTTGCTTGCCGGGCTTTCAGAGGAGGCTGCCCATATTATCGACCCCAATTACCTGGTGAACCCCACCGCGAATTATTATTTCATGGTTGTTTCAACTTTCCTGATCTCATTGAGCGGTACCTGGGTCAGTGAACGCATAGTAGAACCGCGCCTGGGTAAATATGAGGGAGACGTATTGCCCGATAAGATTGAACCCATGAATAAAGCGGAGAAAAAAGGCCTGCGGTATGCCCTGCTAACCCTCCTGGTATTGATCATTTTGGTGGCCATAGCCATTATTCCTTCCAATGGCATCCTTCGGGGCGACAACGGGGGGCTGCTCAATTCACCCCTGATCAAGGGTGTTATCGCTTTCCTGGTCTTTTTCGCCGCTTTGCCCGGACTTGCCTTCGGCATCGGTTCCGGAAAATTCAAGGATGATGGCAGTGTAGTGCATGGCATGACGACAACCATGAAGACGCTGGCAGCTTACATTGTCCTGGTTTTCTTCGCCGCACAGTTCGTGGCATATTTCAGATGGTCCAATCTGGGTCTGATCATAGCCATTAAAGGCGCGGAAGGCTTGTCTGCCTCCGGTCTCGGACTTATTCCCATGATGATCCTGTTCATCATCCTGTCGGCCTCGCTCAATATGCTCATGGGCAGCGCATCGGCAAAGTGGGCACTGCTGGCGCCCATTTTCATTCCCATGTTCATGCTGATGGGATATTCTCCTGAACTTTCACAGGCGGTTTATCGCGTAGGAGATAGCGTTACCAATATTATTTCCCCTATGATGAGCTTTTTTGCCCTGATTATTGTCTTTATCCAAAAATATGACGCAAAGGCAGGCATAGGAACCATCATATCCACCATGTTACCCTATTCCATCGTGTTTTTCATTGTCTGGACCCTTCTGTTAATTGCCTGGTTATTGCTGGGACTTCCCCTCGGCCCTGGCGCTGGTATATATTATGGAAATTAAATACGTTAAATCAGAACCTTTTTCCATAAGAATAGTATAACCTATTGGCAGATTTCATGATTAATCTATCCGGAGTAAAGTCCATTATATGAATAATATATGTCTTTTTTGTGACTTTCCGGGCTACCCGATACTAATAATTTAAATTATCGGAAAATGAAAAAGCGATTACTATTAAATACTGGAAAAGCCGGTCAGCGCTATTTCCCCACACAATGGGCATTATTCTGTTTGTTTCTTTTCACAATTTTGTTTTCAGGACTGATATCCATTTCACAGCCTGTTGTAACTGTCAGGTTTGCCAACCCGGAGTATGATTGCGTCACCCAAATGTATACCGTTGATGTTGAATTTCAGTCGGATACACCTGATAAGCAGTTATATGGGATGAACGTGCGTTTCTTTTATAATGATTATGACCTGGAATTTATTTCATTTGGAGAGTTTGTTACCGGGTATGGAGCGGTAAGTCCAAACCCGCCTTATGTAACTACTTCGACTGCATATGGTGGTGAGCTTCTATTCGGTTTTGATGGCCCGTATGAATATATCAACGGGGCCATCCAGAAAACAGGGTCAACTTCCTTAACCCTTTCCACGACCTCATGGACGAAGATATTTAACATGAGTTTTTTGATCGATGACCCCGAGTCTTTCAATTCCGGTAATTTTTGCCCGAGCCTTGTGTGGGATTTAAAAGAAGATGGTTCAGGAGGGATAAGTGCCGGGATAATAATCACGCTTGTGCAAGGATCGGGTTCTACACAGGCCACCCCGGCAGTCGTTCAGTTCAACTGGGCATATGGTGGGTCACCGGGATTTCATGGTAATCCAGTCGAAACCGATTGTATTTCCACCATCTGCGGGATTGCCCCGGCAACCAATCTGCCCTTAAGTAACATTATGGCTCCTGGTATGGTAGATATCCCTGTTTGGGTAACAGATTTTAATGATATTACTGAATTTACACTGGCCTTTGAGTATGATCCGGCGGTCATGACATATAGTAATTTCACACCCCATACTTCCTTTAATGGTGCGCTGGTGGTCACAGATGTTTCCGGTACCG
>JAWOHY010000246.1:0-25336 GCA_046484945.1 Bacteroidales bacterium
ACGAACAGCCAGTGGTACATGGCCGTCAGGCCAAATTGCGCCCTTGACCAGTTGACCAGGCCGATGTCAATACTTTCAATCATTCGGTTTACGGTTTGTCAGTTCGTCAATAACGTATTCGCTTTTTTCTTTATCCGAAGAAAACCGGCTTCCCAGGAAATCCTGGAAAAAGAAGACCCGGAGAATGGCAAACATAATAAAAAGCTTGATAAGGATGATGATCCAGAGTTTCCGGCCCCAGGTCATGCTACGGAAGCCTTCGTAGTATAAGAAGAAGACCCTGTGAAAGATGTTTTTTCTTTCAGCGCTCATGATGGCCCGGTGATCAGATAGTTAGATTACATTCATCCGAATGTGGATGGGATGTGAGGCAAAGGTAAGGAATAAGAGAATATTTATTAATTTAAATTTAGTATAAATAATGCAAAAAGTTGTAATATGAAGCAATACTTCCTATATTTACAGCGTCAAGCTAACCAGAAGTATACAACCATTAGAGGAAGCATGTTAAATATCAGATACAAACCAATAAAACAATTGTTATGATAAACACTATTTTCAAGACCTGTTTATTGCTTGTCATTTTGATGTCCGCGTTGAGCCTCCGGGGGGAAGTAATCGTCGGTGTTTCTGACCCGTTTCAATTCGGTTCTGTTGGGGTTGATATTCCCCTGTCCTACCTTGCATTTTTAGTATCTGCCGGGCTGATAGGCCTCTACACGGCGATACGGCACAAACGTTTTAAGAAAAATGGGATTGAATGATGTCCGTGCATGGCCCCATTCTTTTCAATTTCTTTTTATCAGCAGATATTATTAACATTTAAAACCAATTGATATGAAATCAGTTATTTTATCATTTATATTGATCGCATGGTCCATTATGGTATTTGCGCAACCCGGCGCTATCAGCAATATCCTGGTATCGCAGGGCACCGGCGAAAGCGAGCGGGTGGTGGATATTATGTTTGACCTTTCCGGCAATGACCCCTATTATGAGCTTACCATGGAAGTGAGCTTTGACAACGGTGGCACCTATACGCCGATAGATCCGGGGGAAGTCTCCGGGGGCTCAATTGTCACTCCGGGCGCCGGTATACAACTTGTCTGGGACGGCAGGGTCAGCTATGCTGGCATTGCTTCTGATATGGCACGGATCAGGATCACTGCCATCACTTATCCATGTGGTGATCCCATAACCGATATTGACGGCAACGTTTACAACACCGTGCTTATTGGCGAGCAATGCTGGATGGCCGAGAACCTGAAAACTACCCGTTACAGAAATGAAATTCCAATTGAAAATATTCCTGACAATACTGATTGGCGCAATAGTACAACTGGTGCTTATGCATGGTATGATAATGATATTAGCTGGAAAGACAGCTTCGGTGCTTTGTACAACTGGTATGCGGTTAACGATACCAATGGATTGTGCCCGCCGGGCTGGCATGTGCCCAGCGATGCGGAATGGACTGCATTGTCCGATTATGTGAGCAGTCAATCAGGATATATTTGTGACAGTAATTCCGAATGGATTGGAAAGGCCCTGGCGGCAACTACAGTTTGGGATACTTCAACCAATATTTGTGTGCCTGGTAACAATCCGACTGCAAATAATGTGACCGGGTTTTCAGGTCTGCCCGGGGGCTTTCGGAGCTTCTCCGGTGGATTCGGAAGTGTTGGCAAAAACGGTGTTTGGTTTTCATCGACGGAGTTTGAAGACGACTACGCATTGTACCGTAGCATCAATTTCAGCCTTCCGAAACTAAACCCGGGCCACCACCCCAAGTACTACGGTTTCAGTGTCCGCTGTATAAAGGATGATTAGACTTTTGACTGTGGGGATGCCTTCGCATAAAATCAATGGATTGATGATCCTCTAATAAGTCATCACATTTATGAGGTCACACAAACCGGTCCAAACTCAAAAAAACGATCACCGCCAGCACGAAGTAGTTGATCTTCATGAAATAACGGATAGGGCTAAAGGGGGTTGTTTCGTTTTGCCGGACCAGGCGGATGAAATGGCTGATAAGCCAGATGGAGGAGAGGAGCAACCCGATGATGACGATCCAGGATTCGACGACATTGAAGGCCGGCAGCATGAGTGCCGATACGGCGGTGGCGACGATCCAGATGAAGGTGATGTTCTTGATCTGCCGGGGTGTGTAAATATGGGTGATGGAGGGGAATCCGGCTTTGGTGTACTCTTCACCGTATTTGAGCATCAGCAGCCAGAAGTGGGGCACCTGCCAGATAAAGAAAAAAAAGGCCATGAACATGGCACGTGGATCGGCCAGGGAGCCACCGCCTGCCACCCAGCCCACCAGTGGCGGGATGGCGCCAATCACCGCGCCGGGCACCACGGCAAACGCACTCTTTTTCTTCAGGGGGGTGTAGATCACATTGTACCAGATCAGCGCCAGCAAACCCAGTTGCATGGCCAGCATGCCGGAACCGGTATACAGCAGCCAGGAGCCTGCTGCCGACAGTATGAATGCAAACAACAAAGCTCCGGCCGGCGATATTCTTCCCGAAGGGATCGGCCGGTCTTTCGTCCGTTCCATTTTCGCATCCTGCTCCCGTTCCTGGTAATGGTTGATCGCAGATGAACCGCAGGCCAGCAGGAAAATCCCCACCGCAGGCAAGATCATGCCCTCGTCAAATTCCCCTTTCGCTAAAAGATACCCCGTGATGGTCGTCAGCGCCACCGCAAAAGTGATCTTCACCTTGGCGAGTTCTGAAAGCGTTTTTAAAAATTCAAGCTTCATTTGTTGTTCCTGGTTCCTGGGTTCCAGAGTTCCATGGTTCCAATCTTCAAATTATTCTAACTTCTATATTCTAACTTCTATATTCTAACTTCTCACAAACCTTTTATATACTCAATCACCTTCCCCACATCCTCTTCGCTCAGCTGTTCCTTGTAGGAAATCATCAGCCCGGGGTTATAGCCTTTAACGATTTCGGCATTTGGTTCGTAAATAGAGCGGAGGATATACTCATCATCGGCAATAATTTCTTTTTCAACACCTTGTGCAATTACGGTTTCTCTTTTGCCATATAAACCCTTGAAAGAGGGACCGATCAATTTGCTGCCATCCTGGGAATGGCAGGCCAGGCAGCCGTTTTGCTTGAGTATGGTGAGCCCCGGTGGTTCGTCGGCCGGAATGTCCGATTGTTGCAGCCATACCAGGTAATCCGCTTCTGGGATCACCCTTACCTTGGTGATCATGTAGGAATGCCGCTCCCCGCAGTATTCGGCGCAGAAGAGGTCGTATTCGCCTTCCTGCTGCGCGATGAACCACATGTAATTGTCACGGCCGGGCACCACATCTTCTTTGATACGGAATGCCGGGATGTAGAGGCTGTGCAGCACGTCGCGGGAGATCAGGTCGAGCCTGACGGCTTTGTCCAGCGGCACCACCAGCTCCGCCGATCTTTTACCGTTCTCATACTCGAACATCCAGCTCCACATCTGGGCGTACGCTTTTACCGGAATGGCGTCGGGCGGTACCTGCCGCATGGGCCTGTAACCCACCCATCCGTAATAAAACATGATCAGCACCAGGATCGTCGGAATCACCGTCCAGATGATCTCCAGCTTGTTGTTCCCCTCGATCTGCGATGCTTTCGGGTTCTTCGACCGCCTGTAACGTATCACAAAATAGATCATCACCGCCGTGATCCCGACCAGGAAAAAAACGGAGATCCCCAGGATAATGATGAAGGCTTGATCAACCCCCTGTACAAAATTTGAAGCGCCAGTCATATACTATCTTCTATCTTCTATATTCTAACTTCTAACTTCTCAGTGCATAATCCACCATTGCCAGCACAATAAACACGATAAATAATATCACGACAATAGCCAGCATAAACTTGAAAATCTTCGGATCGTACTTCAGGTGCATAAAATAGAGCGCCACGACGATCGCTTTCGCCGATGCGATCGTCAGGGCGGTCAGCACGGTCAACATGTAAAGATCAGCCCCGAATACCGAAACGGTAACCGTCATGACCGTCAGCAGGATCAATCCCAGGAATGTGCTGGCATGCTCCCTGTAGCTGACGATATGGGTGGCGTGGGAATGAGTGCCGGCATGATTATCTTCGCTCATAACTTTATTATTTGTTCCAAAGTTCCATGGTTTCAGAGTTCCAAAACCTTCTAACTTCTATATTCTAACTTCTATATTCTAACTTCTATCTTCTCAATGGATCAGGTAAAACAACGGAAACAGGTATATCCACACCAAATCCACGAGATGCCAGTAGAGCCCGGCGTTCTCGAGGAGCATGTATTTGTCCTGCCGGACCTTGTTTTTCTGAATGAATCGTATCACTACGAGCAGGATGACCATGCCGACGATGACATGGAGGGCGTGCAGGCCTGTCATGAAGAAGTACAGGAAATAGAACAGCCGCTCTCCGTTGGCGAGCTGGCTGTAGTGTTCCATGCCCGGGAATAATCCGTGCTCGAATTTGGCGGCCCATTCGAAATACTTATTTACCATGAAGATGCCGGCAGCGATGACGGTGATCCAGATCAGCCGTTTTGACAGGCGGATGTCGCCTTTCTGCATGGCGGTGATCGACATGGCGACGGTCATGCTGCTGGCCAGCAGCACCACCGTGTTGACGGTGCCGATCGTTACATTCAGGTCGAACGAGGCGGCCAGGAAATCGTCGTAGTACATGTACCGGTAGATCATATAAACCAGGAAAAGCCCGCCGAATAGCAGCAGCTCGGTAAACAGGAACAGCCACATGCCCATTTTGGTGGAGACATCGTCCCGCCTGTGTCCTGAATTTGGGAGTACAAATGTTGTTTCCATGCGGTTATTTCAAATCAAATCATTTAAAATCGTAAGGGCCATGCTCGGAAACCACCGGCGCCTGGTCGAAATTCTGCAGTGGCGGCGGGGATTTTGTCTGCCATTCCAGCGTAACGCCGCCCCAGGGGTTGCGTCCGACCGGCTTGCCCTTCCGGTAACCCCGGATCAGGTTGTAGATCATCAGCAGTATGCCAGGGATCAGGATCCATGAGCCGACGGTGGATACGACATTCAGCGGCTGGAATTCAGGCAGGTAGTCGTAATAACGCCGCGGCATCCCCATCATGCCGAGGATCAGCATGGGGAAGTAGAGCATGTTGAAGCCGACAAAGATGATCGTGAAGGCGATATTGGCCATTCTGACGTTGTACATCTTTCCCCAGATCTTCGGGAACCAATAGTGGATACCTCCGAAGAAGGCAAAGGCCGTTCCGCCGAACATCACGTAGTGGAAATGCCCTACCACAAAGTATGTATCATGGAGGTGCACATCAGCAGCCAGCGCACCTATGACCAGTCCCGACAGTCCGCCGATCAGGAACTGGAAGATGAATGCCATGATATAGAGCATGGGGGGCTGCACATCGATGGAGCCTTTGTACATGGTAGCCACCCAGTTGAAAACCTTAATGGCGGAGGGGACAGCCACCAGGAAGGTGAGGATGGAGAAGACTATCCTTGCCGGGCCGCTCATGCCGGAGGTAAACATATGATGGCCCCATACTAGATAGCCGATAAAGGCAATGGCAAGGCTTGTAATTACCATGACTTTATATCCGAAGATCGTTCGCTGGGAGAATGTAGGGATGATCTCGGAAACGATCCCCATGGCCGGCAGTATCATGATATAAACGGCAGGGTGGGAATAGATCCAGAAGAGGTGCTGATAGAGCAACGGGTCGCCGCCGATGGCCGGGTCGAACAAGCCGACGCCGAAAGCCCTCTCGGCGATGATCATCAGCAGGGTGATGCCAACGATTGGTGTGGCCAGCACCTGTATCCACGAAGTGGCGTACAAAGCCCAGGTGAACAAGGGCAGTTTGAAAAAGGTCATTCCAGGATAGCGGAGCCGGTGGATGGTCACGATGAAATTCAGGCCGGTCAGGATCGATGAAAAGCCCAGGATAAATGCGGCCAGAACAGCGATCGATACATTGGTGCCCGTTTTCACGCTGTATGGGGCATAGAAGGTCCACCCCGTATCGGCGGGGCCATCGCCCACTACCAGGGTCAACAGGGCGAGTGCACCACCGAAGATATAGAGATACCAAGACGTCAGGTTCAGTTTCGGGAATGCCACGTCATCGGTGCCGATCATGATGGGCAGGAAGAAATTGCCGAAGATGGCCGGGATCACCGGGATGATGAACAAAAAGATCATGATCACCCCGTGAAGGGTGAAGATCTGGTTGTAAGTATGGGCTTCCATCAGGTCTTTCCCCGGGGCTATCAGCTCGAGCCGCATGAGGAAGCCGAGGGCTATGCCTACCAGGAAAAAGGAAGAAATTGTATAAAAATATAACAGGGCTATCCGCTTGTGGTCAAGGGTGAACAACCATGACCGGATACCTTTGCCGACCTGGTAAAACGACAGGTCGGGATTTGCAGCGGTTGTTGACATATGCTAATTTTCAGTTTTTGGGGTTGCGGGGCGCTTGTTTTTCAACACCAGGGTAATGAAAAACCCAAGCGCCAGTAAAATTATAATACTACCGGAAACTTTTGTTATGTTGAAGACATATTTTTTCCCCTCGGCGTCGTAACTGAAGCAGAATTTCAGCACTTTGTTGATTGTCGGGCCCGATCGCCCCTGTGAGGCCTCCACCACAGCCATCTTGAGATCAAAGGGAAGGAAGTAGGTCCCGTGAAGATAACGGGTGATCTTGCCGTCAGGACTTAAAACAATAATAGCCCCCGGGTGGATCCAGTCCCTGCCTTCCTTTTTGATCATATAACCAATGCTGGTAAGTAACCTTTGAATGGTAAGGCTGTCGCCGGTATGAAAAATCCAACCCTCCTCAACAAACCTGACGTTTTTAGTCAGCCTGGCATAGGTTTCTTTCTTTTCCCTGGCCAGCCGGGGCTTTTCGGCAGGATTGAAACTGATGGTAAATACCTGGTAGTCTTGTCCCAGTTCTATTTTCGCTTTTGATATAACATCTGCCACACCTTCCAGCAGCGGGCTGCACAGACCGGGACATTCGTAATAGACCGGGACAATCACCGTGGGTTTATCGATCTGATCCAGCAGATTGACCGTATCATAATTCTCGGTCACAAACACCAGATCATCAGGGATATACTGATCCAGCTTCTCATAGATCCCAAGCTGGTCTCCTTCCTGTGAATAGAGCGAAGACAGGCTAAAGATCATGATAGAAATAAGTATTGAAATAATTCTCAACATTTGATTTGGTTTTATTTAAAATGAAAATTGCTGCAAATTTAGAATAATTCTAAATAGATTGCAAGAAAATTTGAGAAGAAGACAGAAGTCAGAAGTCAGAAGACAGAAGATAGAAGACTGGAAACACGAAACACGAAACAGAAGACTGCCTGCTGACGAGTGGTTACTCCTCAATGACAACGCCGGTGGCGATCATTTTATAGGCCCAAGCCGGTTCGGTTATCATCGCAATATCTTCTTCACTTTGTCCCTCATCACGGGCAAAATTCTGTAAAATTTCCACGGGGATCATTCTCCGGATGACAGTACCTCCTGCATAGGCGTATTTTCCCGCTGCATCCAGCGGGATCGAGAAGTTGTCATCGAAAAAGGTGACATGGATTGTTTCTCCGTTCCCCATATTGATGTCCATCCAGCATCCCGAGTGCTTACAGGAAGAGACAATATTGCCAGAAACAGTGAGCGCCAGGGTATCCGAATCTGTAAAGTAGCCTGACACTTCGGATGCATCAATTGCCTCATCAATATTGATCTCTAATCCGAAAGCCCCGGTGGAAGGGAGGGGTTCTTTTTCTTTGGCCTGCTCAGCGGGGCGGGGTGCGCCGGTACATGCTGCCAGGATTCCCAGCAGCAGAATATACATTGCAATTTTCATAAGATATTTTAAATATCGCGCGGTTCGATGACGATATCGGCTACATCGTCGAGGGTTATATAGCCGCCGTCGTTCCCGAAATTATTCAGCACATAGTTGATAACGGCAACGGCATCTTCCTTGTTATCAGCCTGTGGCGGCATCGGGGCAGGATACTTGGTGGCTTTTGCCGAGGGAACCTTTTCCGAGCCGTTGAGCACCTGTGAAACCGCCAGCGCTGTCTGGTTCAGCAGAAAGTCGGAACCCACCAGCGATGGAAATGCATTGGGAATACCTTCGCCGTTGGCTTGATGACATGCCAGGCATTTTTCTTTGTAGATCTGTTCACCGCGAGCCATCATGATGGCCATTAGATCCGTGGCGGCAGGTATTTCAGCTTCTTCCTGCACAACTGTTTCGGCTTCCTGACCAGGTTTTTGAGGGCCTGATCCACAACTTGTTATGATCATACCGAAAGCGGCTAAAAACAGAACAAATAAAAGGCTAATTCTTTTCATGGTTATAATTTTAATTATTAATGAATGGATTTGATTAAGCTGAAAGCAAATATAACCAAATGTATCGAAGTACTGTTAATAAATTGCTATTTTTTTGGCTCGCAACATTCGACGACAGCCGGGATAATCCGCAATAACCTTTCAGTTTAATTTCTTCATCTTGAGGTGGTTGATATATGCATAGAGCGATATCACCAGAACAATGGCAACGCTGTAGTATACAAATCTTGGAATAGGAACCGGGTCGCCGGCAGCATAGGAATGTAATCCCGAAAGGTAGTAATTGACGCCGAAGTAGGTCATCAGTACCGAGCTGAAGCCGATCAGGGCGGCAAAATTGAATCCAAATGTCCCGCCCATTCCGGGGATCAGACGCATGTGGATGATGAAGGAATAAATCAGGATCGTCACCAGCGCCCAGGTTTCCTTGGCGTCCCAGCCCCAATAACGTCCCCACGACTCATTGGCCCATACACCCCCCAGGAAAGTGCCGATCGTGAGCAGGAACAGGCCGATGATCAGGTTCATCTCGTTGATATTGGTCAGTTCCTGGATGATCGTTTTAAATCGTAGCATGTTTTTCCTGTTCTCCAGGCCGATCAGCAGCAGGTTCATCAGACCGAGCAGGGCGCCGACGCCCAGGAAGCTGTAACTGGCCGTTATAATGGCCACGTGAATGATCAGCCAGTAGGATTTGAGTACCGGAACCAGGTTGGTGATCTCGGGGTCCATCCAGCTCATATGGGCGACCATCAGGGTAACCGAAGCCAGGATGGCCGTGGTAGCCAGTGTTATCTTCGACCGTCGGAGGAAAATAACACCCGACAGTACTGTTCCCCAGGCGATGTAGATCATGGTTTCATAACCGTTGCTCCAGGGGGCATGCCCGCTGATGTACCATCGCATCGCCAGGCCAAGCGTGTGCATGATGAAACCGGCTATGATGATTGCGGCCAGGATCCTTGTAACCCATTTCAAGCGCAGGTTTTGATTTAAAACTTTCGCGAAAAGGATGATGAGGAGGATTAAGCCCATCAGGCCATACAATTGGTACAACCGGTTGAAAATGTTAATGTTATTATAAAGGATTTCTGCCTTCAGTTTGGCTTGCGCAGGGACCAGCGATTCCCCGTGCCGGTTCTGAAATAGTTTCAGGTAACCGAGCAAAGTATCAGCAGGCGCCCAGTCATCTGACCGCATTGCTTCGATGACGGCGTTATAGTACATCGGCATAATG
This sequence comes from Bacteroidales bacterium, assembly GCA_046484945.1. Classification (GTDB taxonomy): domain Bacteria; phylum Bacteroidota; class Bacteroidia; order Bacteroidales; family JAGOPY01; genus JAGOPY01. The sequence continues at coordinate 9,634 of JAWOHY010000246.1, forward strand.
TTGTCTATGAATAACGCTTCGGTAGAATCAAAATAACTGTAAGGATCCGACGGGTTATGCCACTTGTTTTCGGGATGGCCGGGTTCGGGAAAGATGGTCAGAAAATCTCCCGAAATCGCCATAAAAAAGATATTGACCCTTTCGTCGACTTTCATGACATCTTTATCAAATGTATTCCGCTCGGCCGGTTTTTTGGCATAAGCTGCATTGATCTGATCAAACAGCTTGTAATAACCCGTCTCATGATCGATAAAATCGGCAAATGAAGCATAGCTTTTTGTAATGCCGATGGTTCTTTTAAGCTCCTTATGGGTAACCTTGATCATGGGTATCGTTTGCCAGTATTCGGGATATGTCAGCATTCCCAGGAAAACCTGGTCGCTGTTCAGCCCTTCCAGTTTGTCTTTACGGTAGATTTTTCGCAATATTTCGGAAGACAAAGTATTCACCGGTTTCATCCTGCCATCCCGGTCCTGTACCAGTAGTTTTCCGAAGTCTTTCGCATGGCTGGTACTGATATTTTTCGGGTCGAATGTTGGATTTTCGTTTTCAGGGATAGAATTAGCAAGTATAGCAGGGCTGAGCAGCAAGGCAACAAGTACCGCTGCCGCAGATTTATTTAACTGGGTGGTAGCCCGGGCCAGTTGGCGAAACCGGCCGTTTCGGCTGAAAAAGCTCAGGATCAGCCCGAGAGTCATCAATGCATAGCCGAAATAGGTCACCGTGGTGCCGAGCCCATCGTGATTCACCGAAAGGATCGTCCCCATTTCATCCTGGTCGTAGGATGATTGGAAGAACCTGAACCCCCCGTAATTAAGGATATTATTCATATAGATCCGGTAGGGCATCTCCAGGTTTTTCCGGGGATCGATAACGGTTACCTCGCTGGCATAGGATGAAGGGCTTTGTGACCCTGGATAGCGCTCCAGCTGGAAATCCCGGAGATAGATCGAAAATGGGGTATGAATGATCCTTGAACCATAAGAGATGGAAAATGATGCATCTGAGATATTTACAACGGCAGGCCTTCCTATCATTCCTTTCCCGCCGATGATGCCGACTTCCTGTTGCATCCCCTGATAACTCAGGCTCATAACAATGGCTGAAATACCGCTGGTTTCATGCGGAGAGCTCACAAATCGTGTTTTTCCGGCAGGGTAGAAGGAGCGGACCACCAGCTGAACCCCGCCAATATCGTATAATTGCATGACATTCAACGGGTATAATGAATCTTTTACCAGGGCTTCCGATTCACCCGACATCATATTGGTTATTTTCGCTTCCAGGGTGGAAGAGAAGTTCAACCCGGTCTCCGGTGTATACACGATCCGGATGGCATTGGTATCAGTTGGTTCGGCATTGAAGCACAACGTCAGCCCGGAGGTCGTCCTGGATTCCCCTTCCCGGATCAACGCATTAACGCGCCCTTCCTGGCCTGCCACGACATAAGTAATGATCGGTACGCCATCAGGGTCTTCCACCACGGCTTCTGCTGCATTGGGAATGAGCCGGAGAAATTCCAGCCGGAATTCTTCCTCACCCGCCTCATAGGTTTTCCTGAACCGGTTTTTCTTGAATTCATTGAACAGGTAATGATCATCGAAAGAATAGGTCTCCCCGTCTTTCGCCATCTTGACCTGTATGTAAGGCCTTTCCGAAATGATCTCATTGGAAGATTCCCCTTCACGGATCATCATGGTGCCTTCCCAGCCAATGTACCGTGTAAAAGCAGCGCCGATCAGAATGATGACGAAGGAAAAATGGAAGGTCACCGTAACGTAGCGTTTCCTCTCAAACATTTTGTATTTGAAAATACTGCCGATCAGGCTTATGGCTGTGAGGACAAGTAACGCCTCGAACCATCGGGCATCGTAAACTATTGCCTTAGCGGCCGGTGTGCCGAAGTCGTTTTCAATGAACGTGGCCGTCCCGATCGCCGCAGCAAATACAAGCAATAAGGTCCCTGCAAACTGCATGGAGAATATGAAGTCGAAAAATTTACGCATGAGTTGTTTGTTGTTTGTTGTTTGTTGTTTCTTGTTCCTTGTTCCTGGTTTCTTGTTCCTTGTTCCTGGTTCCTTGTTCCTGGTTCCTGGTTCTTACCCTAAATCATCCAATCATCCAATCATCCAATCAACAAATCGTCCAATCACCCAATCATCCAATCATCCAATCACCCAATCTTAGTGATGATTCAGACTCTCTTCAAGCAAGGGGTGATGCTTCGGCACCAGCGGCACCATGGCCAGCGATCTTGCGGTAACGTAAGCAAATAACCCGATGAAGCCCAGGAAGGTTCCTGCTTCGATGAAGCCAATTTCCAGATGGTGGTATGTGCCGACGATCACCTGCTGGTAAATATCGACCCACATGCCGATCATCAGGATGCTGCAAATGACGATAAGCGCGTTGGCATTCTTTTTCACCTTGTTTGACATCAGCGCCAGGAAAGGGAACAGCCAGTTGATGATCAGCTCACCATAGAACAAAGGGATGAATTCGCCTTTGGTCCGCGGCAGGTAGTAAACCGTCTCTTCCGGGATATTCGCATACCAGATCAGGATGTACTGTGAAAACCAGGTGTAAACCCAGATGATGCTGAGGGCTAAGATATATTTTGAAAAGTCGCGAAGATGTGCCTTTGTCAGGAAGGGGAAATAACCCAGTTTATTCAGGATAATGACAATCAGCGTTATGACTGCCGTTGCATGGAAAAAGGCCATCACAAAATTCCGGACAGCAAAAATGGTACTGAACCAGTGCACATCGATCGACATGATCCAGTCGAACGATGCCAGTGAGAAGGTCAGGGCAAGGGTGAAAATGTAAACCTTTGAATAGAATTCGCTTTTGTGGAAGTATGTCAGCCCGTTTTTGAGGTCTTCCCTGAGGGAAAACCTCCTGAGAAGTTGCGTGAGGAAAATCCAGGCGGTAAAATAAATCACCAATCTGACAACAAAGAAAGGCATGTTAAGGTAAGGTGATTTCCATTCGATGATGGGGTCTGTTGCCACGGCTTCCGGGTGGCTCCATTCATAAATATGATGCGCCCCGAACAGAATGGGTATCATCAGGATCCCGATGACCGGGATGAAATTACCTATCGCCTGTGGCACCCTGATCAACCCGGAAGACCATCCTGACTGTGTTATATATTGAAGCGCCAGGAAAAAGGTTGCGCCGATCGCGAGAGCCAGGAAATAATAATTGTTTACCAGCAGGTTTGCCCAGGTTTTGGTTGGGTTTGCAATGAATCCGTAAACGAATGCTACGATGCCAATCCCCATTAAAGTGAATACCAGGTACTTGAATCGTGGAGATATGATAAGCTGCTTATCCATTGTTGATATTTTGAATGTTGAATTTTGAATGTTGAATGGGCATGCTCAAATATTAATTGCCTAATGTTCTGATATAATGGATGATCTTCCACCTGTTTTCAGGGCGGATCTGCGATGCATGGGCCCCCATAAGTCCTGAGAGCGATCCGACGGTGATCACATGGTATATCTCTCCGTCCGGCTTGTTTTTCACCAGGTCGCCGGTTAGCGGAGTGGGTAACGCCGTGAATTTCCTGGTGGTATTAAGATAGCCCCGGCCATCGCCTTTTTCTCCATGACAGATCGCACAGTAAATATCGTACTGAGCCCTGCCCTCCCCGATAACTTCCGAAGTAGCCTCCAGCGGGTTGATCAGTTCCTTGCCGGCTAAAACCTGGTCATCGAATGATTTTTTTCTGTATGGATAAGGCACGAAGCCTCTTGATACCGTTCCGGCAGGTGCAACCTGCATGGTGATACTGTCGGCGAAAACCGGATTTTCCGTGTACGGTTCGTACGATTCTGCATAATACATGTCGAAATCGGCCATGAAAGCTCTGCCGGGATGATTGCGGTCATGGTTGCATGAAATTGCCAGCAACATAACCATCGACAGGGCCAGGAGCTTGTAAATACGTGTTGTTTTCATTTTATTCATCCCTTTCTTCTTTATATCCTTCTGGTTGAACCACCTCATTCACCTCCACCGCACCGTTGTCTTTCAGAATATTGCTGATTTTTACAAGCTGTTCCGGGGTGAATGCCGGGTCTTTCTCGATCACGATGGCAAATTTGTCATCCATTGTCCTCGGGTCTATCATAACTGCTTTTTTCCCCGGCCCGATCTTCTGCCTGATGAAAAAGGTCAGGAAAGTGAAGAGCACCGAAACAAAAATAACCAGGACGAACATGATAATAATGAATGACAAGGAATTAAGTGGCTTTCCTCCGAATTTGAGCGGGTAACTGACTACGGAGGTCCAGTAAAGAAAGGCAAAGGTAACAGAAGCCCCAAATACTCCGTAAAGAAATGTTAGCAACGGCATCCTGGTTTCCAGGCCGAGGATTTCAGCCAGGCCATGGACCGGGAAAGGGGAGAAGACATTTTTTATGGCAATGCCCTCTTCTTTCACCTTTTTGACCCCTTTTACCAGGTCATCGGGGTCGTTATAAATTCCGATGATATTAATGATTTTCATGTTTTTCCTCCTTGACGTTACTGGTTTCTTTGAGAACTCCTTTGGTTTCACTCATCGAGATGATAGGTATGTAGCGGAAAAAGAACAAAAGCCCCAGAATGAAAATACCCATTGTCCCGATATAGTTAGCCCATTCTACGACTGTTGGATGGTAGTCAGCCCAGCTGGAGGGCAGGAAGTCTTTCGACAGGGATGTGACAATGATCACATACCTTTCAAACCACATGCCGACATTGATGATAATGGTAATGATGAACATGATCACCAGGTTGTTCCTGATTTTTTTAAACCAGAAAAACTGCGGGATAATGGCATTGGATACGATCATGATCCAGAAAGCGGCATAATATGCGCCGGTCACCCTGTTTTTCATAAAAGTGAATATTTCGTATTCACCGGCGGAGTACCAGGCAATAAAAAGCTCCGTGGCATAGGCAAGCCCCATGAACATGCTGATAAATACCATGATGCGGGCGATGGCATCGAGGTGTCCCTGTGTCACATAATCTTTGTATCTGAAGACATGCCGGATGATGATCATGAGAGTCATGACCATGGCAAATCCGGAGAAAATGGCGCCAATGACAAAATAAGGGGGGAAGATGGTGGTGTGCCATCCCGGGATAACAGATGTGGCAAAGTCCATCGATACGATCGAGTGGACCGATACCACCAGTGGTGCGGCCAACCCGCCGATAAGTATGATTGCGGTTTCCTGGCGCAGCCATCCCCGCGCGGTTCCCACCCATCCGAAGCTCAGCAGTGCATAAACCCTTTTCTTTACTTTCGAAACCGCTCTTTCCCTCACCATGGCCAGGTCGGGGATCAGCGCGATATACCAGAATACGGCAGAGGTCATCAGGTATGTTGTGATGGCTGCCACATCCCAGAAAAGGGGCGAATTGAAGTTATCCCACAGCGGCCCGCGGGTATTGGGGTAGGGGAGGATGAAAAAACCGTTCCAGATGCGTCCCATGTGCAAAAGCGGGAAGATGCCGGCGCATATTACCGCCAGGACCGTCATGGCTTCTGCCGTTCGTGTGATCGACGTCAGCCAGCGCTGCCGCATGAGCAGCAGGAAGATTGAAAAGGCCGTTCCGGCATGGCCGATAGCGATCCACCAGACAAAACTGATGATCGCCATTCCCCATGCAACATTGTTGTTGACCCCCCAGGTGCCAATACCTTGTGTAACGGTGGTATAAATGCCCCATATCCCAAAACCGGTCATGCCGATAGCTAAACTGGCCACGATATACCACCAGACAGGAGGGGATTTGGCTTCGAGCGGCCGCAGAATCTCATTGGCTACCTGCCCGTATGACTTGTTCCCCGGAATCAGTATTCCCCTGACAGAAGTTTTATACATAGAATTACGTTTATAATTTTTGAACTTTTATTGTCATGAGTGTTTCTTTGCATGTTTTTCGCTATGAGGAACATATCGCATTCGCCTGTAGTTCACCTTCTTATCTTCCTTGTCCTTGTTCCAGATTTTTGTCATATAACTGACAGACGGAAGCGTGTGCAATTGTTCCAGCAACTGGTATGTCCTGGGGTTATCCAGTATTTTTTTGATCCCGCTGTTCGGGTCGTTCATATCTCCAAAAACGATGGCATCGCCCGGGCAGGATTGCTGGCAAGCCGTTTTCAACTCCCCGTCGATGATACCACGGTTTTCCATCTTGGCGTTCAATTTGGCCGCCTGGATCCGCTGTACGCAGAACGAGCATTTCTCCACTACCCCCCTTGACCTGACCGTTACATCGGGATTTAGCACGAGTTTGCCATAATCGTTGTTCAAATTATAGTCAAACTTCTCGTTATCGGCATATTCAAACCAGTTAAAGCGCCTCACTTTGTAAGGGCAGTTGTTGACGCAGTAACGCGTTCCTATGCAGCGGTTATACGCCATCTGGTTCAATCCTTCGGAGCTGTGCGGGGTGGCGGCCACCGGGCACACATTCTCGCAGGGTGCATTGTCGCAGTGCTGGCACATGACAGGCATGCGGATCACTTCCGGATTGTCAGCCTCATCGGAATAGTAGCGGTCAATGCGGATCCAGTGCATGATCCTTCGGGTGCGCACCTGCTCCTTGCCGATCACGGCGACGTTGTTTTCCGCCTGGCAACTGATCACACAATTGCCGCAACCGATACAGGCGTTCAGGTTGATGGCTAATCCCCAATGTGATCCTTCATATTTTGGGATCTCATATAGGGTGAGGTTCTCCTGGACGATACCCATGTGCATTTCATTGCCCGCTACCGGGTCTTCGAGGTATTCCATCAGGGTGGCTTCGCGGGCCAGGGCACGCTGTTCCATGGTATGATGCGACTGGGTCAGCGCCAGCGGGTACCTTTTGCCGGCAACACGCTCCAGTGTTACTTTCCGGCCCGTAAACCTCCGGTGGCCATCTGTGATCATTGCCAATGGATAAACATTCTTTCCCAGCCCGTTGGCCACTTTTCCGGCACTTGACCTGCCATAGCCCAGCGCTATGGCAATGGTGCCTTCCGGCTGGCCGGGCTGGACCAATACCGGCAATTCAATTTCTCCGTTAATAAGAACAACATCCTCGAGCTTGAGCCGGTTTTCCTTTGCATAGCCGGGAGGGATACAGACATAATTGTCCCAGGTGGCCATGGTGACGGGATCAGGCAGCTCCTGCAGCCAGGGGTTATTGGCATACTTCCCGTCGCCGATGGATATCTTCTCATAAAGCACCAGTTCAAAGCCTTCCCCTTCCGGTTCACTGGAAGCTTGTAGCGCGATTGGTGTGTATGCCGGCCTGGGCAGTGCTGACACCTCTTCAACATATATTCCGTCATGCAAGGCTTCATTCCAGAAGCCCCTGAAACTTCCTGACAGGCTTTGTCCGGGAAAAATGTTCTCTTCCCAGTAATTCTCAATGTAATCGTTGTATGCAGCCTGTCCCTCCATCCATCGCAGCAGGCTGTCCTGTGCCTGTCGGGTGTTGAAAACCTTGTTGATCACAGGCTGCCCCAAGCTGTAACAGCCTTTCTTCACCTCAAAATCATTCCATGATTCGAGATAGTTGCTGTCAGGGCAAACATATTGCGCCAGGCGGGCGGTTTCGTCCAGCCGTTCGGTGATTGAAACGGTCAGCTTTACCTGTTTTATGCCATCGGCAAAGTACTGTGCTTCAGGGTAATCGTAAGCCGGGTTGACCTGGCACAGGATCAGGCCCGAAACCTTGCCCAGTAACATATCGTCAACCAATGCGGCCATTTTATCGTCCGAACCCTGCCGGGTCAGCAATGGCCGGGACAGGTCGATGGTAGTGCCGTAATTGTCCAGCAGCTGATTGATGGCATTCACGATCAGCTGGCTGTGCAAGTCGTTGGTGCCGCATACCACCAGTGATTTTCCCTCATGGGCCAGCAACTCCTCCGCCAGTTTACCGATTTCAACGGGTGAGTCGCTTACCGGATATGTATCGGCGCCTTTGGCCCCGGCGATCAGGTTGTACAGGTTCAACAGGATGACGCTCTCTTCCGAAGGTTTGACCGGAATGCGGTAGTCGGCGTTGCTGCCGGTCAGCGACATATAAGACTCGAACTGGATATGCCTCGGCATCGTCTTATTGTCCATCAGTGATCTCCTCTTTGTGTATTGCTTGGTGTATTCCACCGGGGAAAGCCAGTTGCCCAGGAAATCGGCGTTAAACCCAACGGTCAGGTCTGCCTGATCGAATCGGTAGTCCGGGATCGCTTTCTGCTTGAAATTCATCTCATTAGCCTGGAGCATGGCGGAGGAGGAGATGGCATCGTATGTGATCCATTCCGTTCCGGGGTATTTCAGCATGAATTCTTTTATAAGATGACGGGCCGACGGACTGATGACTGTCGGTGTCAGGATCACCGCCCGGCCGCCTTCCGCGGAGATCTCCTGCAGTTTGGCAATGATCTCAGCGTCAATGGCTTCCCAGGTGGTCTCCTCGTTGTTTTTCATGGGCTCTTTCAGCCTGGCCATATCATAAAGGTTCAATATGGAGGCCTGCACGCGGGCATGGGTTCCCCCTTTGGTGACGGGCGACAGGACATTCCCCTCGATCTTGATCGGCCTGCCCTCCCGGTTCTTGACCAAAAGACTGCAATAATCATGGCCATCATAAAATGTGGTGGCATAATAATTGGCAACACCCGGAACGATCTCTTCGGGTTGGTTCAGGTAAGGGATAGCTTTCCTGACGGGCATTTCGCAGCCCGACAGGAGGCCGGCATACCCGATGCCGAACCCCAGCATCTTCAGAAAATCACGCCGGCTGTGACCGCCCGCCATACCGTTGTCACCAGGCTCATCGTGAGGATGATCCGGTGTTTCTTTCAGTGAATAGTCCTTTTGCCCCTGGTTTCCCTGCTCCTGTAAGCTTTCGTATTCTTCTATACTGCGCCAGTATTGTTTCATGTATCGGTATTGTTTGCTTGGGAGATTGATAACTGATTAGTAATGGCATTTAGAGCATTCCGTTCCGCCCACATCATCTACGGTCACCCTGGTACGGGTGCCCGCTTTCAATTCTTCATGGTATTTCCGGAATTTCCCGTAATAGTTGTTATCCAGGAAGTGCACCTCGGTATTGCGATGGCATTCGATGCACCAGCCCATGCTCAGGTCGTGTACCTGCCGGATACGGTGCATGCTGGTCACATCGCCATGGCAGCTTTCACATTCCATTTTCCCGACAGTCACATGCTGGGCATGGTTGAAGAAGCTGTGATCAGGCAGGTTATGCACCCTCACCCATTGGATAGGCCTGCCGCTTTCCATGGACTGGTAAATTTTATCGATTTCCGTCCGGCCGGTATGCCGCCCTTCACGGATCACATTGTGACAGTTCATGCAGAGGCTCACCGGAGGTATGCCGGCATGCTTGCTTTCAGTGACGCTGGTATGGCAATACTTGCAATCTATCTTGTTTTCACCGGCGTGTATCTTGTGGGAGAATAAGATCGGCTGGTCGGGCTCGTAGTCTTTCTGCCGTCCGAGGTTTTGTGCTTCGACCACGGTGATCTCGATCATCACAAATGCAGAGATCAGCATGACAATCACGTTCACAAAACGGGCTTTTATCAACCTGGTGACCAGCAGGTCGAAAGCCGCGGCCATTAAAAGGATCAGCGAGATAATAAAAGTCGTGCCATAGTTCCGCCGGGCGGTTTGGGTCTCTGCAAAGAAATCGTCGACAGCTTCTGTTTCAGCTATAGCTACAGCAGGGGCTGCAGGTTGATCAGGGTCGAAATTCGCGATGTAATCGATCAGGATGTTGATCTGCTCATCGGTATAATCGACCGGCGGCATGGGGATCTTGTTATACTCCTCAAATAATTTCACGGCATATTCGTCCCCCGATTCGATCACCTCCTGGGAATTGCGGATAAAGCGTATCAGCCACTCCCTGTCAAGCCTTTCCGTAACGCCATAAAGATCCGGGCCGATCAGCTTCCCTTTGCCAATATGATGGCATGCGGCGCAAACCTGGAATAATTCTTTCGGATCGGTCGTCTGGGCGGTAATGTTGCCTGCTAAATATCCGTTGCCAATGAACAATGCGGTAAGCAGTAAAGAGGGGAGGATTTTGTGATAGATCCGTCGTAAATATCTATGCATGTCAATACATTTAGAAATACTTCTGTGAATAATTTAACCACAGTCAACTGATAAACAGGTCAATACAAGATGATTGCCTGCATTTCCGTTAACTGGTTAAATCGACGGATAAAAATAGAAATAAATTAATTTAAAAAGAAAAGTCTTGTAATTTTTACAAAACTCAGAACTCAAAACTCAAAACTCAGAACTCACCAACTACCCCCGGCTCCACCCCCTCCGAAGCTTCCGCCGCCAAAACCGCCGAATCCACCTCCTCCGCCACCGAAGTTGCCGCTGCCGGAACGGAAATTGCCCCATGATCCGCTGTGCCCGCGGCTGCTCATCATCGAAGCCAGCCACAGGGCGGTCCACACTGAGGTGCCATGGCTACCTGTTGTATAATGCCGCCTGGAATTGCGGCTCATTAAAAATATGAACAGTAAAATGAAAAAGACGGGTATGATGATCCCCAGAACGCTGCCTTCCGTCTTTTCCTTATATTCGTCGGCAGTGAATTCGCCAGCAGCAAGAGCCATCAGGGTGCTGGTCCCTTTATCCAGCCCTGTGAAATAATCACCCTCGCGAAAATGAGGGATCATTTCGTGGTTGACGATGCGGTTGGCGACGGCATCCGGGATCACGCCCTCCAGCCCATATGCCACCGAGATCCTTGCTTCGCCGCGCTCATCACGTATTTTGGGCTTTACCACCACGACAATCCCATTGTCTTTGTCATGCTGCCCGACGCCCCATCTTTCACCGATGCGGTCGGCAAATTCTTCCTTCGATATCCCATTCAGCGATCTTACCAGAACAACGACGATCTGTGTCGAAGTCGTGTCGTTAAAAGCCCGTAGTTTTTGTTCAAGGAGCTGATACTGGGGTTCCTTCAGCAGGCCGATATAATCATTCACCAGCCGGAGCGGATAAAGGGGTTCAGGTACATCCTGGCTGATGAGCTGCAAGGGTGCTGCCAGAACCACCAATAAAACCAGTGCCTGCAGTGCCGCCCTGATTTTATTCCCCAAAGCTGATGTCATCCGGTAACTCATTGATATCTCCCGTCTGGTATGGAAAATGTTTTTTCAATTTAATGCCGACCATGGTGATGCCTTCAATCAGACCTTCTGTGAATTTCCCCTCCCGGAAGTGGTTCAGCAGGAGGGTTTTAAGATCATCCCAGAAGCTGTCAGGGACCACGGCGTTGATCCCTTTGTCGCCGATGACGGCAAATCTCCTGTTTTTTACAGCAAGGTAAAACAGAACGCCGTTCCGGCGCTCGGTTTTTTGCATTCCCAGTTTTTCGAAAATATAGGCAACCCGGTCCATCAGATCGCCGCTGCAGGTCAGCTCGATATGGACCCGTATCTCCCCCGATGTGTCCAGCTCGGCGTTCAGGATAGCCTGCCGGATATCCTCTTTCTGTTCCTTTGTGAAAAAATCCTTTGCAGTTTTCATGACTTTCCTTTCTGATCTTAACAGAATGATTTAGTCAAAACTGACCACAGGGACTTCATCGGCGCCTTCCCTTGCCTCGAAGTAGGGTTTCTGCTCAAAACCGAAAATGCCGGCAAAAAACCTGGCCGGGAACCTGCGGATGTAAGTGTTGTAAATGCGCGTGGTTTCGTTGAACCTGCGCCGTTCGGTTGTAATGCGGTTCTCGGTCCCCTCAAGCTGGGCCTGAAGATCCAGGAAATTCTGGTTGGCCTTCAGTTCGGGATAGCGCTCGATGACCACGAGCAATCGCGAAAGAGCCGAACTTAGCCCGTCCTGCGCCTGCTGGAATTGCGCGAGCGATTGCTCAGTCAGGTTTTCCGGGGAAATGTTGACAGCGGTGGCCTTCGATCGGGCTTCCACCACGCGGGTCAACGTCTCCTGCTCAAAATCTGCATAGCCCTTCACCGTGCTCACCAGGTTGGGGATCAGGTCGGCCCTCCGCTGGTAAACATTCTCCACCTGCGACCACGATTCGGCGACCGCTTCGTCGTATTGCACCATTTTGTTGTACGTTGAGATAGAAGCCAGGAAGGCGATCAGTAAGATCAGGCCAATTACCAGGAAAATTCCGATCAGCGCTAAAAATGATTTTTTCATAGTGCTCAGTTTAGAAAATGGTCAAACGAAGGTAAGCATTATTGACCATCTTTCGCCGGCGACGATAAAAAGTTATTGTACCATGTCGATGCTCCGCCGGATAAATGCGGTCATTTTTTCACCCTTCAGCAGGTTTTGAGAAATCAGCGCCAGGTCGTATAACTGCCCGACCAGCTTTTGCTGCTTTTCTTCCTGCTCTTCGTTCAGGATGGTGAGCATCAGCGGATGGTTCACGTTCACCGCCAGGTTGTAAATCTCCGGCATGTCGCCAAAGCCCATTCTCCCGCCGCCCAGGGCTGATATGTCCTTCATCCTGCGCATGAACTCGGGCTGGATCACCTGGAACGGTACCTCCTGCTCGCCCAGGTTTTCGAAAATCACCGTGAACTTCTGCTTGTCTACGTATTTTTCAATCACTTCTTTCAGCTTTTCCTTCTGTTTATCATCAAGCCGGGAGAGATTGTTTTCCTCCTTTTTGATCAGCTTGTCGATGGTGTCGCTGTCAACCCTGCGGAACATCGTATCGGTGAATTTTTGCTCCAGGGTGTTGATGAAATGATTGTCCAGGATCCCGTCCAGCAGCAATACGTCGTATCCCCTGTCTTTGGCCGCCTGTATGAATCCATGCTGCTCCTCCCTGTCGTTCGCATAGAGATAGATCAGCTTTTTGTCGGTATCCTTCTGGGCGGGCTCCACCAGCTTTTTGTACTCCTCGAACGTGAAATATTTCCCTTCGGTGTTCTTCAGCAGGGCGAACTTTTCGGCTTTCTCATAGAATTTTTCCTCGCTGATCATCCCGTATTCGATAAAAACCTTGATGTCATCCCACTTCAACTCGAAGGCCTCGCGGTCTTTTTTATACAGCTTGTCAAGCTTTTCCGAAACCTTTTTCATGATGTACCCGGAGATCTTTTTCACATTCGAATCGCTCTGGAGGTAGGAACGTGAAACATTCAGCGGGATGTCGGGCGAATCGATGACCCCGTGCAAAAGCGTAAGAAATTCGGGAACGATACCCTCCACCGAATCGGTCACAAAAACCTGGTTGCAATACAACTGGATCTTATCTTTCTGGATTTCGACATTCTTCTTTACCTTCGGGAAATACAAGATGCCGGTCAGGTTGAAGGGATAATCGACATTGAGATGGATATGGAACAGCGGCTCTTCAAAGGTCATCGGGTATAGCTCCCGGTAGAAATTTTTATAATCTTCATCAGTGCAATCAGCCGGTTTTTTCTTCCACAAAGGGTCGGTGTTGTTGATGATGCGTGGTTTCTCGACCATCACCTCCTTGTCATTACCATGCTCGTCCTTTTCCCCCGGTACCTTTTCCCATTTTTTTTCGGTTCCGAATTCGATGGGTACGGGAAGGAAGCGGGAATACTTACGAAGGATCTCCAGGATGCGGTGCTCTTCCAGAAATTCCTTGTTCTCCTTATCAATGTAAACCACGACATCGGTGCCACGCTCCTTGCGATCGGTTTCGGTGATGGTGTAATCGGGACTGCCGTCACATTCCCATTTCACCGCTTTGGTGCTGCCTCCTTTTTTGTAGGTTTTGGTGTAGATCTCCACCTTTTCGGCCACCATGAAGGAGGAATAGAAACCCAGCCCGAAATGGCCGATGATGGCGTTGCGCTCCGCTTCACTCTTTGTCTTGAATTTCTTGACGAATTCCTCGGCGCTGGAAAAGGCGATCTGGTTGATGTACTTGTCCACCTCTTCGGCCGTCATGCCGACACCGCGGTCCGAAACGGTGATCGTCCCCGCTTTTTTATCCACGGAGACTTTGATCGTCAGGTCGCCCAGTTCGTCTTTGAATGTGCCGACCGAGGCCATCGTTTTCAGTTTCTGGGTCGCATCGACGGCATTGGATACCAGTTCCCGGAGGAATATTTCATGGTCTGAATAGAGGAATTTTTTGATGATCGGAAAGATGTTTTCCGTCTGAACATTGATCTTGCCCGTTTGCATAACTATAGGATTTTTTACGGGTGACCATCAAAGGATGTACCAAGCGTTCACGGGGCTGACATTTTGACCGCTTACTGACCGGGCTGTCTTATTTAAAATGAATTTAGAATGGGACGTTTTTGGATATCGGGAAAATTTTCTACTTTAGCCCCGTTTATAAACCAGATTTAATTAACAGAAAATAATTGGGACATGGAAAAGATCGACTGGGGCAGTTTGCCGTTCGGTTATTTTAAGACCGACTACAATGTCAGGTGCTACTACCGCGATGGAAAGTGGGGTGAGGTGGAGATCTCCTCATCGGAGTATGTGAACATTCATATTGCAGCAACCTGCCTTCACTATGGGCAAGAGGCCTTTGAAGGGATGAAGGCGTTTCACGGGGCGGACGGCAAGATCCGCGTATTCCGGTGGAATGAGAACGCGAAGCGGTTCCGCACCTCGGCCCGAGGCATCATGATGGCTGAGGTCCCCGATGAAATTTTTGAAGAGGCGATCATGAAAGCCCTCAAGCTGAACCGGAAATACGTTCCACCTTACGGCACAGGCGCGGCGCTCTATTTCAGGCCGTTGCTGCTCGGCACAGGCCCGCAGGTAGGGGTGAAGCCGGCGGATGAATATTTGTTCATGGTATTTGTCGGCCCTGTCGGCCCCTATTTCCGCGAAGGATTTAACCCGGTCTGCGTGCAGCTGCTCAGGGATTTCGACCGCGCCGCCCCGCTGGGAACCGGCCATATCAAGGTCGGCGGGAATTACGCCGCCAGCCTGCTCCCGGCGGCCCGTGCAAAGGCGGAAGGCTGTTCCACCGTGCTGTTCCTCGATGCGAAAGAGAAGAAATATATCGACGAAGCCGGCCCCGCCAATTTCTTCGGTATCAAAAACAATACCTACGTCACCCCCGAATCGCACACCATTTTACCTTCCATCACCAACAAGTGCCTCCAGGTACTGGCAAAGGATATGGGACTGAAAGTGGATGTCCGCCAGGTGCCGGTGGAAGAACTGGCCGAATTCGAAGAGGTCGGCGCCTGCGGTACCGCCGCCATCATATCGCCTATCAAAAAGATCCACGACCGCGAAACCGGAAAGATATACGAATACTGCAAAGACGGCAAAGCCGGCCCCATTTCCACAAAACTCTACAACAAGCTCCGCGCTATCCAGTTTGGCGAAGAACCCGATACCTACGGCTGGTGCACGGTGGTTAGCTAATCTTATGTTTCTTGTTTTTTGTTTCACGGTTCCAGGGTTCCAATGGTTCCAAAAGTTCCATTGGAACTTTGAAACTTTGGAACTCTGGAACCTTCATCCCGAAGGGATATCTGACAGTAGCCCGCCAATTCATTGGCGGGGAAAGATGGCGACCCCTGCAAATGCCAGTGCCGAAGGTACGGCTGATAGGCCAGGCGGTTACAGCCTGGAATAGGGTCGTGCTCCAACGACTAAAGCCGTTGGTTCCAAGCATGTTACAAAAGATAGGAACCGACGGCTTTAGT